>JBGSMF010000463.1:0-9773 GCA_041740315.1 Thermoflexales bacterium
GCAGCGGTCCGGCGCAGAATCGGCAAGGGCAGGCTCCACTTGCCAGCCAGGGCCTGTTCCAGCGCATCGGCAAACTCGCCCGCCGAAGCGTAACGTTGGTCCGGGTCTTTGGATAGGGCGCGCATCACCACTTTTTCCACCGAGCGCGCCAAATCGGGGCGCAGGCTGCGCAGCGGCGGCGGCGCTACATAGGCGCGCTGGTGCAACATGCCTATTGGCGTATCGGCCGTGAACGGCAGCTTGCCGGCCAGCATCTCATAGGCCATCACCCCCAGCGCATAGAGATCGGTGCGAGGGTCCACCACGCCGCCCTTGGCCTGCTCGGGCGACATGTAGGCGGGCGTGCCCAGGCTAACACCGGTTTGCGTCAGGTGAGTCTCTTCCATCATCCGGGCAATGCCAAAATCAGATAGCAGCGGGTGCCCATCGGGCGTGAGCAGCACATTGGCTGGCTTGACATCGCGGTGAACCAGCCCGCGCTTGTGAGCATACTCTAGCGCGCGCGCAATTTGCGCCGTGATGCGCACCGCCGCCTCCACTTCCATCGGCTGGCCCATGCGCTGCGCCAGCGTGCCGCTCTCGATCAGTTGCATTACAAAATACAGCTCGCCGGTTTCATTGTCTTGGCCAAAATCATACACCGGCAAGATATTGGGATGCGCCAACTGAGCAAGGGCGCGCGCCTCGCGCGCAAAACGCTCGCGAAACGATTTATCACGGGCCAATTCGCTGGACAGCACCTTGATCGCCACCTGCCGGCCAAGCGATGGCTGATTGCCGCGATAGACGGTGGACATGCCGCCTGCGCCAATTTCGGCCACAATTTCATAATTGCCCAGAGATTTACCGCTCAAATCCATAGCACCTCCGATTGTTCCGGCATCTTGCAACTGCTCAGGCTTAACCCTTGCGAAGGTTTGGAAACCTTTGCAAGGGTGGCAGAGTTGACAATGAGGCTCACTGGCTGGATTGCGCGTCGCTCATTGCACATCGCTCAAGGCGTACAAAAAACCCTCTTCGATCGCCACATAGAGCCTGCCCGGCGCCAATGCGCCGCCGGCAAAGGTATGGCCCTGGTCCAGGGGTATTTCCCACACTGGCTTGTCCGAGCCAGGCCGCAGGGCCAGGCAATTTGCGCCCGCACTGCTTTGTGAATTGCACAGGTAGGCGGTAGGAAACTGATCCACGCCAATCAACTCGCCTCTGCGCATGGGCAGGCGAACTTGGCTGGCTTGCGCGCTGATTTGGTCAATCCACACAAAAGTTGTATCATAGTACTGGCTGGCATAAAACATCCAGGCAAAACGCTCTCTAGTAGTGCCCACGTCGGTTGGAAAGCGCCAAGATATTTCACTGGGGGTTGCCCATCTCAGTTCGCCCAGCAGTTCAATTTCCTCTCCTGCTCTGCGCCACTGGATGGCTGTATTGCCCGATAGATAGTACAGCTCGCCGTTTGCGCCCACAAAATACATCGGGTCAACAAATTGCTGCTGTTCGCCCACCAGAGCCTTGGTAAAATCTAGCAAGGTCCCATCATCCAGATCAACCACGCCTTCCTTCAAGAAAACCAGGCGATCGTTGGGGGCCAGGCGGGGCGGCATGTAGACATAATAGTCGGAAGCCAGCACCTTCCACAGCCCATCACCTTGCGGAGTCACAGCCTGAATGGCATCAATAGTGGTATAGTAAATTGTGCCGTCTGGCCCTACAATGGGGCCAGAGGTCGCTTCACGCTCGCTGCTTGGCCTGAATCGCCACATGGGTTTGCCATCGGGCGACACGGCCGACAAGCCACCAGCCTTATCGGCGATGTAAATATCTCCTTGCGACCCTAGCGCCGGCGCGCCGACCGGTTCCACTTCCAATGCCACCTGCCAGCGGGGTTGCCCATCTGGAGCAATGGACCACAACACCCCTTCAGATGAAGCAACATACAGCACCCCATCTGCCGCCACCGCCGGCCCGCCGGCCAAACCTTCTGAGTTTTGCCAGACCCAAGCAATTTCAGGCTGCTGTGGGCCGGTCACATCAGCGTATAATGTGCCAAAAGGGTCGCGCCGCTCGGTGGCCCACAAATGCCCTCCCGGAATAATCAACTCTTGGCGCATAGGAGGCTGCTGCGCCTGGCCCTGCCCGCGCCACAAAATCACCCCTCCAACAACAACGACCACAACACCTGCCACAATGCCCCAGACCAGCCGCCGGGTACGCGGGGAAAGATCCTCCAGCGACATGAGAGTGTCCTGCACTCGCCGCCCCACCCGCTCGGTCACTGTTGAAAGCAACGTGCGTTGATGCAACTGTTCTGGGCTGAGCTCTAGCCGCAGGCCCTCGCCCAACAAGTTAAACCCCAGAATGGCAGCGAAAATGACCGTGCCCACTACCAACATCACCCACGGCGCAGTGAGCGACACCATCGAGCTTGCCAGCATCTGCCCCAGTTCAGGCAAGCCGGCAATGTTGACGGCGGCAAAATCGCTCACTTCAATCCATGCGCCGCCGCCGATATAATAGCCCAAAAAGCCCAACTCTGAAGCCACCAATAACGTGCTGCTAACCTCAAACGCCAGCAGCATCCACACCATCGGCGCAATCTGGCGCAGCACGTGGCGCAATAGAATCATCTGGCCCGAAGCGCCCAGGGCGCGGGCCGCCTCGACATAGGCTTGCCCTTTGATGGCGCGGGTCTGCTCGTGAACCATGCGCCCGGTCTCTGCCCAGCCCGTCAGCGCCAGCCCGATGATAAAAGCCACCAGTCCCCGACTCTGGCCAACGGCCGTAATGCCGGCTAAGGCGATGATGAGCACCGGCACGGCCAAAGCCGCAGAGGTGGCCGTCTCCAAGAAGCGGCCCAGCCAGCTTTGCGACCATCCAGATAGCAGCCCAATTGCCAACCCCAGCAACAAGCGCGCGGCAGCCACAGCGATAACCATCATCATCGTCGGGCGCACTGCCCACAGCAGGCGGCTCAGCACATCGCGCCCGGCCACATCTGCGCCAAGCGGGTAATCGCGGACGGCAAATGGGCGGATGGGCGGCGTGATAATTTTGCCGTCAATCTGGAAAACATAATTCTCTGTCATGGGATCGCGTGGAGCCAGCTTGTGCCCCACGGCGGCCATTAGCACAAAGAGAGCGACGATCACCCCACCCAGCCACAATGACCCATTAAGGCGTTTTGACAAAGACTCACCTCACTCGCGTAACCTTGGGTCAATCTGTCGCACCAGGATGGAAACGACCAGGTCTACCATCAAAAACAAGGCGGCCAACACTGTCATGACAGCCGCCAACAAAGGGGGGTCAAGATACAGCGGATTAGATGGCGCAAAGGGATTCAGCGATGTCAAGGGTGATACCAATACATTGGAAAGCATGCGCCCCAGGCCCGGCCAGCCGAACAGCCGCTCCACAATAATCAGTTCGGCAATGAGCAAGCGCAACGAGCCAGAGATGGTGATGAGGACAGAAGCCAAGATGTTGCGCAGGGCGTGCCGCCGCAAAACTGCCCGCCAGGTGTGCCCCAGGCTGCGCGCCGTCACGACATATTGCTTATTCAGTTCGCCCGCCAGCAAGCCAGCCGTGACGCGCGCGATTCTCACCGTGGGCTGCACCATCAACGCCGCCGTCGGCAGCGCCAGGTGGGCATCCCACCCAAAGCCTTGAAAAGGCAGCAAAGCCTGCTGGGTAGGTCCCCATAACAAATAAATGACTGAGGCCGTTATGAGCAAGACCGCCACATAAAAACTGGGCGAAGCCAAGCCCACCGTGCACACCAGAGGCAACCAAAAAGAAACGCGCGCCGGTTCCGAGTGAACTGCCCGCAACCCTATCAGCAAACCGACGACGATGCTTAGAGACGAAGCTAAAACGACCAGGCCCAGGCTGGCCAGTGTGGCATTGCCCACCGCCTCGGCCACAGGCTGGTTATTTGGCAATATGCCAAAATCCAAGCAAAACACCCGGCCCAGGTAGGCCAGGTAAGTGGGCGCCAGTGGAACGGCGTTGCTCAACAAAGCTGAATAGGGGTTGCGAGAAGCCATGATCGGCTTGACCAAATAGGCATAGGCAAAGCCGATAAAATTGACCAGCAGCAGAGCCAAGGGAGTAATCGCCAGGCGGCGAAGAATAAAACGAAGCAAGCTTAACCCCAATACCCTTCAAATACGGTGTTATTCGTGGGGGCAGGTTTGAAACCTGCCCATACGCCAGCGAGGTTATTTGAGCAGTATTGAGCTTAACCCCCGCCGGGGTTTTCTTCTTTGGCTTTTTGGGCCACCAGTTGAATGACCTTGGCGGCGCCGGCAAGTGGGTTAGCCAAGGTGGCGGCTGTGACCTGAAAGATGTCGTCAGCCATCGAGGCCAAGAATTTGAGCCAGCGTTCCACCTTGTTGGCATTGGCCTGCTCGCCCTTGCGGGCTTCCTGTTCTATTTTCTCGACAGTATCTTTGACCTCTGCCTTGTCCACGTTGGGGTCGCGGGGGCGGGCCTCAATTTGCCGGTAGATTTCGGCAAAGTATTGGGCCAGGTCTTGGGCCGATGCGCCAAAAGTGACCTTGTCGCGGCCGACAATATCGCCACCGGCGGTGGTCTTGTTGCCGCCCACCACATCGTTGCCGGCCCGAATTTGGTCGCCGCCCGCCAGGTTGCCCCCTACAGAGACGCGGCCTCCACCAATGTTTACGCCGCCCTTGTCGTTTTCTTGATCAGACATGCCTCACCTCGCCGCTACTGTTTGGCGCCAGACACCATCCAGCCATTCTTTGTGCCTGTCACACTATTGATCTTGACGCTGTCCTTGAATAAATCATTCGCCTGATTCACCAGGGGTTGCAGCACCCACGAGGGCAGTGGAATGGCGACCCAACCAAAAGAGCCGCCGCTATCCAACACTTGCACTGCAACCGATTCCAGCCGCAATGGATTGTCTCCGGCCGTCACCCAGAAGGTAGCCACAAACTTTGTTCCAGTCCGTTTGCCCGCCATAGCAAAATGGCCCGCCTCCGGCAAAAAGCGCACCTGGGTATCGCTCAGGCCAAGTTGGGGGGCCAGTTCGTAGTAAACATACGAGTTCATTTGCTTTTCGCCAAAGAACGCCCCAAGGAAAGCCGTTGGCGGCTCGGCGGCTGCCGTTTGCACAGTCTTGAGAAGAGCAGCCGTATCAACTTGCGACCGGCTGGCTGTGAACTCAAAGGGCGCGTTGGCCTGCTTGCTATCTAATGTGGCAAACAGTTCTGTCATCACCTGAGCATCTTGGCGATCTGGCAGTTGAGGGTTGGTTTTGGCTATAGCCAGTATTCCGCCGCCCACAAAAATGCCGCCTGAAAAGCCGCAGAAAAACATTGCACAAAGTAAAACCGCCATCGTAACGAGCAATTTCTGCACAGCCGTGGCGGTAAAGCCGGTTTGGGTGGTGGTGACCGAGATGACATCTCGCCCAACAATATCGCGCCCGGCGGTTTGGATATCGCCCCCGGCAATATCACGTCCGGCGGTTTGAATATCGCGCCCGGCTGCGTCTCGGCCCACTTGCACTTGGCCGCCGCTCACATCCAGGCCACCATTGCGTTGGCTCTGGGGCGGGTCTTGGGGCAATTGGTCACTCATAAACTATTTCCTCGTCATGTGGCTGGCCGAGTTCGGTTGAGAATCTTGCGGATATCGGGATGATTCAAGAATTGTGTTCTGAGGTCGCCATCTTCTTCAATAGCCGCCGCTGTTTGCATAATCAAATCGGCGGCGATGCGAAAATGAACCTCGGCCAGCATAGGCGAAGGCGAGGCTTCGCCCAGCCCGGCGTGCAGTTCCCACAAGAGCGCGCCGCTGCTGCGGCTGGCCTGGGCAGCGAACAGGCCATTTTGCAAATGAGCGTGAGCTGGCTGAGCCTGGCCTTGGGCCAGGCAGGCCAGCCCCAAAATCAACAGTGCCTGAGAGCGATGCACATTGGCTCCGCCTACTTGTTCGGCCATCTTTAACAATTCATGCCCCACCGCCGCTGCTTCGGCGGCTTGCTTCATTGCCAGGTGAGCCCGGCCCAGGCTGTTGAGCGCCTGCATGATAAAATCGGCATTGCCCTGAGCGCGGGCGCGCTGCAAGGCATCTTGCAAGCGCGGCAGGCCCTGATCGTAGCGGCCGAGTGCGATCAAATCTACGCCCAGGTTGCGGATGACATCTGGCCCGGGGTCAATGCCCAATTCCTCGCGCATGGCCAGGCTGCGGGTGTGATTTTCTAGGGCGCGCTCCATGTTGTACATGGCCTGATAACACTCGCCCAGGTTATTCAGCTCCATTGCAGCCACGCGCTGGTTCTTGAGCGCCAAGGCCAAATTCAAACATTCTTGATGGCTTTTGATGGCCCGGTCATATTCGCCCCGGTCGTAGCGAGCGTGCCCCAAAAAGCGCAGCACGCGCATCTGCATTTCAACGTCATCCAACTTGCGGAACATGTCGAGCGCCTGTGAAAGGCAGCGCAGAGCCTCGTCGGTGTTGCCGCGCCGCCAGGCTACATTGCCCATGCCCCGCCAAGCCAGCGCCTGGGCGCGCGCCGCGCCCAACGAGCGCGCTTCGGCTTCCACTGCGCTCAGTTTTTCTACTGCCTCATCATAACGGCCGCGCAGGACACATACATAGCCTATCAGCGCTTCGGCTTCTAACACGCGCACGCGAGTGGGCGCGGCTGCCAGCATCGCTTCCAGGTCGGCCATGGCTTCATCATACTTGTATTGGAACTGGTAAAGCTCGCTGCGCAATTCCAACAGGTCAACCTGCCCGGCTGGCCGGCTGCTTGCAGGCAACTGTTCGACCAGGGGCATTGCCTCGCCACATTTAGCCTCGGCCGCAGCATAATCGGCGCGTCCCAGCGCCGCGCGAATATCGCGCAACAGTGATTGAAAAGTGTTGGTCTTGTCTGTATTCATCAGCTTTCTCAAGTGCTGCAGGCTTGCCCAACCTGTCTGAATACAGGGGGCATTTTTTAACTGCCAGCTCACTTGATCTATTATAAGCCTGCAAGCATTTTTTAGCAAAAACACTCGTAAATTGAAAAGTCATTATGGCGGATGTTGAAAGCCGAATTGCAGACCAGGTGGATCGGCTGCATTAAACCTACCAGGTTCTTTCGAAAGGAGGTGAGCAAGATGCCACGAAGCGATAGGATAGGCCCAATGGTCGCTGGGCCAATGACCGACCGCGGCGCCGGCTGGTGGCGGCATTGCGCACATAAAGCGTGACATGTGTCACTTGTCCTTTCGCCAAGATGGTTTATTATTGATAATAAGAATCACTATCAATAAAGACAAGGGGCAATAATTTTTATTCCCCCCCAGCGCGGGAGCGGTGATACACGAAGCGCAATAAGCGTTAGCCAGCCTGAAAGCAGGAGGCAAGATGAAAGATAGGCCAACCAAACCTGAAATCTCGTCCGAAACGCGGCGCGAAATTGTCAAGTGGATTGTTCAATCTTGTCTAGGAGTCGTAGGTTATGGCCTGCTCCTGTTTTTGGCAGTAGGCAGGCTAGATTGGATGTGGGGTTGGGCGCTGTTGATTATCGTTGCTGCCTTTTTGGCTGCCCACCCACTCATCTTGATCCCGATCAATCCCGAGCTGCTGGCCGAGCGCGAAAAGGGGCTGCAAGACAAAGGCGTGAAAGCCTGGGACAGGTGGATTGTCGGCCTGGTGGGAGCGTTTCTAATAGCATCTTGGGTGGTGGCGGGCCTGGATGTTCGCTGGGGTTGGACAGGGCCAATACCGTTGGCGTATCACATTGGCGGCTTGCTGGTCACAGTAATGGGCTATGCCTTGTTTTTATGGGCAATGGCGTCGAATGCCTATTTTGCCGAGGGGGTGCGCATCCAAACAGAACGGGGTCACACCGTCTCGACGGGCGGGCCGTATCGCTACGTGCGCCATCCCGGCTACACCGGCGCGATCCTATCTCAGGCGGCCGCGCCGCTCTTGCTCGGTTCGCCGTGGGCGCTGATTCCGGCTATTGCAGCGGCAGCGTTGTACGTGGTACGAACGTATTTGGAAGACAAGACCTTGACAAAAGAGTTGCCTGGTTATAAGGAGTATGCCCAGCAGACACGCTATCGGCTGCTGCCGGGCGTATGGTAGCATAATGCTGTGATTTCGGAGGTGAATCATGAGAGCCGAGCCAGTTGCCAAGATCAAAATCGGTCGCCTGCTGAAAAGGTTCGCGCAGACGCTCGTCGCTGTAGCCGCCCTGGCGGCAATGTTGTTCGTGTCGTCCTGGCGGCTCGATTGGATGATGGCGTGGGTGTACGTCGGCGCGTTCACCGTGGGGCTTGGGGTGATAGTTATCTACCAGGAATTGAGCAACCCCGAACTGGTGGAGGAACGCGCTGAACTCGCGCCCAGGGAAGGCGTGCAAACCTGGGATGTAATTCTCTCTGCCGTCATCAGAGTATCGCTGTTGGCAAGTTACGTCGTGGCCGGGCTGGATGTGCGCTTTGGGTGGAAGCCAGAAATTCCAGTGGCGGTTCAATGGGGCGCATTTGCGGCGGCCTTGCTCGGCGCGGGGTTGATCGCCTGGGCAATGGCGGCCAATCGCTACGCGGCGGTTTACGCCCGCATCCAGAAGGAACGCGGGCACACTGTCACAACGACCGGGCCTTATCGCTTTGTGCGCCATCCGTTTTACGTTGGAATAATCACCTTTGCGCTGGCTGTGCCGCTGCTGCTGGGTTCGCCGTGGGCGCTCATCCCCGGCGGGCTGGCTGCGCTGCTTTTCATCGTGAAAACAGGCGCGGAGGATCGCATGCTGCGCGAGGGACTAGGCGGTTACCGCGAGTACGCCGAACGAGTGCGCTACCGGCTGCTGCCGGGCGTATGGTAGAGGCGGGTATTTTCAAAGACGCGAGCGGATAATGAATATCGAGACATATTTCAGAAGCATCTTTTTCATCTTGTTCATTGCGGTTCTTGTCGTCCGCGCATACTTTGGCTGGAAGATACGTCGAACTGACCGCAGTAGCTGGTTTGTCCAAAAAGAAGCCATCGAGCGTGAAGGCTGGTGGAGCATCTTGCTTCGCTTTATCTTGTTCGTGTATATGATTGCCGTAGCGGTCGCCTATGCCGCCAACCCCGTCTGGCTTGGCTTTTTTGCAGCCCCCTTCCCTAGCTGGCTGCGCTGGGCGGGCGTGGCGCTGGGCGGGCTTGGTTTGCTCTTGCTTGTTTGGGTCCATCACACGCTTGGCCGGCACTGGTCCACTAATCTTCAATTCAGAGAAAAGCACTCCCTTGTCACTGGCGGCCCTTATCGCTGGGCCAGGCACCCGATGTATACGGCGCTGTTCACTTTTTTTGTGGGGCTTGCGCTCATTTCGGCCTGTTGGTTGATTGTGCTGTTGGTTGTAATTGCAATCGCCGTGCTCTATGCCCGGATTGGCAAAGAAGAAGCTATGATGATCGAGCAATTCGGCGACGAGTACCGCAAGTATATGAACCGCACCGGGCGATTTTTACCGCGTTGGTAGAGAGGTTATTGAGCCATGGAGATCAACGAGCAACTGCGACAACAACTGAGCGCCCTTCAACGGAATAAGATCACCGAGCATCTCATCTATACCAAACTGGCAAACACAATCCATCCCTCTCAGAACAAGCAAATCCTGGAGCAGATTGCCGCCGACGAGCTGCGGCACTATAGGGTGTTGCTAAGTATACGCAAACGGAGATCAAGCCGGATAGGCTAGACATCTATATAGCCCGAAATCTGTACAAATGAGTCAAGCTTTAACCCCGCTATCTTGGTC
>JBGSMF010000464.1:0-31957 GCA_041740315.1 Thermoflexales bacterium
TGGTGCCGCCCAGGCGCTTTATGACCGAGCTGCGCGCGCTGTGCGATGAGAGCGGCATCTTGTTGGTGGCCGATGAGGTGCAATCGGGCTTTGGGCGCACCGGCAAATTTTTTGCCGTGGAGCATTTTGGCCTTGTGCCCGATGTGATGACGGTGGCCAAGGGCATCGCTTCAGGCTTGCCGCTGTCAGGTGTGATCACTCGCCAAGAGCTGGCCTCCAGGTGGCAACCCGGCACGCACGGCGGCACCTATGGCGGCAACGCTATAGCGTGCGCGGCAGGCGCAGCCACGGTGCGCGCCATCAAAGAGGAAAAGCTGCTCGAAAACGCGCTTGCGCGTGGTGAGCAGTTGATGGCTGGACTGCGCAAGCTGCAAGCCGAGTTCCCCGTAATCGGCGACGTGCGCGGACTGGGCCTGATGGTTGCCACCGAGTTTTCATCTCTCCCACAAGCGGGGGGGGTAGGTCTTGGGGGCCAGCCTGACACAACTACTGCCAAGGCCGTGGCTAGAACTGCGCAAGAAGCCGGGCTGCTCTTGCTCACTTGCGGCACGTATGACAATGTGATTCGCTGGATTCCGCCGCTGGTGGTGACGGCCCAGCAGATTGACGATGCCCTGAGCCTCTTTGCGGCGGCGCTGGACAAGGCGGCGCGTTAACGAGGAACCTTTGTTAGTTTGTAACTACTCAGCCATACCCTTCGACTGCGCAGCGCGCACCCTGAGCGGAGTGCAGCAAAGTCGAAGGGGCGCGCTGCTCCGCTCAGGATGCTGAGTAGTTACGTTAGTTTGCTCTTTAACACCGCAATGATCTTTTGGTCGGTCACTGGGAAAGCAAAACTATCCAGCTCGTCCAACCTCACCCAACGCCAATCGGCCACGCCCAGCTTGCGCGCGCGCCCAGAGGCATGGCGGCAAGCAAAGGCATGTAAGGTTATTCTAAAGTGAGTGTAGGCATGCTTGACGGTGACGATTTTCCCGCCCACGCTGATAGTGATGCCCAGTTCTTCTTTGATCTCTCGTTGTAAACAGCTTGCTAATGTTTCGCCGGCGCGACACTTGCCGCCAGGGAATTCCCACAGCCCTCCTAACATACTATCCAGTGGTCGTTGTGTGATGAGCAACTTGCCACGCTTGCGGATGACGGCTGCCGTTACATCATAGTGTGGCAAGGTCTTGCGCGCTGCCTTGACCGGCACGGATTCTACGATGCCTTGCTTGTATGCTTGGCAGTATGCTTTCAGTGGACAGTGTCCACAATCTGGCGAGCGCGGTGTGCAGACCGTCGCACCCAATTCCATCATTGCTTCGTTAAACGCGCCGGGGCGGGTAGGGGGCAAAAGCGATTCGGCCAGTTGCCACAACCACTTTTCGGTCGCGCGCGCGCGGGGATTGTCTTGAATCGCAAACAGCCGGCATAGCACGCGCTTCATATTGCCATCCAATACAGGCGCGCTGACACCAAAAGCGATACTGGCGATTGCGCCGGCGGTATAGCGCCCGATGCCTGGCAATTTCATCAACTCTTTCACCGTGTGTGGCAACTGCCCGCCATAGTCGGCCACGACCACCTGCGCGGCGCGGTGCAGATTGCGCGCTCGACCGTAATAGCCCAACCCTTCCCACGATTTTAGCACATCGTCCAGCGAGGCCGAGGCGAGCGTGTCTACATCGGGGAAACGTTCGATGAACCTGGTAAAGTAGGGAACAACCGTTGCGGCTTGCGTTTGTTGCAGCATCGCTTCGCTGACCCACACGCGATATGGATCGCGCGGTTGGCTGCGCCACGGCAAATCACGCAAATTGTGTTTGGCCCAGCGAGCTAACAGCTTTGGAATTGGATTCATTCTGTTTTTGTCCAGGTAAAGATATGCCAACCAGTCTATGTCCATTCCCATAGCCTCGGGCGGCCAAATTCAATCTATAACCGCATTTTCCACAATTTTAAATTTTACAGTCACGATTATACAATAGAAATACTTTACGTGTAATGCGCGGCTCGTGCGTGGAAGCGATTGACAGTTCAAGGAGTACAGGTATAATTTTCCATGTACATCAAGCAAATTATCTTTTGAAGGTTAAAAATGTGCCACGCGCCTTCAAGGTGCGTGGCACATGGTTAGGGCGCATGGCCCATGGGAGTTGATGTAATGAGTTTTGTTTATGCAGGCAAATATTTACGAATCAATCTGACCACTGGCGAACAGAAAATCGAAACCATTAGTGAGGAGGATGCGCGCAAGTATTACCTGGGCAGCGGCTATGCCGCCAAGCTGTATTATGAAGAGATGGACCCGGCGATTGACCCGCTCGACCCACGCAATGCGATTTATATTTTCAATGGACTGTTGAGCGGTACGTTTGCGCCCACGGCCTGCCGGTCTAGTTGGTGCGGGCGGGGGCCGTTGACAGGTATTTGGAACGAGGCCAACGTGGGCGGTCATTGGGGGGCCGAGCTGCGCTTTGCCGGGCTGGATGGGCTGGTTATCACCGGGCGCGCTGAAAAGCCGGTGTATCTGTATGTGCACGATGGCGCGGTGCAAATATGCGACGCTACCCACCTATGGGGTCTGGATACCTTTGACGCCCATGACAAATTGCTCCAAGAGACCCACCCCAAGGCGCGCGCGGTAGTCATTGGCCCAGCAGGCGAAAACCTGGTGAGCTTTGCCGCCGTGATGCAGGGCGGGCGTGACCACAGCCGCGCCGCCGGGCGAGGCGGCATGGGGGCGTTGTTGGGCAGCAAAAACGTCAAAGGCATTGTGGTGCGCGGCATCCCCGCCTCGGAAGGGGGCAAACCCGCTTATGCTGAACCGAGCGGTTTCCGCGATGTGGTCAAAGCCGACAATGCCTATATCAAAGAGCACTCGCTGCCCTTGTCTAATTATGGCACGGCTGGTGGCATCATGGGCGCAGAGGCTAAAGGTGACTTGCCCATTCACAATTGGCAGGCAGGCTCGTGGCCTGAAGGCGCTAAAAAAATTTCGGGCCAGGCCATGCACGACACGATCTGGGTCAAGCACACCTTTTGCCACGCTTGCCCCATTGGCTGCGGCAAATTGATGGAGATCAAAGACGGCCCCTACGCCGGCGTGCGCGGCGAAGGACCAGAGTACGAGACGCTGGCCGGTTTTGGCGGCATGCTGGAAATTGATGATGTGCAGGCCATTGTGCGCGCCAACGACCTGTGCAATCGCTATGGCCTGGATACTATCAGCACCTCATCTTCGATAGCCTTTGTTTTTGAGGCGTTTGAAAAAGGCTTGATTGCTGCTGACGAGATAGAGGTGAGAGATAGAGATGGAGATGGAAAGCTGTGGGGTAATGTAGCGGCGGCGCACAAGTTGATAGAGATGATTGCTTATCGGCGCGGCGCGGGTGAATATTTGGCAAAAGGCACCCGGCAGGCGGCGGCGCGCCTGGGGCGCGGCGCAGGCGAGTTTGCTATTCATGTCAAGGGGCTAGAGCTTCCCTATCACGATCCACGCGCGTTTGTTTCGATGGCGGTTACCTATGCCACTGCCGTGCGAGGCGCATGCCATTTGGAATCGCTCAGTTATTGGCGCGGCTATGGGGTAGAGTTCGAAGGCTGGCAAGCAGGTCCACATGATCGCTTTGCTGCGGAAGGCTCTGGTCGGCTGGCAGCCGAGCTTCAAAACTATATTGGCACCTACAACCCACTGGGTTTGTGCAAGTTTGTGGCCAAGACTGGCTTTACGCCCAAGGCCATGGCCGAACTGCTGCAAAAGGCGCTGGGCTGGGATGTTACCGATGCCGAGCTGTTGCAGACCGGCGAGCGCATTTTCAACTTGAAGCGACTGATTGATAATCGGTTGGGCATTACGAGAGAAGATGATGTGCTGCCGCTGCGCTTGCTCACGCAGCCGCGCCCCTCAGGCGGCGCAGAGGGCAATTTGCCCAAACTAGATTTAATGCTGGAAGAGTATTATCAGGCGCGCGGCTGGCAGGCCGATGGCCGGCCTGCGCCAGAGAGGCTAAAAGAGCTGGGCTTGTAACGTAAACGACTAGGCTTCAACACTGGCTAATTGTTTCAGCTCGTCAAGCCTGGTGATCAAAATGCGCACTCGGTCAATCTGCACAATGCCCATATCGCGCAAGGTGCTCAGCGCGCGATTGGCGCTTTCGCGGGTGGTGCCCGCCATGCTGGCCATGGCTTCTTGTGACAAATCCATGTCAATCAGCACGCCATTGTCTTGCGCTACGCCATAGCGTTGGGCCAGTTCAACCAGCCGGCGCGCCATGCGCTCGCGGACGCTCAACGAGGTCATTTCTTCCATGCTCTCGGTGGTATGGCGCAGCCGTTCGACTATGGCTTCGGTGATGCGCAGCGCGGTGACGGGGTCCGAGAGCAAATGTTGTTGAAAGGCCTGCTGGTGCAACACCAATACCTGGGTGGTTTGCATAGCTTCTACATTGGCTATGCGGGGAGTATTGAGCAGCAGGGCAATCTCACCGAAAAAGTCGCCCTCATCGAAAATAGTCACCCCTACTTCGTGTCCATCGGGGCTGATGGTATAGATGCGCACCTGGCCCGAGATAATGACATACAAGCTTTTACCTGGCTCGCCCTGACGCACAATGAGTTGGCCTTTGGAAAATGTGCGGCGTTCTAGCGCGTGAGCCAGGGCAGAGAGATGCTCGCTGGGCAAATCGGAAAAAAGCGGGATTTGCTTCAAGAGCGTCATTTCGTTCACACTTGTTGCTCTTTGCCGCCGGGCATTACCCAGTATAGGTTTGCTTTCTAAACAAAAACTAGCCACCATCGTTGTTTCTCCAGTTTTCCAATTCTACTATAGCACATGGCCGGCCCAAGGACTATGACGCGCGTCACAACTTGGCCCACTGGCGAAAATTGTCCAGGTCGGGTAGAATGGCCCCATCTTGATTACGCCTGCGGCTTGTGGCGGAAAGGATCCGGGGCTGGCCCTGGGGTTTGCATATTTTTGATTTGGAGGGTGCTGTGGCGCGTTCATTTAATCCCAATTTTTTGCCTTTGGCTATAGGCAGCTTGCCCCATACCGACCCGGCAGTTGCCGTTGACCGCATTGTGCAATTTTTGCCCGAAATTCCCGCCTGGCCGCAATTGCCTAATCGGACTTTTTTAGAGAACATGTACGCCCAGTATAGCGAGGGGTTTCCGGGGGTGGTCATCAGCGACGAACGCATCTATGTAGATCGCGAACGCGACCTGGACCCGGAGCTGGAGCGGCTATACACACGCTACCTGGAAAACGACCTGGAGGCCGGGGTGCTGGGCGCCGATTACGCCGCCGGGTTGGTAGAGTTGATGACGCGCCGGTTGGGCGCGGTGCGCGCCGTCAAAGGACAGGTGACCGGGCCGATCAGTTGGGGGTTGACGGTCACCGACCAAAACCGGCGGCCGGTGCTGTATGAAGAGGTGCTGGCCGATGCCGTTGCCAAGCACCTGCGGCTAAAAGCGGCCTGGCAGGAGCGCGAGCTGCGCAAGCTGGCCCCGCAGACGATTATGTTTGTAGATGAGCCATACATGTCCTCTTTTGGCTCGGCCTACATCGCCATCGAGCGCCAGCAGGTCATTACGCTGCTAGAAGAAGTCTTTGCGGGCATTCAGGGGCTAAAGGGTATTCACTGCTGCGGCAATACCGATTGGTCCATTTTGCTGTCTACCTCGGTAGATATTCTCAACCTGGACGCCTACGGTTATGCCGAGACGCTCTCGCTTTATCCCGAGGCGGTGCGCGCCTTTTTGGAGCGCGGCGGCATCATTGCCTGGGGCATTGTCCCGGTAGATAGCGAGGAGCAACTGATGGCCGAGACGTCCGACAGTTTAACAGAAAAGCTGGCGGCGGCCATCAAGCTAGTTGCTTCAAAAGGCGTGCCGATGGATGCGCTGTTGGCCTCGGCCTTTGTCACCACCACCTGCGGCATGCGCACGCTTTCTATCAAGGGCGCAGAACACGCGCTGAGCCTGCTGGCGGGGGTTTCGCAAAAGATGAGGCAAAGCTAGATCGCTTAAAAGATGCCCGGTGTTTTTGAAAACACCGGGCGTTTTGTTTATGCATCGTAACTACTCAGCCATACCCTTCGACTGCGCAGCGCGCACCCTGAGCGGAGCGCAGCAAAGTCGAAGGGGCGCGCTGCTCCGCTCAGGATGCTGAGTAGTTACTATGCATCTACCTTATTCCAGTTTGCCTTTGTGCGTTGGCGGCCAGGTACGCCTGCCGTAGATGAGACCGCTCTGGTCCGCTGGCGGCACCCGCTGCTGGCCGCCTATGACGCTTGTAACTGGTTTCACCAGTCTTGTAACCGCTGTGTAACTGGCCTGTGCTACACTAACCTCCAGACTTTCTTTATGGAGGTAGCGTGGAATCCCCCACTACATCTGTTGGCATCGTTAGTGTCGGCGTCTACATTCCAGAGCCGTTCCTCACGGCAGCCGATATTGCCCAACAAAGCGGCATCCCCGAAGAGGTTATCCGCGACAAATTTGGCATCACCCAAAAGCACATGCCGGGCCCAAACGACCACACTAACCAAATGGCTATTTGGGCTGCTCAAGATTGCCTTTCGAAAACAGACATCTCGCCGGAAGAGATAGACCTGGTGCTATGCACCACTGAAGAGTGGAAAGAGTATCTGCTGTGGACGGCCGGCATCAAGCTGGCCTATGAAATCGGCGCAACGCGTGCCTGGGCAATTGATGTGCAGATGCGCTGCGGCACAACCATTGCGGCCATGAAGATGGCTAAAGATATAATGATGGCCGACCCAGATATCAATACTGTACTCATCGCTGGCGGCTATCGCAATGGCGACCTGATTAATTTCAAAAACCCGCGCACGAGCTTTATGTTCAACCTGGCCGCCGGAGGTGGGGCGATGCTCTTGCGCCGAAATTGGCCGCGCAACCACATCTTGGGCGCGCACTTGATGGCCGATGGGTGGATGGCTGATCACGTTATTGTGCCTGCCAGCGGCACAAAACAGTTTCCCACCGACCAGGCTGTAGCGCAAGGGTTATTCTACCTGGACCTGGTTGAGCCAGAGGCGATGAAAGACCGCCTGAACGCGGTTTCGATGGATAACTGGATGCACTGCATAGACGAGGCGCTGCGCAAGAGCGGTTGCACGCGCCGGGACGTGGGCTATCTTAATGTGCTGCACATGAAAAAATCGGCCCACCTGGATATGTTGCAGCGCATGGACCTCACCGAGCAACAATCGGTCTATCTATCTGACTATGGACACCTGGGGCAACAAGACGCCATGTTGTCAATTCGCGAGGGCCTGAAGCAAGGCCGTCTCAAAGAAGGATACTTGATGGTCATCGTCGCGGCGGGCATTGGCTATGCCTGGGGCGCGGCCTGTGTTAGGTGGGGCTAGACATCTTTTAAATGAGGAGAAAACAATGCGACTCGAGGGTAAAGTAGCAATTCTCTTTTTGGCTTCCGACGAGGCCAGTTTTATCTCTGGCGAGACCCTGCGCGTAGATGGGGGCATTGTCGTCGGGACATAGGGGAGTAAAGATGGATCCCAAGGAACTAGGTCAAAAACTGCTCTCTATCTCAGAAGCTGTGTCGCTGGTGCAGTCGAATCAAACGATTGGCACGGCCATGGCCGCCTCTGAACCAACGGGTCTGTTGGCCGAATTGAGCAAACACAAAGACCGCTTGCAAAACGTAACGGTGTGGGTTTGCTTGCCCTTGCGCCAGTACGATTTCATCCTCAAACCGGAAATGGCCGGCCACTTTTTTGTGGAAAATTGGTTCTATGGCGCGCCCGACCGCGAGGTTCACCCGCAAGGGCGGACTTCGTACATTCCCAACAATCTCCATGCCGCCGCCCGCGTCAAGCTGGAAGCGGCCGGTAACCACGTTGATATTTTCTGGGGCACGGCTACCCCTCCCGACAAGCGCGGCTTTATGTCTCTTTCGCTGGGGTTGGTGATCGAGAAACAACTGATCGAAGCTGCCGACCTGGTGGTGCTAGAGATCAACGAGAACATGCCCTGGACCCTGGGCGATACCCACATCCACATTTCCGAAGTGGACCACGTAGTAGAAAATCACGCGCCGCTGTTCGAGCTGCCCATTACACCGCCCGCCGACTGGGAGAAAGCCATTGGCGGGCATATTGCCGAACTGATCGAAGATGGCTCAACCATCCAACTAGGCATTGGCGGCATCCCCAACGCTATTACAGCTTTTTTGATGGAGCGGCGCGACCTGGGCATACACACCGAAATGTTCACCAATGGCATGGTGGACTTGTACGAGGCTGGCGTGGTCACCGGCAAGCGCAAGACACTGTGGCCCAGCAAAATGGTGGGCGCGTTTGCCTTGGGCACGCAAAAGCTGTATGACTTTGTCAACAACAACCTGGTGGTCGAATTCCAACAGGGCAAAGTGACCAACAATCCTTACATCGTTGGGCAAAACTATAAAATGGTCAGCGTCAACACAGCCCTCCAGGTAGATATTTATGGGCAGGTGTGCTCGCAGAGTATCGGGCCGCGCCACTATAGCGGCACCGGCGGCCAGCTCGATACTCACCGAGGCGCGCAGCTATCGCCGGGCGGGCGGGGCATCATTGCGCTACGCTCCACTGCCAAGGGCGGCAAGGTTTCTACCATTGTGCCAATGTTGTCTGAAGGCGCCGAAATCACCGTGCCCAGCCAGGATGTAGACACCGTCGTCACTGAACATGGCGTGGCGCAGCTCAGGGGCCGCTGCGTCAAAGAGCGCATGGAGGCGCTCATCAAGATTGCCCAGCCTGATTTCCGCGAATGGATTCGCGATGAAGCAGCCCGCCTGGGCATTGTGCCGCGCTTGGCTGTGCCTGGCGTCGAGCTTGCCAAGCCGGTTCAAGCCGCAGCGCCTGCCCGCGCTGCCGACACCATCAAGCTGGGCACATTCTGTGATTTGTCTGGCCCCAACGCCTCTATTGGCATGGCTGCCCTGCGCGGGTATTCGGCCTATTATGACCACATCAATCGCTGGGGCGGTGTGCATGGCCGCAAAATTGAATTGATTGTGCGTGATGACGGCTTTGACCCCGAACGCACCAAGCTGGCCGTGATGGATCTGGTGATGCGAGAGCGAGTCTTTGCCATCGTCAGTCCGCTGGGCACGCCCACCAACCTGGCTGTGTTAGATTACCTGCTCGAAAAGCGCCTGCCCGTTATCTCGCCGCATAGCGGCATTTCGGCCTGGTCTATGCCGCTCAAGCGCAATTATTTTGCGCTCCAGCCTTCTTATCAGGTGGAGGGCCAAATTTTGGCCCAATACGCCCTGGCTGAACTGGGGCCGCACAATATTGCCATCTTTGCCGTAAACGATCGCTTTGGCAACGAAGGGTGCAAAGCCTTTAGCGCCGAATTGTCCAAGGCCAAGGCGCAGCCTGCCAAAGTAATTATGCACTCAGCCAAGGAAAGCGATCCGGCCAAATGGGTGGAAACGCTGGCGGCGTATAAACCCGATTTGGTGGTGCTCTACACTTATATGAAACCCGCCGCCGACCTCTTGCGCGCGGCGCACGCGGCCAAGTTCAAACCGGCCTGGCTGGGCACCTATGTTGTTTCTGGCTTTGATCTGATTCAACTGGCCGGGGTCGAGGCTGCTCACGGCGTGCGGGCCGCCAGTTACCCGGTGGGGCCGCGCCACCACCGCGGCGAGCGGCTGTTCCGCCGCCTGATGGCGCACGAAGGCATGCACTCGGAAGAGACGCCCGGCACACACAGCCGTATCGGTTACGCGGCGGCGCAGTTGGTGGTAGAGGGCCTGCGCCGCGCCGGGCCAGATTTGACGCGCGACAGCTTTATTGAGGCGCTGGAAAGCTTGAAGGATTGGACTGGTGGTATGTTGCCGCCTATTAGCTATAGCCCCACCGACCATCGTGGGCTAACGGCGCTGGCAATGCTCCATGCGCTCAACGGGCGGTGGATTGTAGAAAAGGGCTTGCTCAAGCTGGAGGAATAGCGAGGAAACTATGCCGAAAGTAAAAACCAACGGGATAGATGTTTACTATGAAATCACCGGCTCGGGCCAGCCGTTGCTGCTCATTGCCGGGTTGGGCTATGGGCTGTGGATGTGGCACAAGATGATCCCCGGCTTGGCGCAAGAGTTTCAGGTGATCGCTTTTGATAATCGCGGCGCGGGGCAGACAGACAAACCCGAAGGCCCGTACACGGTGCACATGCTGGCGGCTGATACGGCGGGGTTGTTGGATGGGCTGGGAATCCGCCAGGCAGCCGTGATGGGCCATTCGATGGGCGGGTTTGTGGGGCAGGAATTGGCCTTGAGTCGGCCCGAGTTGATGAGCAAGCTGATCTTGTCCTCCACAAATTTCGGCGGCCCCAATCATATCCCGGTGACGCCAGAGGCGCTGGCGGTGATGATGGACCGCTCCGGCGACCCAATTGACTTGGTCAAGCGCGGCATTGCTGTGGCCAGCGCGCCGGGCTTTGCCAAAGCGCAACCGGGTGTGGTCCAAGAGCTAATTGCCTATCGCTTTACCAATCCCGTGCCGCCCGCCCAGTACCAGGCTCAGGTAGCAATCGGGTTGGGGTTGATGAGCGCCGAGGCCTGTTTTGAGCAGCGGCTCAAAAATATCGCTGTGCCTACGCTCATTTTGTTTGGCGAGCATGACAAGGTTGTGCCGCCCGGCAACGCCGAGTTGCTGGCGCGAGAAATCCCCAATAGCACGGCGCACATTCTGAGCAACGCCGGCCACATTTTTCCCATCGAAGTTCCCGATGCAGCGGTCCAAGCGGTTGTCCAGTTCCTAAAGGGGTAGACAAATGGCAAAAGCAAAGATTATTGGCGTCGGGTTATATGTTCCTGGCCCAGCGATAGACAATGATCAACTGGCCCAAATGACGGGGATTGAATTTGACAAGGCCAAGATTGAAAACAAGATTGGCATCAAGCAGCGCCACATTGCCAGGCTGTCGGGTGTGCAAGAATCTACGGCCGATTTTGCCACGCGCGCGGCGCAAGCGGCAATTGAGGACGCGGGGATTGATCCGCTTGAGGTGGGCTTGTTCATTGTGGGCACAGATACCCCAGAATACATCTCGCCGCCTACGGCCATGCTTGTGCAGGGCAGGCTTCAGCAAAAAGAGCTGCCCACCGGCGCATTTGACATCAGCGCGTCGTGCGCCAGCTTTGTAACCAGCTATGACGTTGCCGCGCGCATGATCGTCAGCGACCCTATGATTAGGTATGCCGTGGTGATAGGTGTTTACAACATGCCGGCATTCATCAGAAAAGATGACACTTTTGCCACGCCCATTTTTTCCGATGGCGCGGGAGCGATTGTCTTGCAAAAGACAGTTGACGATGATCCTTCGGGTTATATCACCGGCCAACTGATGGCCGACGGCACGCAGTGGAATTACATCGGCATCTATTCCGGCGCGGCAAAAAAGCCCGTCACGCACGAGTTGCTGGACAAGGGCGAGTATGGCCTGCAACTGATCCAACCCCTGCCCGGCGACCGCAACATCAAGCTGTGGCCGCCGCTGGTGCACCGGCTTTTGGAAAAGAGCCATCTCACCGTTGCCGATATAGACCACATCATCTTTACGCAAATCAACCGCTCGGTGATTATCGAGGTGATGAGCATTTTGGGCCTGCCGATGGAAAAAACAACCACGATTATGGGCCGCTACGGCTATACCGGCTCTGGCTGTGTGCCAATGGCGTTTTGCCATGCCGTCAAAGAGGGCAAGGTTAAACGGGGCGATACCGTCATTTTTGTGGCCTCGGGTTCTGGCCTGGCCGTGGGCAGCAATGCCTTTGTTTATTAGACTCTATCAGAAATAGCAGGATGGGCATCCCTATGCCCGTCCGCCAACGCATGGGGATGCGTTGGCTGCTTATTTTCATCTATTAATTGAGAGGAGGTCAAGAAATGAGCACAGTACCTACTTTACCCGGCATCATGCCGAAAATGATTGACACGCCGCGCATCAAGTTGCACGCGTTGTTCAGCGGCGCAGAGAGCGGCACGCCCGTATGTCACGCTGGCGTGGAATTTTTCGCCCCGCTTTATCAGCGCCAACCCCAAGCTGCTGGAAGAAGCTAAAAAATGCTATGTCTTGCTCGATTTTCCGGCTGTGGTGCGGCTGTGCGAGTGCTTTCTGGAGGTCAATTTCACGGAACGGTTGGGTGAGGTCCAAGCCCCCACGTGCATTTTGGCCGGCGAGGATGATCTGCTCAAAGGCTCGGCCTATGCTCATATTTTGCGCTGGGGTATTCCGCATGCCGAGTTGCACATTTTAAAAGAGGCCGGCCATGCCTCGTGCTGGGAAAAGGCCAGCGAGTTTAACACCATCGTCCTGGGCTTTTTAGCCAAGCAAGCCGAGAAGGAGGAATAAATGACAACCGCGATTACCCGATCTGATTTTGAGTTGGGCGAAAAGGCCAGCTTGTCCAAAACCATCACCGAAGCCGATGTGATGGCCTTTGCCGAGCTGATTGGCGATTTTAACCCATTGCACGTGGATGAGGAATTTGCGCGCAAGAGCCGCTTTGGCCGCCGCATTGCGCACGGCGTGTTCACCGGCGGGTTGATTTCGGCTGTGCTGGGTAATACCTTGCCTGGCCCCGGCTCCATTTACCTGAGCCAACAGATCGAGTTTTTAGCGCCGGTTTACCTGGGCGATACCATCACCGCTACCGTCGAGGTTGCCAACTGGCGGCCCGACAAGCGCATTATTACGTTCAAAACAGATTGTCACAATCAAGACAACAAACAGGTGGCAACCGGCCAGGCTGTGTTGATAGCCCCCAGGCCGGAATGAGAGGAGGTAACTATCGAGGTTAGTGAAACGTGTGTGATTGCAAGAGCAGTAGCGAGCATCAATACACAGAGATTTGAAATACCTAATGTTCTACAAGATAGAAATATTCCAAGGAGGAAAGAAAATGAAAAAGCTGGTTAATCTTTTGAGTATTTTGGCTGTGGTTAGCCTGTTGATAAGCGCCTGCGGTCAAGCAACGCCGATACCCACCGAAGCGCCCAAGCCCACTGAGGCACCCAAGCCTACCGAAGCGCCCAAACCGACCGAGGCAGCCAAGCCGACCGAGGCGCCCAAACCCACCGAAGCGCCCGCGTTGGGCAAGCCACTCAAGATCGGAATGATCTCGATGCAATCGGGCGTGATGGCGCTGTACGGACAACAGCAATATCGCGGCTTTATGCTGGGGCTGGAATATGTCTCTGGCGGCAAGAAGGACGACAAGGGCAACTTTATCATTGCCAATCGCCCGGTAGAAGTATTGTTGCGCGACGACGAGGGCAACGCCGAAAAGGGCGTGCAACTGGCCCGCGAACTGATTGAAAAAGATGGCGTAGAAATCTTGCAAGGCCCCGTCAGCTCGGCTGTGGCGGCCGCCCTGACCAACGTGGCCAAGGAATACAAAATCATCTTGATGGTGGACCCGGCGGCATCGGCCTTTACCACCGGCGAATATTTCAACCCTTACGTCTTTCGCACCTCGCGCACCAGCTATGATGACACGCTGATCATTGCCAAGTACCTGGTAGAGAACGTGGGCAAGACCTTTGCGCACCTGGGTGTGGATAACGCCTTTGGGCAGGGCAGCGGCGCTGCGCTCAAGTTCTCGGTTGAAAAGTTTGGCGGCCAAGTCATTGCCGATATCTATGCCCCGCTCGCCACGACCGATTTTACGCCCTACATCCAAAAGGCTATGGATTCTGGCGCCGACTGTTTGTTCCTCACCTGGTCTGGCACGGGTTACGTCACTCTGTTCCAACAACTGGGCGACCTGGGCGCGCTGGATCAAATGCAAGTGGCCACCGGCTATGGCGACAATGCCTCCTTTGCGGCGGTCTATGGCGCAGCAATCGACCAAATCGGCCTGAACGTCTATCACTATACTGTTCCCTCGAACCCGGTCAATGACTGGCTGGTCAAGCGCCATCTGGAAGAATACAAGGAACCGCCTGACCTGTTTACCGCGGGCGGCATGGCCTCTGCCATCGCCCTGGCGGCTGCGCTGGAAAAGACCGGCGGCGACGCCACCGGCGACAAGATGATTCCCGCGCTGGAAGGGCTCAAGTTTGAAGGCCCCAAGGGCACCTATCACATCCGATCTGAAGACCACGTCTGCGAACAACCCATGAACATTCTCAAGCTCAAGACCATTGATCCCGGCAAAGATGCCGAAGGCCGCCCGACCTATGCATTCTTTGAAACCGTGTACGTAAGCAAGTACGACGAGTTGGGCGTTCCCTGCACGCTCGCTGGCGATTATGCCAGCCGCTGCGGCAATTTGCCCAAGATTGGCAAGTAACCGATAGTTAGTTATGATTGACTAGGAGTGGCTGGTGGATAGTTCTGTTCACTAGCCACTCCTAGTCTCAGTAGATCCAAAATTCTAGCGGGGGCGGCTCCCACGCCGCCCATTGTGTGCTTGGCAAAGGCAGAAACGCGGGCGTGGGAGCCCGCGCCGCTCCCAAAATTGGATCTACTGAGTCTGGGTTTCGCACCCTGTAGGCTTGCATCCCCATGCAAGCCGATGGTTGGGGACGTTCGCGCATGGGGATGCGCGAACTGCGAACCCTGGCTAATGTGGAGGGTGGCTTGAGTCAAGAAAAAGACGGCGGGGTTCTAAAAGTCAAAGAGTTCAAGCAGAACGAGCGCGAGAAAATTGCGCACGAGTCGTTTGAAATCCTAAAAGCCAGGAGCTTGCGCAAAGAGTTTGGCGGGTTGTTGGCTGTCAACAACGTCACGGTGCAAATTCACGCCAATACGCTACATTCCATCATTGGCCCCAACGGCGCAGGCAAAACGACCCTATTCAACCTGTTGAGTGGCACGCTCAAACCCACCAGCGGCCACGTGTTTTTCAAGGGGCGCGATATCACCCACCTCCCATCTTATCGTATTGCCCACCTGGGAATTGGCCGCTCGTTCCAAATTACGAACATTTTTCCCAACCTGAGCGTGCTGGAAAATATTCGCCTGGCTGCCCAGGCGCTGGGACAAGACAATTTCAAGCTCTTTAGCCGGGTAGACCAATTAAGGCAATACCAAACCCGAGCCTTGGAGGTCATTGCGCAGGTGGGGCTGCAGGGCCGCGAAGGAATGTTGGCGCGCACGCTGCCGCACGGCGACAAGCGCAAGCTGGAGCTGGGCATCATGCTGGCCGGCGACCCAGAGGTGTTATTGCTGGACGAGCCGACCGCGGGAATGTCTTCTGAGCAGGTGCCTGCCTTGCTGGAAATCATTCGCAACATTATGGCTGGCGGCTCTCAATCTGGGGCAGGCAAAACTATCGTGTTGGTCGAGCACCGCATGGATATGGTCATGAGCATTTCCAATTTCATCACCGTCATGCACCAGGGTCAAGTGTTGGCCGAAGGCACGCCGCAAGAAATCGCCTCCAATGAAATGGTGCAGAGCGCGTATTTGGGCGGGCTGTACGGCGATCTGACGGCGCGGAAGGAGGCGTGAGGTGGATTATATCTTGGACGTTCAAGACATTCACACCTACATTGGCCAATTCCACATCCTCGAAGGGGTATCGCTCAGGGTAAAACGCGGCAGCATCACCGTGCTCTTGGGCCGCAACGGCGCAGGCAAAACGACCACGCTCAAATCTATCCTGGGGTTGACACCGCCGCGCGAAGGGCGGGTGATTTTTGATGGCAAAGAGATTCAGGGCAAGCGGGCTTTTGATATTGCCAACATGGGCATTGGCTATGTGCCAGAACACCGCGCCATCTTTCGTGACCTGAGCGTGGCTGAAAACCTGAAAATCGCCGAGCGCAAAAGGGGCGACCTGGAACGCAAAGCCGATTTTATTTTTGGGTTGTTTCCCGACCTCAAGCGGTTGTACAAATTGCCGGGCAATCACCTTTCGGGCGGGCAGCAGCAGATGCTGGCCGTGGCGCGCGCGCTGGTGGCCGACAACAAGCTGCTGCTCATTGACGAGCCAAGCGAGGGGCTGGCCCCGGTGCTCATCGAGCAAATGATGCAAGCCATTCGCCAGCTTAGCGCCAGCACCACGGTGCTGCTGGTAGAGCAAAACTTTTTCATGGCCAGCCAATTGAGCGAATTTTACTATATCATTGATGATGGCAAGCAAGTGCATGAAGGCGCGCTGGCCGAGCTGGTGAAGGACAAGGAATTAATCCACCGCTATCTGGGCGCAGCGGTGCGAGGGTGAGGTGCGCGATGAAGGTTAAAGAGAAGGCAAGAGAATTCTGGCAACAAAACGGCACTCTGGTGACTGTAGTTGTAGTGCTAATCATCCTTAGCGCCTTGGGGGTAGCCACGATGGGCCAGCAATCGTTCGTTCGCACGACGCTATCGGGGCTGACGCTAGGCGCGCTCTTTTTTATGGTGGCTGCCGGCCTGACATTAATTTTTGGGCTGATGGATGTGCTCAATTTTGCCCACGGCGCAATGTTCATGATGGGCGCTTATATGGGCTGGCAATTCTATACCAACCCCACTTTTCTGTTTGGCCTGGCGCCACTGGTTGCCGCGCTGATCGCGGGCATCTTGGCCACGCCGCTGTTGCAGCCCCTGGCCATCAATTGGCCGATTCCAGAGCGATGGCAGGGCAATCTACGCACCGGCCTGATTGTGCTGGGGTTGGCAATCGGCGTCGTTGGCCTGCTAGGGCTGGATATTTTGGGCATGGCCAAAACAGCTATGGTGGCGACAATGACGGCGGCCGACCCACTGGCCGAAGCAACGCCTCAAGAACCCCTGGCCGTTTTTTGGTTTCGGCCTCTCTTGATGTTGCTGGCCGGGCTATTGATTGCCCTGTCCGCAGCGCGGCCGGGCGATAAAACTCAGTTTGTGCAGCCCGGCGCGGCCAGGCGAGGGGCCGTGACCGTTGGTAGTGTGATTATCTTGGCTATTATTGCAACACTGGCGCGCGAGTCGGGGCCTGTGGCCGTTTTGCTGATGAACGCCAACTGGCGCTTTCTGCTGGCGCTCATTGCGGGCATGGTGATTGGCGGCGGGTTGGGTGTTGCGATTGAATCGAGCCTGATTCGCCCCCTGTATGCCCGCCCGTTTTACCAGGTTTTGGTGACATTGGGCTTGGGCTTTGTGCTGCGCGAGGTGGTCCAGGTCTTGTGGGATCCATTGGCGTACCAGATGAGCCGCCCGCCGCTCTTTTCTCAGCCAGGCAAGGCTGAATCCATTATCGCCTGGTTCGGCAAAAACTCGACCACCGTAGACATTTTGGGCGTGACCTTTCCCAGCTACCGCCTGTTTATCATCTTGCTGGGAGTCATCATGCTCATCGTGTTGGGCGTGATTATGAACTATTCGCGGCTGGGAATGATTATTCGCGCCGGCGTGCAAGACCGTGAAATGGTGGAGGCGCTGGGCATCAATGTGCGCCAGGTCTTTACGCTGGTCTTTGCGATGGGGGTGGCGTTGGCGGCCCTGGGCGGCATTGGGGCGGCCCCGTTCATCCCGGTAGCGCCGGGGATGGGCGATGTCTTTCAACTCCAGGCTTTTATCACGGTGGTCATTGGCGGCATGGGGTCTTTTAGCGGGGCGGCCATCGGCGCGCTGCTGCTCGGCCTGTCTCGCGCCTTTGGCGATTTTTTGGCGCTCAAATTTCAATTGACGCCGGCAGTCTCTGAGGCCTCTACCGTCGTCATCATGGCCATCGTGCTGCTGGCGCGCCCGGCGGGCTTGTTTGGCAAGAAGGAGTAAGGCTATGGCTGCAATACAAACAAAACCGGCCAGCTCGAAGCCAACCGAATGGATCAAAAGCCAATGGCCAGGCTTGCTGCTCCTGGCTGGCCTGATACTTTTCCCCTTTGCGCTCAGCGCGCTAACCGGGGCGCCGGTGGGTGGGGGCACGCCCAAATTCTGGCAAGGCCAAATGATCATTGTGTTCATCATGGCAGTTTACGCAATGAGCTATGATTTGCTCATGGGCTATACCGGCATTTTGTCGTTTGGGCACGCGGCCTTTTTTGGTGGCGGGGCTTATGCCATGGCCTTGTTCCTAAAGCATGTCGCGGCTGGCATGATCAAGGGCTATCCCCTCATGGTAGGCGGTGTGAGCATCACCGAGGTGATGTTGTTTGTCGCTGGCATTGTGATTGTGATTCTAGTCTCTATCCTGCTGGGGCTGTTGTTTAGCGCGGTCTCGGCGCGAGTAAAAGGCGTGTACTTTGCCATGGTGACGCTGGCCATTGCCGAGGCGTTGAATATCCTTTCCAGGGCCACCGATTTTGTCAAGTGGACCGGCGCCGACGAGGGGCTGCACGGCGTGCCTGTTCCCGCGTGGCTCAATGCCACCCAGTTCCGCCTGCGCTTTTACTTTATCGCCCTCATCTTTGCCGTGGTGATGTATTTGCTGGTTCGCCGCATTGTTAACTCGCCCACCGGCCACGTGTTTGTGGCCCTGCGCGAAAACGAGAGCCGGGTGCGGATGATTGGCTACAACCCAACGGTGTATCGCTCGCTGGCGTTCATCACCTCGGCCATCGTGGCCGGGTTGGCCGGCGCGCTCTTTTCGCTGTGGAACATGAGCGCCACACCCACCATGTCAGGCGTGTTGACCACCATCAATGCGTTGATCATGACCATTCTGGGAGGCATCGGCACGCTCATTGGGCCGATGTTGGGCGCGGCGGTGATGGAGATTTCGGGCAACTTTTTCTACCAGTGGTTCGGCGCGCGCTGGCCGCTGGTCTTTGGCATTATTTACATCGCGCTGGTAATGTTTTTGCCCTATGGCATCGTGGGCACGTGGAGGCTGCGCAGTTTGGAGATTCAACAAGGCTGGCAGCGGCTGCTCAAACTGATAGGCGGCGACACCAGCCGCTAAATTTCCGCAGTATATGTTTGCTGTGTTTCTCTTTCACCACGAAGGACACAAAGATTTCTATTCTTACCTTCGTGCGGACCGTGCTATGTTTTCCCCGTGTGCTTATTGATACATTAGACATTATCGGAAATAGCAGGACTGGCATCCCCATGCCAGTCCGCCAACGTACACCCTGGACTGCCCGTCCAGGGCAGGCTTGCACCTGCGCTGCGCTTGGCCCCTTCGGGAGTGCAGGTGTGGGGATACGTTGGCTACGTTATTTCCGATAAACTCTATTTATCCTTTGTGTTCTTTGTGCCCTTGGTGGTTCACTAGAGCATATATGGGTGGTAAATAAATACAGTCTTAACTTCCTTTTGCGCCGCTTCGCGCCTCTTCGTACAGCGCTGTTGTTTCGGGCAAGGGCGCTACCTCTAATTCGTCTCTCAGGCAAGCTACACACTGTTCATAAGCCCGAATGGCCTGGACGAAATCGCGCTTGAGAAGGTGGGCGCGGATGAGCCACTGGTAGGCCGGCTCGTGGCAATTATCTGCGGCAAGGATTGGGTTGCACAGAGAGATGGCGGCATCGGCCTTGCCCTGGGCCAGGAGAGCGACGACCAGTTTGGAGGCGGTGGCCAGATAAAGCTGGCGCAGGCGTTCGCGCTGGCCCTGGCACCAATCGGTGTAAATGCAGGCAGGCAGCAAGTCGCCTTTGTAGAGGGCCAGCGCCTGCCGGTACAGTTCGAGCGCGGCCGATTCATCGCTCGCCTTGTTGCCCTGTTGAATCAATTGTTCAAACACGGCAAAATCCAGCCAGAGGGGCGCAGTTGGATTGAGGCGATAGGCGCTGCCCTGGCGTTGGAGAAAAAGCGAGGGCGCGCGCGTGGGGCGCGCCGGTTCCAAGACCTGTTGCAGGGCATTCAGTGTTACCTTGAATTGCTGGCTCAGCGCGGTGGAAGAGTTGGTCTCTGGCCAGAGTTGGGCGGCCAGTTCATCTCGTTCGGCCCATCGCTCTCGATTGAGCAGGAGAAGCTGGAACAATTGCTTGGCTTTTTCACGTCGCCATTCGCCCTCGTCAACTGTTTCTCGCCCGCGCCTCACCTCAAAGTGGCCCAGCGTATGAACGCGCAAAGTATAACCGGGATGAAATTCAAGCTTGGGCGGCAATTGTTGGCGCGCCAGCAGTGTGGCGGCCAAGGAGGCTCGATCCTTTATTTGGCGGGCTGCCACCAAAAGCGGCGCCAGCAAGGCCGGGTCGTCCGCGCCAAAAAAAGTAGAGCGATCAAAGATAAAATCATACCCGTGCATTTGCACCGATGTCAGCAATTCACCCAGCGCCGCCGGCAGTTCTGCTGCTCCGCGCTTTTGATACAACACGCATTGCCACAGGCGGGCCGCTGTTTGCCCAAACGGGTCGCCGCAGTCTAGGAATGTTTGGGCAGCCCTGCTCAGCCAGTAAAAGGCCTTGTCAGCTTGCCCGGCAATGGCATAGCTAGCGCCGAGCGCCAGATCAATCAATGCCGCAATCCACTCGTCGCCGGCGGCCAGCCCAATCTCTCTCCCTTCGCTGGCAAATTGCTCGGCGGCGGCCAGGTTGCCGTTATAACCGTGCAGCCGGCATAGCCCCCACATTGCCTCTACCTTGGTGCGTTGCACAGCCAGGCGCTCGCCAATCTCTATGGCGTGGTGATAGCATTGCAGCGCCTGGTCAAAGGCGGCGGGTTGGTTCGAGATTTGCCAGGCGTGTCCCAGGCGCATGTCGCCTACGGCTTCGACAAAGGGCGAGTTGAGCTGCCGCCCGATTTCGATGCCCTCTCGCGCGCACGCAAAAGCTTTATCAGGCAGGCCCTGAAAGGCGTAAATTAAGGACAACACCAATAGCGTCTCACGGTGGCCGCGCGGCTCACGAAAGCTATCGGTGTGATGGCGTTCTTGTGCGGCGCGCTCTTCCAGGCTGGCGCGGGCTGCATCGAGCCGGCCGGTGCGCAGCAGCACCCGCACGTCCAGGTCGGCTGGGCTGGGGCCCTCTTCGCGCAGCGCGCGCGCCTGGTGGTGTAGCGATTCGGCCTCTTCCCACCGGCCTCGATTGGTCATGTTCTCGGCCATCAGGTCGAGCAGGCGGGCGCGTTCTTCGCGGTCCGGCTGGCCATCTACCAGGCGCAAGGCTTCTTGCAGCAGGCTTTCGGCCTTGATGGGGCGGACAGTATCTAGGTGCACCGCTGCCTGTCCACGCAGCGCGCGGCTGGCCCCGGCAATGTCGTGCTGGTGCAGGTATCGCTCCTTGGCGTGCTCATACCAGGCCAGTGCCTCGTCAAAATGGCTGGCAAAGCGGCACAGTTCGCCCACGTAATACATCAGAACCGGGAATTGCCCCAGCACCTCTGGCGGGAGGGCAACGGCCCATTCATTCATCGTGTCAAAACGCCCGCTGCGCACCATAGATTCACCCACCTGCGCCATCAGTTGGGCGGCCTGCTTGTATTCTGCCGCCGCCAGCAAGTGATGGATAACCTCTTCAATCATCTCCTTTTGCCCGTAGAAAGCGGCGGCTCTACGATGCAGGGCGCGCACTCGGCCGGAATTGGATAATGCCAGTTGCTGCCTTAAAAAGTCGTGGAACAAGTGATGGTAACGATAGGCGTCACCCAGGCGTATCACAAAAAATGATTCTTGATCCAACTCGTCTAATAACGACTTGCTCTTGTCCCAGTCTATCAAATAGTCGCAGACGGCCGGATCAAGCTGGCGCAAGACCGATGTTTGCAAAAGAAAGTCCTGAATATGGGCCGGCCGGCGCGCCAAAACTTCTTGGGCCAGATAGAGGAAAAGGTCCTCCAGTGAGCGCGGCAATTCCTGCAAGATTTGGTCGAGGCTGCCGGCAACTCCGCTTTGCAAGCCTTGCCAGATCATGAGCAGGGCCATCGCCCAGCCTTCGGTCTCTGTGGCTAGTTGTTGCACCTGGCGCGCGTCTAGCCCCAGGCCGTATTGTGTGCGGAACAGGGCATCAATTTCTTCCGCCGAGAAAGCCAGGTCTTGCTGGGTGATTTCGAGCAAATCTCCCTTTACCCGCCATGCAGTGAGCGATTTGAGGGTAGGGTGGTGACGGGTGGCGATGATAAGATGCAGTTGGGGGGGCAACACTTGGCCCAAATGATCCACCAGGGCATTGATTTCTAGAGCGGAATTTACCAGGTGATAGTCGTCTAGCACCAGCACGGCTTGGCGCGTCAGGCGATCTAAAAGCTCGTTCGATAGCGCATCAATCACAGCCGGGTAGGCATTTGTCCCTCTGCTGGCCGATTGCAGCAGCGCGAGCGACTGTTCGCCCAGGTCGGGCAAGTGCGCGCGGAACGCATGGACAAGGTGCAGCAGGAATAACCTCACATCGCGGTCAGATTCGGTTAGGCTGTACCAAAAAACGTCTAGGGGCGCTTTGTGCCCTTCGGCGCACAGGGCCGATACCAGGTTGGTGCTTTTGCCATAGCCGGTGCCGGCCTGCACAATTGTGACGCGGTAATATTGCGCTTCCAGCAAGCGCGCCGCCAATCCTGGCCGGTGCAGCAGGTAGCGGCGAGGCCGTGGCAAGATCAGCTTGGCACGGATGACTAGGTCTTTACCGTACTCGTTCATTACGCTCTTGAATCTAGGCGCAAACCCTTGCAAAGGTGTGTGATCTTTCGCCTTAACCTTTGTAAGGGTGACCAAGCGAAAAAGCCACTAAAACTGCCGGAGAATAATCTCGGCGAGCGGGCGCTTGGGCACATGGTGCACCCCGTCGGCGTCGCGGTAATAACGGATGTTGCCATCTGCCCCCATCGCTTCCAGCACTACTTTTTCAACAGGCTTGCCCAGCGCAAGCAGGAGCAAAAGCTTGAATTTTTCTGGGATCTCGAGCAGCGCGCGCAGCGATTCTCGCTTAATGCTGCCGATCATGCAGCCGCCCAGCCCGCGCTCTGTAGCGCCCAACATGATAGTTTGGGCGGCAATGCCCAGGTCGGTTTCAAAATCCTTGTGCAGGGCCGTGTCGCCCAGGATGAGGATGTAAGCTGTTGGGCGCTCGCCTTCGACCGGGCCGCCCCAATCTGGCAAATAGCCGGCCCAGTGGGTAAGGGGAAAAATGCGCGCATTCGTTTCTGGATCGGCTGAAAGGACGTATTTGAGCGCTTGGATGTTGGAGGCAGAAGCCGCCTGTCTTGCCAGGTCAACCAGCTCGCGCAGTGTGTCTAGTGAAACAGCGGCGGCTTGATCAAAGCGGCGATAACTGCGGGTTTTCAAAACCAGGTCTTGGAATGGCATCGGTTTTACTCCTTTGGGTGTGGTCATGTTTGTATGCTCAACCTACCCTCCCGCAGGTTACAATTTGGCAGCCTTAGGGCTTGCAACACCGGTCGAGACGCGCTTGTTCGCCGAAAGCGTTCAAACCCGTGGGAGGGTGAGCAGCATTTTTTCAATTGTAGTCCAAAGCGCCCGTTAGCGCAAAAGGAAGCGTGTGTTGAAAATCGCGCAATCTTGTAGAGGCGATCCGCCGGATTGTCTCTATGATTATCCACTTGTGGTAAAATTATCGTAACTACTCAGCCCACAGAGATTCACAGAGGGATCACAGAGATTTGCAGAGACGATTTTAGGTTTTCTCTGTGTGTCTCCGTGTCTTCTCCGTGTGCCTCTGTGTAAAAAGGCCAACGGCCTGAGTAATTACAAATTATCTATGTTTGGTCGTGTTCCAAACAGTGCTTTTCTCTGCGCCAAATCCTAAATTGTATGTCTGTCCAATGGCAAAACTCGACAACTGTCCAATGCACTCTGCAAAATTCGGGACTATACTGGTGCGTATCGTCATTGACAAATTTCTATTAGTTTCGGCTCGTTCGGGCTAGGTGAACCATGATAGATCACAAATATCGTCGCTTTGTTGGCGCGCTGTTGGGCGCAATGATGGGCCTGGTATACGGCGTGGTTTCGCAGACCATCAACTTGGTCATGTTGCCTGGCGTCTTGTTATATCAGCCGCCTTTGGGGCCAGTGGGCAACATCTTGATATTCTTGAGCATCGGGCTGGCGTTGGGCCTTTCTACTGCCTGGCTAGAGAGTTCTGTCCTTGGCCTTTTTGCCGGCGGCGTGGTGGGTTCATTGATTCTGGCGGTTGTCGCCCTGTCGACCGGCCAGACGGGCGCGGAGGTTTTGTATAAAAAAATTGTGGCGGTAGCGGTGGCTTTTTGCCCCATAGCGGCGGCGTTTGTGCCCTTGTTGGGATTATTCCGCTGGGTGGTCAACAAAGAAGAAGAAGGCCATACCCTGGCTTCCTCCAGGTGGAAACGCATTTTGATCCAGACCGCCTTGCTGCTCGTCATGGGCGGATTGGGCCGTTTGTCTCTGTACCCTCCGCATGGCCTGACGGTGATGGCAAGGATGCACCAGATGGCGCAGGCCGGCCTGCAGGCCCCAGATGCGGCCAGCCTGCCGCTCGCGCTGCAAGCGACTCGCGTGGAAGGATTCCTTGAACATGCGCAGGGTGTTTTTACTTTGCAGTGGGACAATACAGAGTTGAGTCGTTTTGCCATCCCGCGCCCCTCGCTCGATGAGCGAAACCAGTCGGTGGTCATTGCCCGTTTTGCCAATGATTGGACCCTGGTGTGCCTGTTTCTCACGGCTGATGATCCAGAGCCCCGCTGTATCCATTACGTTCCTTTGGTCATTCCGTCTGAATGATTTTTCTCTATCAAAGCATTAGTGTCAACTTAGGAGCCGCTGTCATTGCGAGGCGCGGAGCGCCGAAGCAATCCAAGTGCGAGATTGCTTTGCCGCCTGCGGCGGCTCGCAATGACAAACCGTTAAGTTGACACCAATGCTATCAAAGGGGCAGATGAGTATTAAGACTTGGCGTCGCCTGAGCGCTTTCTTGCTGGGAGCGCTTACAGGTTTGGTTTACAGCCTGGTGGCTGAGCTGGTCAATGTATTTTTGCTTCCGAATCTACCACTCTACCAGCCTGCTCCGGGGCTTGCTTTGAACATTCTGTTGACTGTTTTAGGCGGTGGGGTATTGGGGTTGTTGAGCGCATGGCGAGACAGCGCGGTTGAGGGTGTGTTCCTTGGTTGTCTGCTTGGCGGCTCGGTGCTAGAGCTGATTGCTCTGGTGAATGCATGGTCGCAGCCAGAACAGTTCGGGGGCGTATTTGTGCTGGTCGTGTCCACCTTTTGCCCTATGGTGGCGTTGCTGGTCCCCATCGCCGTTGCGCTTCGTGTGGTTGTTAACAGATTCGAGGATGAGCGCATGGCGCTCGAATTGCCGCTCGGCCCGTCGTCACCTGCGCGGCCTATGGTGTGGTTGGCCGGGCTGATTGTTGTTGCCGGGCTGATTGGATCGTTTTCCATCTATTCGTCCGAGGCGCGCCAGGTGCTGACCCGGATGGATGAACTGCTGCAAATGGGCCTTGGCGCTGCTTCTACGGCCAGTTTGCCGCCGGCCTTTCGGTCTGGCGAGGTTGATAACTTTGTGCAAAACGCCCAGGGAGGATATACGCTAGAGTGGGATAATAGCAATCTGGATCGCTTTCCCATTCGCCGCCCGACCGGCGACCCCTGGAAACAATCTGTCGTCATCGCGCGCTTTGAAAATGGGTGGGTATTGTTTTGCCTCTTTTCCAGAGCCGATGCTGCCCCCACCTGCGGCAGTTATTGACGCTTTTCAATAGGCGGGCATGGGGATGCCCGTCCTGCTATTTCCGATAAGGTCTAATAATCTGGGGTGAGGGCAGGGCATGCCCTGCCCAGACAGAGTAATCGTCCCCCACATTTTGAGATGTTACAAATTATCTACAGGCGGGCTGGCATCATTGGGCGGTGACGAAGATTGACTCGCAAGGGTGGGCGCATCGGTTGTCACTGTGGCTTTTTCGGCGGTGTCTTCTAGTTGAGCCGGCGCGCTGGCCAGCGCTTCGATTGCTTCGGTTTCTGGGGGCAAAAGCGGCGGAAGCTCGGAGAGGTTGGCTAGCCCAAAATGCTGCAAAAATTCAAAGGTAGTGCCGTACAAGATGGGGTGTCCCACAGTTTCCAGGCGGCCCAGTTCTTCAACCAGCCCCTTGCTGAGCAGGTTTTTGAGCACACTATCGCAGTTCACGCCGCGCACACCTTCTATTTGCGCGCGGGTGCAGGGCTGCTGGTAAGCGATGACCGCCAGCGTTTCTAGCGCCGCCGCCGAAAGTTTGCTGGTGGCTTCAAGCCCCAGAAATCGTTCAATGGCGGGGGCGGCATCGGGGTGGGTGGATAGCTGCACCCGCTCGCCTTTGCGCTGCAAGCGCAGACCGCGCCCGTTGCCTTGGGCGTTCAGTGTAGCCAGGGCCGCTTCTATCTGTTCTATACTGGTTTCGGTGGCCTCGGCCAGCCGCGCAATGGTAACCGCTTCATCAGCCACAAAGAGCAAGTTTTCCAAAATAGCGGGCAACGGCAGGCCCGGTTGGGGTGATTCAATATCAGACATAATCAAACATATCTCAATACTGTTGTATGTAGTGGTATAATGAACCTTATTGGAAATGGCATTTCCGATAAAACATAATTATTGCCAACCTTTTCTCCAAAGGAGGCGGACAATGCTTCACTGGGTTCGTTTTTCTCGCGCCAAGCCAATGTATCCCTATACTTTGTCTTGGGCTGTTTTGGTTCTTGTTGCACTGGCCTGCACATGCGGGCCGGCGGGTAGATTGTTGCCTACTCCTAATCCTCGCTTGCAGACCCCCGTGCCTGTTTCTGGCAGCGCCGCCGAGCGTTTTGTTGACAAATGGAAAAAGACAGGCCGCCAGGGGGCCGCTTCGAAGCAGTTTGACGTTACGTTTACCGAATCCGAACTAACCTCGTTTGTCGTTAGTGAGCTAGAGCGGCAGGCTCAGGCCGGAAGCCCCGCGCCAATTGCCAACCCGCAAATTCACCTGACGGGTGAACAGATGTGGGTGACCGGCCAGGTGACATTTGGCGAACTGCAAGACGTGAGTGTGCAGATTGCATTGGACATCGGCGCGCGAAATGGGCAGTTGTCTATTAGCGTCACCAAAATTAGCCTGGGCGTTTTGCCTGTGCCGCAGGCGCTGGTAGAGCAGGTCAGCCAGCAAGTTTCGGAACAATTGGTCGCCATCAATCAAGAAACCAGCAATGTCACATTGACTAGCGTTGTCATCCGCGAAGGCGAAATGCAGGTCACCGGCACATTTAACAAATAACTGATTATTGCCTCCCTCTACTTTTGGCTCTTTGGGATTTCGCGTGGTAGACCTAACCCCCTGGCCCCCTTCCCTCGTAGGGAAGGGGAACGTGCTCCCCTCTCCGCTTTGGGGAGGGGCTGGGGGAGGGGTTCAGCACGGCAACTCTCAAAGAACCCTACTTTTCATTCCCGGTCGGCGGGGCTGCCGGCCCATCCGCTTTGGCCTTTGGCGCAGTGGGCAAGCTGGTTCTAACCGCAGGCATAGCGCCGGGTGGATAGGGCATAACCCGGATCTGGATTTCTGGCTTGCTTGCCAGCTTTAGCCCCAGCTTGTCTTCAATCACCTGCTGAGTCACTGCAAGTATCTCTTCCGCTTTGCGGAGCACGTTGACATCGGCCGAGGCCTCTATCTCCATCGAGATTGCCACGCCGTTTCGCTTGCGGCTTACGCGCGGCTTGACGACCAAAATATCTGGGAGCGGGTCAATGTGATAGCGCAGCCGGTTGGCAATTGAATCCAGCGTCACCCGCACTTCTCCGCCCTCTATGCTGGCCACCCGGCTGGTCTTGCGCTTGGGGCCGCGAAATTCTGAAACGAGCAGCACGATGAGCAGAAAATCTATCAAGATGGCAACGATGCCCAGCAAAACCTTGAATAGAGCAAAATACTCGGGTTGAATGCGGGCAATCAAGCCCAAGAGCGCCGCCCCCGACTCGATCAGCCCAGACAAGCTCTGAACCGGGTAGGCTAGCGCCAGGGTGACGACGACGATGGTCAGCACAATGTCTAAAACAACAATCACGCGGTTAAAAGTGTTCACGGCAAAATCCATTTCCTAGTTCACAACCCTGGCCTATTTGGGGCTGGCTTGCGTGCAAATTGTACCATTGCGTCAACTAAACTGCAACAAACGCCGGCCGCGCCAAACCAGCCAGCACGCCAGGGCCAACGCCAAAAGACTAATTCCGATCCCCACTTTGATAGAAAGCGGGTCATAGATAAATTCTACCCGGTGTGTTCCGACCACAGGCACGGCGCGGAAGAGCAGGTCTGCCCGAAAGAGGGGCGCAGGCTGTCCATCTATCAGCGCGCGCCAACCGGGGTAATAACTGTCGGTCAGCACCAGCCAGCCCGCAGAGTTTTGCACATCAACAATTACGTGTTCGGGCTGATATAATACCAGCGTTGTTGTCACCTCGTAACTATCACTCTTTTCAATTACTTTCAGGCCAGGTGGAGGCGGGTCGAGGATAACCTGGCGGGTTGGGTCAAAGGCAGGGTCGCGCATGGCAGCCAGTTGATCTTCTACAAAGCGGGCCTCAGAGACCGCAAAAGCGCGCGGCAGCACATCCAGGTTTTCGTAAATCTTGACATCGCCCGAATGGACCAGCGCAAAGCGCCCGCGCCCAGAAACCACCAGCGGCTGAAACCCGCCGGTGCGCTCGTCAATCAACGTCATGCCGCGAATGACCAACTGGTTCGTGATCATACTGGGTATAATCTGCACTGATGTGACAGTTTTCGCCTTGTCCCAACTTAGCCGGACGACGTAATCGTTGACCTGGGGCTGGTCTCGCACAAAATGCCCGCCCACTTGGGCCGCTTGGTGCGCAATGCTGCCCGTGTAAACGCCCTCGGCAGTTTCTACTCCGGCGCGCAGTGAATAGGTTTGTGTCATTCCATCCTCAAACCCAATGACTAGCTGTGCCACGCTCGTTCCTTGGGTCAGTTGCGCCGCGCCCTGCAAGTGGCTCACCACGCCCAGGGCAGTAGCTTGAAAGCGCGGCACGCGCGCAACCGTGGCTGTGTAGTTGGGGCCAGGCGCTGTGCCGAACTGCAAGTCGTAAAACACATTGTCTATCCAGGCATCCATCGTCTTGTCGGTGATGATGTGGCGCACGTTCATCAGCGACAGCCATTTGCTCTCTGGCACCTCGCGCAATACCTCGCGCAGGCGACCATCGGGGCTGGCTGTTTGGCCGGGCGGCAAGAGGAGTTGTTGAAACGCCACGTAATCGCGCAGTGGCAAAATGCCGCCATCAAAGCCATCGGCGCTGGCAAGGCGATAGTACAGCGGCAGGTTGGGCGCAACAATCTCTTTTTGCTTGGTGGCGACCAGCAGGTCATAAAAAGCCGCTTCGTTTAGTTGGTCGGCAAAGGCGCTTTCCAGTTCGGTCTTGTCGCCGGGATCGAAAAAGATGTCTGAAAGCGAAATGAAACGCGAATCGGCCCCCTCGGACTTTAACAGCAAAAGCGATGGGCGCAAGCTATCTAATGCTTCTGGCGCGGTGGCGCGGTTAAAGGGCAGGGCGGTGCCGGCGGCCAGTAGCTCAGCCAGCATCAGCGCGATGGCAGCGGCGGCGCTCCAGCGGGGGCGCTGCCATATCAAAAGCGTTGCCAGGCTTGCGCCGGCCAGCCAGCCGATCCAATCTAGCTTACCTGGCAGGCCAATGGGTTGGCCGGTGCCGGGCACAGGCAGTCGCGCGCCAAGCCAGGCCAACAGGAGCAAGCCTGCAATGCCTGTCCCCCAGACCACCAGGCTGCGGCGCTTGATTTGTTGGCTGGCTGATTGCAATGCTTCTAGCCCAAGGCCAATCAACATTGCCGTGCCAAAGGCGTACAGCGCCAGCCAACGCGCCGGCACGCGAAACAACCCAAAGCCGGGCGCAAACTTGGCCAGCAAGAGATACAGCGGGTTATAGCCCCCCAGCGCAAAAAACAAGCCCAACCCTGCCAGCACCGCCATCGCCCGAACTTGATTGCGCTTGTCAGAGCTCAGGCCGATGGCGGCCAGCATCAATCCGGCTAGGCCCACATAAGCAATGTATTCGGAGAAAATGCTTTGCCAGTAGCTGGGCAGCAGCGCCCGCCCTAATAGCAGCGGGTTGAGTGAAAATGATACCGCCTCGCGCCAGCCCAGGCCGCCGCTGCGCATTGAAAACTGGGCCAGCTCCAAGGTTGGCACAAGTTGTGCTGCGGCCAAACCTGCCCCCAGCAGCACTGCGCCGGCCAGGCGCGCCATTCGCCCAAGTAGCGTTTGCCAGGGGCGAAGGGGTGTGGTGGCAAGCGCATAAATGCCCAGCCCCACCAGGCTGATAAAAGCCGTTTGGGTGTGCCCCGCAAATAACTGTAGCGCAACCGTGGCAGACAACCCAACCCAGGCCAGGCGGTGACGGTGTGAGATTGATAGGTCGTAGCATACAAAAAGCCAGGGCAGCCAGGCCAATCCCTGAAGCTGGTTGACGTGTTCAACCTGGGCCGTCAGGTATCCGCCGATGGCAAAAGCAGCGCCCGCCGCCCACGCCGCGGCGCGCCGCAAGTTCAGGCTGCGCCGGGCAAAGGTATATGCGCCCAGTCCAGCCAGCCACGTGTGCAAAATGAGGGTGAGGTTGACTGCGCGTGTTACGGGCAGCCAGGATAGCAGGCGATTGAATGGATAAAAAAAGCCGGCCTGGCTGTTGGCCAAAAACGGCACGCCCATAAACAGATAGGGGTTCCACAAGGGCAAGCGCCCCTGGCGAGTGGCCTGGGCGGCATAATCGAGATAAGGATAAAAGTAGGTCAGCACGTCGCCGCGGGCGATGATGAGATTGGTCAGGGCCAGTTTCCAAAAGACGGCCACAATAACCAGCAGCAGCGCCAGCCCATCAATGATTATGTAACGCCTGGAAGCGAGCTTGCTCATCATGCTTTTCTCAATGGTAACTGCTCAGCCTACCCTCCCGCAGGTTACAAAATTAGCTGCCTGGGCGGGCTGGCAATCCTGGTCGAGTTGTGCTTGCTCATCCACAAGCGTTTAAACCTGCGGGAGGGTGAGCAGTTACTCTCAATGCTCCATCGCTGCGATTTGATAAATGGTGAAGGTGGGCTGGCCGTGGCGATTGGTGGTGGTCAGTACAGGCGCAGCGGCCAGCCCCGCTTGATTGATTGCTGCCAGCACGGCCGCAGTCGGCTCAAGGGCGGGCAGGGTAACGTAGCGAGGCTCGTTGCCGCCATGCGCTTGCAGGTCGTTGCGCAACACGTCTGGCGTGGGAAAGTGCGCAATGTAAAGTTGCGCATCCCACAAATAGTACCTAAACTCCCACCCTAGCCAGTGATCATAGACGACCGTGCCTACGGGTTGGGCGCGCAGGTAATCGGCCACTTGCTCAATGCCATCATAAACCAGGGGGGCGTTGCCGATTGGATAGCCGCTATGGGCTGCCGTCAGGGCAGGGGGGAGCAGCGCCAGCATCAGCACGACAGCGACGATAACCAGACTCTGATAGGCTGACCGATCTTTTTTGGACGCAGAGTCTCGCCTGTCTGCCGACCGGGCAGGCGGATGCAACGGATTCTCACTGGCTTCCTTTGGATATCTGCGCAAATTCGCCGTATCCGCGTTTATCTGTGTCCTATATCCTATATCAACCAGTTCGCCGGCCAGCAGCGCCAACACGGGCACCAGGCCCAACAGGTAGCGATCCCATAGCTGGAAGTTGAAAAGCCAGTGAACAACAAAATAGCCCAGGGCAAAGACGAGTAATAAATTGCGTGTTTGTAATTGTGTTTGTAATTTTGAATTTGGAATTTGAAATTTTAGATTTATCAACGCCAACATGGCCAGAATGAAAAGCGCCGGCCAGCCAAAAAAATAGGGCAAGAATTTCAACCAACCGTTCAGACGGGGCAGCGTTTCAGATAAAGCTACAATTCCCATCGGTCCATAGTTGATTGCCTGCATTGTCCAAAAAGGCGCGCCGCCCTTCAAGCGGTCCCAGATAAAAACCACTGCCAGCACACCGAACAAACCGCCCCAGAATTTAAAGATTTCAAATTTTAAATTTGAAATCTTAAATTTGAAATTTAGAACATAAAACCCAACGACGAGTGGCAGAAACAACAATCCCGTCAATTTGGCGGCGGCGGCCAACCCCAGCAGAATGCCGGCCCAGCCGGCCCGCCC
>JBGSMF010000465.1:0-8715 GCA_041740315.1 Thermoflexales bacterium
GTAGAGGTTAAAGCCCACGTTGTCCAGCTCGCTGGCGGTTTCCCATTCCAAACGCACCCCGCTGCCGGCCGGCGCGGCGGTGAAGGAGACTAGCGTGACGGCGAGGGGAGGATCGCCCCAATCCCAGGCATAGTCTTCAATTTCGCCTTGCGAGACACCGGTTGCAGTTGGCGAATCACATGTATCAATTGCAGCGCAGATCCTAAAGCGCGCATAGTATCGAACATCCGTAAACGAAGTGCCACCGGGGTAATTGAAGATTCTGCTTGATGTGCCATCAGTTGTTCGGGCATAATCACTTATGATTTGTTCGTTTGTATCTTCAAAATCACCATCCCGGTTCCAGTCAATCCAGCCATTAATATAGCAGCTGGAGCACCCGGCACGTGTTACATCCACCTCGCCCTCACCATTAGTGTCCCAGTCATCTGGAGTAAGCCTAACAACCCCCTCCTCGTCATTGGCGGAGGCGTTGTTATCTCCATTGGCAGGAACGCTGCTTTGATAATTCGCTTCGGTGTCAAGTTGTGCTCCAAGCCGCAAGCCTGAATTTGTCGGCAGGTGACGGGCAGCCAGAATAGAGCTAGAGAACCCGGTCTGCCCAACAGGTAGACCAGAGATCCCGGCGAGAGGCAAATCGCCATACTCGTAGACTTCGCCGGTGGCTTTGACAAACTTGACAATAGCATCTGGTCCAGAGGCGAGCGTGCCGTCAATCTCTAACTCGACAGCGTTAACGCTTGCCCAATTCATTGTTCCAGCCCCGCCGCCAAAGTCGGTGAAGAGGAGAGGTATATCTATGAGGTTACTATCACCAACCGTTGGCAGAGATCTGGTTAATGTGCGCCAATTGCTGCAGTCTGTGTATACCCTCAAGGTCAAGTTCTTGGCCACATTATCAGAAGAGATGACTCTAACAACAATAGCTGTATTGTTCCCGCTATCTGATATATCTTCACTACCAAGACCAGTTGTACAATCTATAGTGGTTGAATTGTCGTTGCCATCCCACTGAAGTGTAGCCTTTCCCTGGTCACCAGGAGGTATGGCCAAGGAAATAAATCCTGAACTCGCGTTAACCCCCCATTGCGAGATTTGACCACTGGCGGCTTGAGTAACTTCCAAGATCATAAACCGATAGCCATCAATAGCAGAAGAAGCTGTGGCAAGATAAGTAGAAGTGCCCACTGTGTCTCGACTCAAGTTATAGGCTCCATTAGTGAACGAATCAATATTCACGTCAACGGCCCACACTATACCAGCAACCACCAAAAGGACCGACAGCACAGGAATAACACTTGTCGTAAACAACGACAACATTGCTTTGAGAGCGACATTAGACGCTCTGTTTTTTACCTTCATTGTGAATCCTCCTTTTTATGAATAATCATAATTGTGGCTTGATTAGAATTGATAACCCCTGGCTTAGCCCGGCTCCTTGGCAAATTGGTTGGGGGGCGCCGGTCTGGCTATTTCCGATACTGTCTATTATATCATAACCCATCCTTCCTGCTGTTCTTGGGGCATGCAAAGAAACGCCTTTTAACCGCTATCTTGGTCGCGTCTCAAAACCCGTAGGCAGGCATCCCTCGACCTGCCGCTACCGCATGGGGATGCGGTAGCTACAAGGGTCTTGGTAGCTACAAGGGTCTTGGTAGCTACGAGGGTAGCTACGTGGGTCCCAAAAGTCATCGCGAGCCCCGTAGGGGGCGAAGCGATCTCGGCCTCGCGGTGTTGAGATTGCTTCGGGCTGCGCCCTCGCAACCCTGGCACTGCCCGCCAGGGCAAGTGTGACCAGACGCGGGGTTTTGAGACGCGAACCAGCTATACGAACATCTACTATCATACAACACAAACGCCAGATTGTGCGTTAAAAAGCTGTTTAAAATTCGCGGGGTAGGCCCCACCCTCCCGCAGATTTGAACATTCTTGGTCGGTAACTGCTCAGCCTTGCGAAGGTTTAGCCTTAGATTTGCCGCTAAATTTGCGCTGCGAGCTAGGCGGTCTGGCCTAGAAACCAGGTTTTTCAGAAAAAACCTGGTTTCTTTCAAATGAAGCGAAACACACCCAACTCTAATAATCTGGGGTGAGGGCAGGGTAATCGCAAGGATTACCCCCACATCTATTATGTTCAACTGTTCAACAGAGTGGGCGGCCGGCCTGCAAGGGCGCAGGCCAAAAGCCATTACTTGCGAGGCTGGAAACGATAGCCCACCCCCGGCTCGGTGAGCAAATAGCGCGGGCGGCTGGGGTCTCGCTCGATTTTGCGGCGCAGGTGCCAGATGTACACGCGGGGATAATCGGTGTCGTCAACATATTGCCAGCCCCACACTTGCTCTAGCAGTTGGCGGTTGCCAATCGCCTGCCCGGCGTGCCGGATTAGCATAGCCAGCAGGCGATATTCAATCGGCGTCAGCCGCGCGGCCTGGCCGGCCACAATCACCTGGCGCGCGGACAGGTCAACGCTCAGGTAGCCATCGTTGTAGGTCACCGGCTGGTCGTCGTCCGTGATCAGCGCGCGCTGACGGCGCAAGATGGCGGCAATCCTCGCCTGGAGCTCGCGCGATTTAAACGGCTTGACCAGGTACTCGTCGGCCCCGGCCTCTAGCCCGGCCACAATGTCGTCCTCGTTGCCGCGCGCGGTCAGCATAACAATCGGCACCTGCTCGTTGACTTCGCGAATGCGCTGGCACATCGTCAGGCCATCCATCTCTGGCATCGTAATATCCAACATCACCAGGTCGGGGTGAGCTTCGTGAAAGGCGCGCAGCCCGGTCAGACCGTTGGTGGCCGTGAGAACCTCATAGCCGGCCCTGGTCAGCAAGGCTTCAATCACGATGCGTAAATCGGCTTCGTCATCAACAACAAGGATTTTTTCGGCCATTCCTTTATCCATTGGCAAGATGCCCAATCAAGTATACCACTGTATGCCATTCTTGCAAAAATCACCGCGTTACGGCAAGTTTGCCAGTATTGCCAGCAATCCTTGCAGGCGTGGGGGGCCATTGCCCCCACGCCTATCTCCCCCCGTTCGGTCTGAGGTGGTTCATTGGTAGACCAATCCGAAAAGACTGCGCCAAAGCAAAAAGCTGTTCCCCGTCTCACCCTTCGAGGAACGCCTTTTGCTGCGGCTGCGCCAGGCGCGCAAGAACGGCTACGAGATGGCTGTCATAGACCTGGACGGGCTGACCTTGTGGCTATCCGAGCGGGGCGGCATATTGGGAAACGCCGAGGATAAGACACACAACAGCGCAGACTTGCGCTAGGTCAACACTGCAAGTCATAGCAAGCATTCGGTGGAATCGGCCAGGAACAAAAGCAGGAAGCAGTTCGTCAAATTTATAGAGAGTAGAATGGGCAGTTTCCACCATCGGAAAAATAGTAGGTGCTTGCGCCTAACCCACACGTCTAGCCAAAGTCCAGCGTTATGGTCTGTTTGGGAAAAGCGCATTATCAAGACAGGAAAAAAAACAATGCGCAAAGATATTTTAACCGCGGCCACAGTCGTGTTAGCAGTTGCCATCTTTGCTTGTGGTGGAGGAAATCAATTCACACCGCAGCCACCAACTCCAAAAGTCTTGCCAAACACTATAGAGGCCCCACCAACGCCAATTCAAACTAAACAACTAAAACTGACCAATACCCCCAAGCCAACTAACACTCAGGTGGTCCCCCCCACACCAATTCCTACCCTAACTTTTACCCCTCGACCTACCTCAACTCCTACCCCCTCACCTAGTTCGATTTTTCCCTCTGAAGCAGCGCGGCCCCAAGGCTGGCCGCCGCTTCCAACGGACCTCTATTTCATTCGTAATGCGAGTCTGTGGCGTTGGCCCTCAGAAGGGGGAACCCTTGAACAAGTTATACCTGCTTTTCGGAGCGGCTCTTCTGGTGGAGAACTATCCAAACAAACACCTGAGCCAGGGACCATCGGAGTCGCCGGATATCGCCTAACGCCTGACGGACAGCACATAGCGTTCCATTTTGTGGATGTTGAATCCAAATTGATGGTACTGAATCGCGCCAATGGTATCTCGGTTACAATCCCGATGACCGCTGATATTAATTATGAGCCACCTTCCCCCTATTCCCCCTCCCATGTTCCATCCTTCGACATTACGCCTGATGGACGCTACGTGATTTACCTAGCTCGGGGAACTTTGCCCAATGTCACTTCCAATGGGCCTGATTCAGGTCATTCGACAGGAATGCCTTTAACAACGCATGATTACGGCACAATTTTTGCCGTGGATGCGCAAAATCCTAATCACAAGTTCGAACTGGGATACTGTGCTGCGTATTCCGATTTGGAATACAATCTAAAGTGTGACAGGTTTGTGTTATCCCCTGACGGCAAGAGAATTGCCTTCTCTGATGGTAGGGGAGTATGGATATCCAATGTTCCACAAGGGGAGCCACAACTATTGGCCAAGCATCAATACAACAGTAGCTTCTGTGGTGTCTGGCGGGTGCGCAATTGGTCACCTGATGGGCAGTGGTTGTTGATTGATGTAGGATGCTATGAAGGAAGTTTTTCAGCTTTGATGGATGCCAGCACAGGCGAAGCACAAATAATTCCTAGCACTTGGAACTACCCTGCCCCCTATGTTAACATCGCTTGGCGTCAGAACGGCACGGGTATATTGGTAAATCATATCAACCTTGCCTCGTCAGATGGCCCTGCCGACTTGACAGCGGTCTCTGCAGAGAAAACTGCACAAGAAACCGTGGTAATTTCTGCCACATGGCCTGGCGACGTTTGGCCGACAGAAGCACATGATTTACCTGATGGCAAGATTGGCTTTGCCAACCAACAGTGTATGGATAACAAAGGATTACAGGCAGGAATCTACGCAATCGAAAAGGATGGAACAAACTTGGCATTCGTTTTGCCGTTACCTACAATGCCATGCTATGTTTCGGAGGGAATACAAAGACCATTGGGCACGGTTCTGTGGTCGCCGCATGGAGAAGCATATTTGTACTTGATACGAGATGAACAGGGCCATCAAGCTAACCTTTTGCTTGGCTTGAGCGACAAGTCAATTTTATGGGATGTGCGTGAGCTACTTGTTGATGCGCACAGCTTTCAGTGGCCACCATTGTATTCAGGGTATTGATGCGCAAGTGACCTTCTTGCGTTTTTTCTTTTCCGGCAAGGTGGAATATAATAGAGTTTATCGGAAATAACGTAGCCAACGTATCCCCACACCTGCACTTGCGCCAAGCGCAGCGCAGGTGCAAGTGTACGTTGGCGGACTGGCATGGGGATGCCAGTCCTGCTATTTCCGATAATGTCTAATTACTCGTGGTGACACGTCCTCAGAGTGTCGCCTAATCTCAGAGCCATTGACAATGACCGACCAGCAAGCGCACACCAGCCAGGTCGGCGGGGGCTATATCTTTGTGTGCCGGACACTGATGGAGCATTTTGCTTCTTTGATAACCAGCGAAATTCTGGTAGCAAGCGAAAAATCGCTTGGATTGGCGAAGGGGTTTTCGAATAACTAACGCGTTGGAGCGGCAATAATGGACAGTGGCAAAATTGTATACTATGCTCAAATAGTCGGGGCGGTATTTGCGGTACTGACTTTCTTTTATATGCTCTGGAAAGGCCGGGATGAAAAAGACCGCTCACTTGTGTACGTTCTAAGAAGGGTTGCTAGAGCGATTGTCATGGCGATTATCGTGGCGATTATCGGAGCGATTTTCGGGGCGGTTGGCTTGGCGGTTTTCGGGGCGATTTTCGGGGCAATTGGCGGGGTGATTGGCGGAACGATTGGCGGGTCAATTATCGGAGTGATTATCGGGGTGATTTATGGCAAGGGTGTCAAGGGAGTAATTGGCTTGGCGGTTTTCGGTGCGATTATCGGAGCGATTGCCGGGGCGATTTCCGGCTAGACAGCTTGTAACCATCACAAAGTGGGCGGGGCAATGGCCTCGCTTTTTCAGCACACAGAAAAACACGAACAGGAGCTTGTCTGCTACGTTGGTCTATGGTACAATGTGCGTTAGAGTACGCGGGTGTAGCGCAGTGGTAGCGCATCTGCTTCCCAAGCAGGGTGTCGCGGGTTCGAATCCCGTCACCCGCTCTTTTAGCCCTAATTTTACACCGAAAACGTGCCAGGGGGAAAGCGGACATTTCCACGGAAATAATGACCGCTTCCCCCTGTTCTTTATTTTTCGTAACTACTCAGCATCCTGAGCGTCCTTCGGCCTTGCTCAGGATGAGCAGCGCGCCCCTTCGACTTTGCTGCACTCCGCTCAGGGTGCGCGCTGCGCAGTCGAAGGGTATGGCTGAGTAGTTACTATTTTTCACCATTCAACCGCTCCAGCACGTCACGCAATAGCACAACCAGGTCAGCTTGTTTTACCTGCCCCCCCCTGCCCTAGCCGCGCTATCCGGTCTTGCATATCTCGGTCAGACAACACCGCATAGATCGAATCGGTTACGCCGATGGTAGAGTGCATGAGATTCTTAGCCTTGCCCAGTTCCACCGATGCTGCCCGAATTTCACGCGCCAGTGTGGCGCGTCTTGTTTGCTCCAATATCATCACCCCCAAGATTAGATTTTGCCGCCCACTTGTCCCCCGGCCGCCCTTGCCGCCACTTGCCCCCGACTTACGGTTGGGTGTGGGCTATTCAGTTTTTAAGGCGCCACCAACACCGGCCGCTTGAAGCAAAAAACCGGCGTGGTGTGCGCCGGTTCGGTGTGCAAGGCAGGCCATTATAGGCCAGTGTGCCACAACACAAACTTGTGGTAGAATCTAATCAGCCTCGCGCCGCTCTTTCGGCGTACAGGTTAGGGCCGTGTGAGCGCCATCAACACTTGCGCGGCCCGGTTACGTTTATCTTTTATAGTTTCTCCCAATCGCTTTTATCTATCCCCGCCTGGCGCAAGATGCGCGCCAGCAAATCTCTGCCAATATCGCCCTGGTGTGGGTTGGGAATCGCCAGCCTGATAGTACCCTTGACCATATACTCGTGACGCCCGCCGCTGTAGGGGCCTTCAAACCCCAAGTCTCTAAGATAGCGCACCAGGTCACGCCGGGTAATGGGGCCAAGTCGGGGCATTAGGCTTGCTCCAGCGCAAAGGTCAACTCGATGCCTTCAATCACCGGCAGCGTGTGCCCCAAACGCAGGCCAAGCGCAATCCAACCTTCTAGCACTTGTTGCAGTTCTGCCCGGCAATCTTCCAGGTTGCCCGCGCTGGCATACACGCCTTGAAAGCCGGGGATTTCGCCATAATACGCGCCGTCCTCTAAAATCTCATAGACGGCCCGCCGCATTGCCGCGTGAATGTAACTCGTTAACATTGGGGTTATCCTTCCTTTGGCTTTGGCCCTGGCTTGGGTGGATGGGCAATGTATTCTTCAACCGAAGACCGCGCCACAAGCCAGCGGTCAACAACCTTTTGCCCAATGACAAAGCCGCTCCTAATAAGACGCTGGACATTCTTTTGCCCGCAGCCTAACATTTGCGCCACTTGCGCGGTTGTAAGCCATTCCTCTGTTTTTGCTTTGCCCATTGTGTTACCCTAGTATATAGGATTATACACCCGTTTCCAGCAAAGTCAAGCAGGCCGCGCTATTCAGTCCAAGACCTGGCCGCATTTCCACGGAAATAGTCATCCGTGGCAGCCTACACGGCGGCTCACCTGACTGCCCCCTCGACCGCTATCCGAAACGCCGAGCGCGACCTTGAAGACGAGATTTTTACACCCTGGCAACGACAAGGTTGCGCCAAAGCAAAAGCTGTTCTCTGTGTCACCCTTTGGAACGCCTTTTGCTGCGGCAGGCCATAACATCGTAGCTTGACTGCTTTGGCAAGTTGCGGGTATACTAAGAGTCGCGGGTTCGAATCTCGTCACCCGCTTTTTTTTGTCAAGCGAACAAACGTCTTACGCTTCGCGCTCTAGTATCACTGCGCCATCGCCAAGCTGGTCTTTAAAAAACTGGGCATCAGCCTGGCTGCCGGCCACGCCCGCGCCATAATGCATGGGCACAGCTACCGCCGGCTGAATATCGCCAAAAGCCTGCACCGCTTCGGCCGCCGTCATCACGTAAATGCCGGAAACAGGCAGCAGCGCCACATCGCAGCGGATATCTTTCATCTCTGGAATATAGTCGGTATCGCCGGCGAAATAAATCCGCTCGCCGCCCACCGTCACCACATAGCCCACGTGCCCGGCGGTTTTGGGGTGAAATTTCTTGCCCACGTTATACGCCGGCACAGCCTCTATGCTAGCGCCGCTCACTTCCAGCCGCTCGCCCGCGCTAATCACGCGCGCGCCTTTGAGCTTGCCCTGGGCAGAAGCAGGCGCCACCACCACCGTCTGGGGGCCGCTGATGCGCTTGATATCATCGGGCGAGCAGTGATCGTGATGCTCGTGGCTCACCAGCACCAGATCGGCGCGGGGCGATTTGGGCGGCAATTTCCACGGATCAAAGTAAATGACGGGTGGGCCATCCAATCGAAACGCGTCATGCCCCAACCAATGCAATTTTCCCAACAAAGCAGGTTGTTTCATTGCAGCCATAATCGTAACCTCCTTTTTAATACGCTATCTTTTCAGAGTTTATCGGAAATAACGCAGCCAACGTATCCCCACACCTGCACTTGCGCCAAGCGCAGCGCAGGTGCAAGCCTGCCCTGGACGGGCAGTCCAGGGTGTACGTTGGCGGACGGGCATGGGGATGCCCGTCCTGCTATTT
>JBGSMF010000466.1:0-23902 GCA_041740315.1 Thermoflexales bacterium
CGACGACATTGCCACCAACCAGCACGCCGCTTTCCCTGATCAAAGATGGGCCTACGACTTTTTAATCCCGCCCTACTTGAGCGGGAGCAGCCGTTTGGAAGACTATGGGTGCTATGGGGTTCCGGTTGTCGCGCCTATCGCCGGCGAGGTCGTGGTGGCCCAGGATGGAGAGCCCGATGAGACGCCGGGCATTCTTTCAAACAATATGCAAGCGCCGGAAGGCAACCACGTCGTGATCAAGCTGGCAACTGGCACTTTTCTCATTATCGCTCACTTTAAGCAAGGCAGCGTCACGGTCAAACCCGGCCAGTTTGTGGAAGAAGGCCAGATTATTGGGCAGTGTGGAAATTCGGGCAACACCAGCGAACCGCACATTCACATTCACCACCAACTCCAAGACCCTGCTGTCTATCCCATCAACTTTGCGGAAGGATTGCCGCTCTACTTTCGGGATCACGATGGCGACCCTATGCCGCGCGGTGGAGTGAAAATTGAAGGGGGCAAGCCCATCGTGACTGGCGCAGTTGTACGGCATATCGGTAAATAGCCCTATTTCGGGGCGCAAGCGCCATTCGCCCAGTCGGGCGGCAGATGACGCTTTCGTTGGGCGCTACAAAAACACGGTTCTACAAAGGAGAACAAAGATGACAAATAACAATACACCTGAAGATAAATCAAAAAGAATCATAGGGTTTTGGCTCGCGATCGGGGTAGCTGTTGGCGCCGGTATAGGAGTAGCAATTGATAACATTGCCGTCGGGGTGGGAGCAGGAATAGCCATTGGGGTTGCCATCGGGATCATTCAAAGCCGGCGAAATAAGTAAAGGCGCAAGTCGTTGTGAGTTCTTTTACATGCCTGAAGGGCAGTAGAATAGACCTTATCGGAAATAGCAGGACGGGCATCCCCATGCCCGTCCGCCAACGTACACCCTGGACTGCCCGTCCAGGGCAGGCTTGCACCTGTGCTGCGCTTGGCGCAAGTGCAGGTGTGGGGATACGTTGGCTACGTTATTTCCGATAAACTCTAATAGACTATAACCATATGGGAGTGCTCATGAATATCAAACCTGCTTACTGGATTGGAATCATGGCCATAGTTGGCGCAATTATTGGCACAATCATTGGCTTTCTCTTCCCCGACCTGGGAACAAAGGGGGCGACATTTGGCACAGTCATTGGCATAACCATTGGCACGGGGATGTACGCCATGCGAACCTCCAAAAAGGATTGACAATTCCCATAACGCAAGCGGCGAGGTGTTAGATTGTGCCATGAGCCTCTTCTTGGCTCGATTGGTCACAGCCTGAAACCAAGCTTGGCTGACATTAGCTTCACCCTACGCCTGAACTGGGCAAAAAATTATTCACGGGAAGACCCACAGATAGAGTGACAAGCAAAAAGCAGGGGAGAAATAACGTTGGCATTCATAAGACGCTATCTCATTCCACGGCTCATCCAATATTTCCTGGTTATCTTTTTGGGAATCACGGCCGTGTTCTTTATTCCTCGCCTCGCGCCGACGGATCCGGTGGAGCGGACGATTACCCAGCTCAGGTCACAGGGATCTTATCTGGACCCTGCATCCATGGACCAATTTATTGCCGACCTAACCGAGTTGTATGGGCTTGAGGGATCGTGGCTCCAGCAGTACGGCGCCTTTTGGCAAAGGCTGTTTCGTGGAGACTTTGGGCTCTCTTTCTTCCAGTTTCCCACGCCGGTGAACAAGCTGATTGGAACGGCACTACCGTGGACAGCGGGCCTATTGCTGACAACGACATTGTTCTCTTGGATCACCGGGAACATTATTGGCGGGCTGGCCGGCTACTTTTCTCGCAAAAGCTGGTCGCGGATCCTCGACGCGGCAGCCATGATCATCCGACCGCTGCCGTACTATATCTTTGCCTTTGCGATCCTTCTTCTGTTGACCTATGTGTTCAGGTGGTTTCCGGTGGCAGGTGGGACCGACATCGGGAGAAAGACCGCATTGAACTGGCCTTTTATCAAGGATGTGCTCAGACATTCCTTCCTTCCGGCTCTATCGCTTACCATCCTGGGCTGGGCAGCCAACTTTCAGGTGATGAAGCTAATCGTGCAGAACGTCAACGCCGAAAGTTACGTCCAATACGCCAAGATCGGCGGCGTCAACGAAGGAAGGATTGTGTCGAGATACGTGATCCGGAACGCGATGCTCCCGCAGCTCACGAATCTCGCGCTGTCGCTCGGTCAGATTTTTAGCGGCGCGCTGATCACGGAAATTGTCTTTTCCTACCCCGGGCTTGGCACACTGCTTTACGATGCCATCCTCAACGGCGACTATAATCTAATCATGGGCATCACGCTCCTTTCGATTGTGGCGATTACGACAGCAATCCTCGTCTTGGATCTGCTCTACCCATTCTTCGACCCGAGGGTCAGACACGTGTAAGGAGCACGGAAAACGTGAAAATATTCAGAGATCTCTTGAGGGATTACAGATTTGCGTCTAGTTTTTGCGTCCTGTGCCTGCTGCTCATCATGGCAGCCCTCAGTTTCGTCTCGCCTCACGACCCAACCCTACGGGGGACCGCTCCCAGAGATCTAGCGCCATCGTGGAGCCATATTTTGGGGACCAACTCTAAGGAGCAGGATGTTTTCTGGCAAGCGACGTTCGCCGTGCGCAACTCGCTGACCATTTCAGTGATCGCGGGAGTGGTGTCGCGTGTTTTTGCCATTTTGATCGGGATGGTTGCCGGCTATCGGGGCAAAGGCACAGACAGGGTCTTGATGTTCATCAGCGACAGCCTGCTGGTGATCCCGCTCTTTCTCATCATCGTTATGATGGCAATGTTGGTGCGACAGTACATGAACCTTGTGACGTTGGGACTCTTGTTGGCGTTCTTTGGATGGGCCTGGGATGCGCGGGTAATTCGGTCGCAGATATTGAGCCTGCGCGAGCGCGAGTTCACCCAAACGGCTATTCTCTCTGGAACCGGCACGGTGCGCCTCGTGCTCAACGAGTATATGCCTTATGCTACACCCCTGGTGTTCTCTACCTTGATCAATAACATGTCGTGGGCAATCGGGATGGAGATGACGCTCGCTGTTCTTGGCCTGGTCAACATGGACATTCCAACACTCGGAACGACGCTCCAATGGGCCATCAGCTACCAGGCGATACTGCTTGGGCTTTGGTGGTGGATACTGACGCCCATCGTCCTATCGGTACTCTTGTTTGTGGCCCTATACTGGCTCTCGATCAGCATCAGCGAATACCTGGATCCGCGAACACGCATCCAACGGGTGGGGGCGCAGTGAGGCAGCTATGAACCAGGCAATACTTTTGACTGAACAGCTAAAAGCCTTTTACGTGCTCGACGTTTTTGGAACCCAAAAGGTGGCCAAGGCCGTCAACGAGGTTGATCTGGCAATCCGGGAGAACGAAGTCTATGGGATTGCCGGCGAAAGCGGTTGCGGAAAGACGACGCTTTTAAAAGCGCTCGTCGCCGCCATCGAGCCTCCGTTGAGACTGATGGGGGGCAAGGTCTATTACCGGGTGAACGGCAAAAAGGTGGATGTCGTTTCTCTCAGCCCAGAGGCCAAGCGAAGGCTGCGCTGGGAGTATATTTCCTACGTTCCGCAGGGTTCAATGAGCGTGCTCAATCCGGTGCTCAGGCTAAAAGAGACCTACCGAGATTTCATCGCCAGCCACGTGAGCGTAAAGACAAGAGGAGAAACTTTTGAGATTGCCAAGGGACATATTACAGAGTTGGGACTGCCGCTCAAAATTCTGGATGCTTATCCGCATCAATTATCCGGCGGAATGAGGCAACGGGTCACAATCGCCCTGGCCACGATTCTCAAGCCTCGCATCATCATCTGCGATGAGCCTACCACGGCGCTCGATGTCGTTGTCCAAAGAGGAGTGGTGCAACTATTAAAAGATATTCAAGCCAAACTGCGCAACACAATCGTCATGGTAACGCACGACATGGGCGTTCATGCGAATATCGCTGACCGGGTTGGCATCATGTACGCCGGAAAGATAGTTGAAGAGGCGACAACCGAGGACATTTTTGGCGCCCCATTCCACCCCTACACAAAATACTTGATCAACTCGCTGCCGAGGTTTGGGGACAAAACAATCCGAGAGAGTGTGCCCGGTAGCCCGCCTTCTCTTATCAATCTTCCCAGCGGCTGCCCCTTCCATCCAAGGTGCCCCCACACCTTGGCTGTTTGCGCTCAACAGGCGCCAAGCCTCATCAACCTGGATACCGACCACAAAGTTGCTTGCTGGCTGGTGGGGGAGGGAAAAGATGGAAAAGCTTGTTGAAATTAACCAACTGACCAAAGTTTTTTCCCTGGGGGGGTTGCTCTCTAGAATCAGGATAACGGCGACCGATCATGTTTCGTTTTACGTCAAACCAGCCGAGATCTTTGCTTTGGCCGGCGAGAGCGGATGCGGCAAAACGACTGCGGCCAGAATGATTCTGGGGTTTGAGGAACCGACTTTGGGCACGATAGCCCATAACGGGAAAAAGGGCGCGAAAAATGGAAAGGTATGGTTCACCGAGAGAATGCAAGCGATTTTCCAGGACCCCTTTGGAACATTCAACCCCCTGAGAACCGTTGATCGCTATTTCTTTGAGACGATCCAGAATTTCAAGTTAGCCAAGAATAAACAAGAGGCCATCGGATTGATTGATCAGAAACTAGAGGCAGTAGGTCTCTCTTACGACGAATTCGCTGGCAAGTACCCCAGCGAGTTCTCTGGAGGGCAACTGCAGAGGATTTCTATCGCCAGGGCTTTGCTAACAGACCCAACTCTCTTGGTTGCGGATGAACCCGTCTCGATGGTTGATGCTTCCTTGAGAATGGCGATTGTGAATCTATTCAAAAAGCTCAAGGAAGAACTGGGCATGAGCGTGTTGTACATTACACACGATCTGGCAACCGCCTACTATGTGAGCGATCGAATCGCCATCATGTTCAGAGGAAACATTGTTGAAATGGGGCCTGTGGAGCAGGTGTTGATGTCCCCCAAACATCCTTATACAAGACTGCTCAGAGAATCTATTCCTGAGGCAGATCCCAAAAAGCGCTGGAAGAATACGGTCACACTGGCTGAATTAGAACATGAGGAATACTTGCGGCAAGGCTGCAAATTCGCGGGAAGATGCCCTGACGTAATGGAAAAATGCAAAAGCACAGCGCCCGAGGATGTGTATGTTGACAACGTGCTCGTCAAGTGTTACAAATACACAGAGAGCTAGGCGGGTCGCTTTGGGCCGTCTTTTTGCTTCGCGAGTGTCCACACGAGGCACAAAAGACTGGCAGAAAACTATTTTGGAGCTTGATGGTATGCACAAAGACGCTTTGCCAATTGAAAAACGCGTAGCTAACCTAGTCTCTCAAATGACGCTGGAGGAAAAAATCTCGCAGATGGTATTCGACGCCCCGGCCATCGAGCGATTGGACATTCCCGCCTACAATTGGTGGAACGAATGCCTGCACGGTGTCGCTCGGGCCGGTGTGGCGACTGTCTTTCCCCAAGCCATCGGCCTGGCCGCAACCTGGAACCCTGATCTGGTGCACCGCATTGCCAGCGTCATCTCGGATGAGGCGCGGGCCAAGCATCACGAGGCGCTCCGCCGAGGCATCCGCCAAATCTACAGCGGTCTGACCCACTGGACGCCCAATGTCAACATTTTCCGGGATCCCCGCTGGGGTCGAGGTCAGGAGACCTATGGCGAGGACCCGTATCTGACTGCCAGCATGGGGGTGGCCTTTATCAAGGGATTACAGGGCGATCATCCAGACTATCTGAAACTGGTGGCCACACCCAAACATTTTGCTGTGCACAGCGGCCCTGAACTGAACCGGCACCACTTTGATGCCCGCGTTGATGAGCATGATCTGCGCGAGACTTTTTTGCCTGCTTTCGAAGCATGCGTCCGAGAGGGCAAGGCAGCCTCTGTGATGGGCGCCTACAATCGCCTCAACGGCGAGCCATGCTGTGCCAGCCCCACGCTTTTGGAGGAAATTCTCCGTGGGGAATGGGGGTTCGACGGCTACATCGTCTCTGATTGCGGGGCCATTCTGGATATTTATGCGCACCACCAAGTGGTGAACACGGCCAAGGAAGCGGCTGCCCTGGCCGTCAAGCATGGCTGTGATCTTGAATGTGGCAGTGTCTACCCGGCCCTATTGGAAGCCGTGGAGCAAGGCCTGGTTTCTAAAGATGCCATTGACCGCGCCGTTGAGCGAATCTTTACCGCCCGCTTTCGGCTGGGCATGTTTGACCCGCCAGAGCAGGTACCCTACGCCCAAATTCCTTATGAAATCATCAATTCACCCGAGCACCGGGCGTTGGCGCTTCAGGCCGCCCGCGAGTCCATCGTATTGCTCAAGAACGAGGGCGGGCTGCTGCCGTTGCCCAAGGACATGGGCGCCGTTGCCATCGTTGGCCCTAACGCCGATGACCTGCTGGCGCTGCTGGGCAATTATAACGGCACGCCGGCCAGGGCAATCACCCCGCTAGCCGGGATTCGACACAAGGTCTCTGCGTCTACCAGGGTCTATTACGCGCCGGGCTGCGCCTGGGTGGATGGCATCGTCCCGCTGCAAGCCATCCCCTCGGCCTGCTTGCGCTCGGATGGCGCGGGCGAAACGGGCCTGACGGGCGAGTACTATGATAACCCGGAATTCAGGGGCGATCCAGCCTTGCGCCGCGTGGATCGCGGCATAGATTTTTGCTGGAAAGACAGCTCTCCATTGGCAGGCCGGCAGGGTGACTTGTTTTCCGTGCGTTGGAGCGGCGGCCTCATCGCACCCGACAGCGGCATTTACCAACTCGGCGTCTACGGTCACAGCAGCTACAAATTGTACCTGGAAGGCGAGCAGCTGGCCGAATCTGAGCATATCCACCACCCCATCCTCAAGACCCAGGAGGTCAGGCTAGAAGCCGGGCGGCTCTATCAAATTTGCCTAGAGCATGTGAGCCGGGGGCTTGATCCCCAAGTGCAACTGGTGTGGGCGCCGCCAAGCGCAGAGCCTACAGCTCAGGCACTGAAGGTGGCGGAAAAGGCCGATATTGTCATCGCCGTGATGGGTCTCTCCCCTCGGCTGGAGGGTGAGGAAATGCCTATCCAGATTGATGGTTTTGCCGGCGGCGACCGGACCGACATCGCCCTACCCCACCCCCAGGAACGCTTGCTCAAACAGCTCTATGCTCTGGGCAAACCATTGGTGTTGGTGCTGCTCAACGGCAGCGCCCTGGCCGTAAACTGGGCAGCCGAACACGTGCCGGCCATCGTCGAGGCCTGGTATCCGGGCCAGGCCGGCGGTGAAGCTCTGGCCGATGTGCTGTTCGGCGATTACAATCCTGGTGGGCGGCTGCCGGTCACCTTTTACAAATCGGTGAACGACCTGCCACCCTTTGAGGACTATAGCATGAAAGGCCGTACCTACCGCTACTTTCAAGGAGAAACGCTCTTTCCCTTTGGCCATGGTTTGAGCTATACTACATTCGAGTTCGACAACTTGCGAACCACTCCGGCCCAAGTCCGGGCTGGGCAATCGGTGAGCGTTAGCGCAGATGTGAAAAACACCGGCGACCGCGCCGGCGACGAGGTGGTCCAGCTCTACCTCCGCCGTCCTGCCGCCAACGCGCCGCGGCCCATCAAAGAACTAGGAGGCTTGCAACGCATCACTTTGCAGCCGGGAGAATGTAAGACGGTGACGTTCAGCCTGCACGGTCGCCATCTTGGTTACGATGAGCGGACGCAATCCACGATCCAACCAAGCACGGTTGAGGTGATGGTGGGCAGTTCTTCACAACACCTGCCGCTCAGTAGCGTGCTCGAGATAGTTGGTCAATAACAAGGCAACGAAAAGTAAGCGCAAGAATAGAACATTTCAGCCATGTGCAGACAGAGGAAACTTTGGGTCCCAATGTGTCACAGGGGGCAAGAATGACCGATCTCATATTTTCGTGTATGACAAGAGCCGATGTTTTGTGCCTGGATGATTTTCAATCGAGCTACCACGTGCAGGTAAACACTCAAAATTTTACCTGGGAGACCGCCTGGAATGAGTTATTGCGCATTGCGCTCTATGGTCAAGGGCCTGATGTTTCAGAGATCGGTAACACTTGGTTGAGCAGTCTAGTCGCAATGGAAGCACTGCGGCCTCTAACACCACGTGAGTTGGGATTTCTAGGGGGCCAGGCGCATTTTGTGCCGGCTGCGTGGGGGGGGAGTGCCGGGCTGGGAGAGGATAAAATCTGGACTGTGCCCTGGCTGATTGATACACGCGTGATTTACTATCGGCGTGACTGGCTGGAACAAGCCGGAATCAAAGAAACAAGCGCATTTGAAACACACGAGGCCATGATCGGGACACTTGGCCGTCTCCAGGCCAGCAAAATTGAAATCCCTTGGGCAATGCCGACTCGTAGCAGTTTGGATATGCTGCTAAACATGACGTCGTGGGTATGGAAGGCTGGCGGGCACTTTCGCACGCCAGATGGGCGACGCTTACGCCTGGGCGAGCCGGAGGCACAGGCTGGTATGCGAGCCTATTTCGAACTGCATCACTTTTTAGCTCCTCCGGCGCAAGCTTTGAATGTTGTAGAAACGGACCTCCTTTTCTCTCAAGGTAAAGCCGCTGCGGTCATCAGCGGCCCCTGGTTGCTGAGGACCTTGATGCAGGCCGGCACGTTATTGCCAGACGTTGGGGTTGCGCTGGTGCCGGGTGTTCCCTACGTAGGCGGCACAGACCTGGTGATTTGGCGGCATGCCCTAAACGTGCACAACGCTATTCAGTTTATAGCACATCTCACCAGTCCCAAGACGCAACGCCATATTTTCAACCTGACGGGCTTTTTACCCTCGTGCGCCGCCGTATTGGATGACGAGCCTTTCACCAGTGATCCTTACTATCGCGTCTTTGCCCAAAGTCTAAAATCAGGCCGTATGCTCCAACGCTCGCGCCGCTGGGCAGTGATCGAGCAGCGCCTGGTGAATATGCTGAGCCAACTTTGGTCTGACCTTGCCAGCAATCCATGTCTTGATTTAGGCGTCGAAATTGCTGAGCGCACGGCGGTTCTTATCAACCGATTGGAAAAAATCATCGTGGCAAATTAAAGAGTCGGCTGCCATCCATCTTACATTTTTGAAAGGAGCTATTATGTCTGAAAGGAGCTATTATGTCTGATAAATTCCAGTCTGATCAATTTCAACCCAAACCTGAACACAAGTTTACTTTTGGGCTGTGGACCGTGGGCAATCCAGGCGGCGATGCCTTTGGCAAGCCGGTGCGTCCCGAGCTTTCGCCGGTTGAAATCGTCCACCTGCTGGCCGAGGTAGGCGCTTACGGCGTGAACCTGCACGACAACGATCTGGTGCCAATTGATGCGACGCCGGCCGAGCGTGACCGCATTGTGGCGGATTTCAAACAAGCCCTCAAGAACACCGGTCTTGTCGTTCCAATGGCAACCACCAACCTGTTCAACGATCCCGCCTTCAAGGATGGCGCGTTCACAGCGAATGACCCCCGGGTGCGCGCGTATGCCTTGCAAAAGACGATGCGCGCGATTGACCTCGGGGTGGAACTGGGGGCCAAGGTGTACGTCTTTTGGGGCGGGCGTGAGGGCACTGAGACCGACGCCGCCAAGAACCCGCTCGACGCCGGCAAGCGTTTCCGCGAGGCGATGAATTTTTTGTGCGAATATGCGATTGACAATGGCTATGATTTGAAATTCGCGCTCGAAGCCAAGCCAAACGAGCCGCGCGGCGATATTTATCTGCCTACAACGGGCGCAATGCTTGGCTTTATCGCTACACTCGACCATCCCCACATGGTAGGCGTCAATCCCGAAATGGCCCACGAGCACATGGCGGGCATCAACTTTATGCATGCCGTGGCGCAGGCATGGGACGCCGGCAAGCTGTTTCACATTGACCTGAACGACCAGAACTATGCCCGCTTTGACCAAGATTGGCGTTTTGGCGCCCAGAACCTCAAGCAGGCTTTTTTCCTGGTCAAGCTCCTGGAAGATGTGGGCTATGACGGCTCGCGCCACTTTGACGCGCATGCCTATCGCACAGAAGATACCGAGGGCGTCAAGGATTTTGCGCGCGGCTGTATGCGCACCTATCTCATTCTGAAAGACAAGGCCGCCAGGTTCAACGCTGACCCTGAAATTCAAGCCCTGCTGGCAGAAATCAACGCCGACGATCCATCTGTGTCGCCCTTCTTTGGCAGGTATTCACGTGACAAGGCAGCCAGCCTCAAAGCCTTTATTTTTGACCGGGTGGCCTTGGGACAGCGTGGGCTGCGCTATGAGCGCCTGGATCAATTGACGAACGAGCTATTGATGGGTGTGCGCTAGAACGGCAAGCTAGTTGCGCAAGGGCTGTGAGGAAAGACAACATGGGTTATTTTCTGGGCATTGACGCCTCGACCACGGCCACCAAAGCTTTGCTCATAAACGAGAACGGCCAAGTGGTGGGCGTGGCTTTGTCAGAATACACCTACGAAACGCCCCGACCGATGTGGAGCGAACAACACCCGGCTGTGTGGTGGGCCGGAAGCGTCGAGAGCATCCGCCGGGTGCTGGCGGAATCGGGCGTGCAGCCAGATGAGGTTAAAGGGGTAGGCTTGACGGGCCAAATGCACGGCCTGGTATTGCTAGACGGCGAGGGCAAGGTGCTGCGCCCGGCCATCCTTTGGAACGACCAACGCACCGGGGCGGAATGTGACGAAATTCGCGCGCGCTTGGGCAAAGAGCGCTTTATTCAAATCACCGGCAACGATGCGCTGGCCGGCTTTACCGCGCCCAAGATTTTGTGGGTCAAGAACAACGAGCCAGAGATATTTGCGCGGGTGCGGCAAATCTTGCTGCCCAAAGACTATGTCCGCTTCAAGCTGACGGGCGCTTACGCCACAGACAAAGCCGACGGTTCTGGCACGGCGCTCTTTGATGTGCGAGAGCGCGATTGGTCGCCAGCAGTCATCGAGGCACTGGGAATCAACCTAGCCTGGCTGCCGCCTACCTTTGAAGGTGTCGCTGTGACCGGGCACATCACACCGCAAGCCGCCCAAGCCACCGGTCTGAAAGCCGGCACACCTGTGATGGGTGGAGGCGGCGACCAGGCCGCTGCTGCGGTTGGCACTGGCGCCGTCATCGAGGGCATTGTATCGCTCAGCCTCGGCACTTCGGGCGTAGTCTTTGCCTCGGCTGACCAGCCAATCATTGAGCCAGGAGGCCGCCTACACGCTTTTTGTCACGCCGCGCCGAAAAAGTGGCACCTGATGGGCGTAATGCTTTCGGCGGCCGGCAGCCTGCGCTGGTATCGGGACACACTCGCCCCAGATACTGGCTTTGACACCCTGCTAGAGCCGGCCGCCACAGCGCCGCCTGGCAGTGACGGCCTTTTCTTCCTGCCTTATCTAACCGGCGAACGCACTCCGCACCCCGACCCATTAGCGCGGGGGGCGTTTGTGGGGATTACGGTGCGGCATACCCAGGCTCACCTGACTCGGGCTGTTCTGGAAGGCGTGGCTTATGGCTTGCGCGATAGCTTTGAGCTGATGAAGGCGGCCGGCCTGGCAGAAATCACCCAGGTGCGCGTCACCGGCGGCGGGGCCAAAAGCGGCCTGTGGCGGCAAATCCTGGCTGATGTGCTCGGCGTTGATCTGGTGACGGTTAATACCGCCGAGGGGGCAGCTTTTGGCGCGGCTGTCTTGGCGGCAACAGGCGCAGGCGTCTTTGGCGATGTGCCCTCGGCCTGTGCAAACATTGTTCAAGTAACAGGATTCACCGCGCCCAGCCCGGCGCGCGCGGTCTACCAAGAGATGTACCCGTTGTACAAAGGGCTGTACCCGGCGCTGCGGCCCAATTTCAACGCTGTGGCGGAACTGGCATCTGCGGCATAATTCATCATAATTCATCGTTGCACGATGTTGGCTGAAAGAAAGCGGCTCTCCTGCCCAAAACGGGAGAGCCGTAAATGTTAATCGGGTTGCAGGATGTTGTTACCCGCTGCCTCACCCCGCGCGTAAATGGCATGTGTCGTTCAGTGATACCAGCGTGAAATCGTCACCATCCGCCTCGAACACATTGATGGCGCACGTATCCTGGCGCAAGCGCCAAAAGCGATCATTGCCCAACCCCAACACTCTTAGCAAAATGACGCGGTTGATGACGGTATGTCCCACCAGCACAATCGTCTGTTCAGTGTGGCGGGCGGCCAGTTCGTTCACGGTCGTCATGGCGCGGGCGCGCAAATCGTTCAGCGTTTCGCCGCCGGGGATGCGCGCCGTGTGAGGAGCATTGTACCAGGCATGGTGAATTTCGGGCCAGCGTTCCTTTGCCTCGTCGGGCGTGAGGCCCTGCCACAGGCCATAGTCAATATCGGCCATGCCGGGATGAATTTGCGCCGGCAGGTCCAAGCGCCCGGCAATCGCTTCGGCGGTCTTGACCGCGCGCGATAGCGGGCTGGAATAGATAGCTACGGGCCTCCATTCAACCGCAACGCGCCGGCCGGTCGCTTGGGCTTGCGCCAGGCCAGTTTCGTTGAGCGGCACATCAGCCCGCCCGCGAAAGCGTTCCACACGATTCCATTCGGTTTGTCCATGTCGAACCAAGATAATGCAGGTCACAAGTTGTTCTAGTCCCTATAGCGTTTGAGCGGGTTGACGGCATTGTTCCGGCCCTGCTTGTACACGTATAATCGGACAATCCAGGCCTCATCGTCTGGAAAGTGGTCAGTGTGATCCGGCTACAAATGTGACATCAGCCGGCATGCCCGATTTCAGCTTGTTATCAGGGTTGGGAACCGTAATCTCTACTGCATAGACCGTGGACTTGCGCCCGGCCACTGTTTGCACGTTACGAGGCGTGAACTCGGCCTCGTCAGCAATGCGGATGACCTGGCCTGGAAAAACCTGGCTCGGGAACGAGTCAACCGTAATATTAACGCTTTGCCCAACATCAACCTGCCCATATTGGGTTTCAGGGATGTATACAACCAGTTTCATATCCTGCAACTGGCCGATGGACATGACCACCCCGCCCGGAGCGGCTATTTCGCCGATTTCCAGATTGCGGCTCAACACAATGCCATCCATGGGCGACTTGATAACGGTGCGTTTCACCTGCAATCCAACCAAAGCAAGCGCTGCTTTTGCCTGCGACAAATTCGCTTCCGCCTGAGTAACGGCGGCGGCGGCCTGATCAACGGCGGCCTGGGCAGTTCGCACCTGCAGCGATTCGTCGCCGGTTTGCAAGCGGAGCAGGGCGTCGCGCGCATTGTCAGAACGGGCCTGTTCCACCGCCACACGCGCCCGGGCGGTGAGGACGGCGTCTGCCGCAGAGGTGGTCAGCATGCGGTTATAATCCAGGCGGGCCGCATCCAGTTCCGATTGGGCCGCGTCCAGGTTGTCCTGCGAAGCATCTGTCAACGTTTCGCTTTTTGCCAGGCCAGCCTGGGTGTGCGTCTGTTGCGCCACCAAGAGGGCAAATTGCGCCTGGGCCAGGCGCGCTTCCGCCGCGATAAAATCTTGATTGCTGGCCTTTTTCAGTTCATTGTCCAGGTCAGATTGTTTTGCTTTCAGCGATTTGGCTGCCGCATCCACCTCCACCTGAGCAGCCGTAAGCAGCTCATTGGTCTGGAAATACCAGATAGGGCGATAATCTTGCGGGACAGAAGCGCCCCAGGCCGATTGGCGGGCCTGCATATCCTGGGCGCGCGCGCCTTGCACAGCCAGGTCATATTGGCTTTGAACATAGACCAATTGCGCCTGCGCGGCTTGCAAGGTGGCTGCGGCGGCATCTACCGCGCCTTTGACCTGCTCATATTGCGCTTGGAGCAATTCGTCGTCGAGGCGGAAAAGCGCGTCGCCCGCGCGGACGGTATCGCCTTCTTTTACATTGATCTCTACCACACGCCCGCCCAGTTCCGGCGCGATGGGCACCTCTAACGCAGAAAGCGTCCCGGAGGCGGTCATCGCCGTATCAGAAGCTGCACCGCAGGCAGACAGGGTAAAAGCCACAACCAATAGCAAAGCCAGGAAAAAATAGATTGAACGTTTCATGACAAACTCCTCTATTTTGAATTAGATAGTTTCCATCCCAAAACTCATAGGCAGGTATCCCTATACCTGCCGCTACCGTATGGGGATACGGTAGCTACGCAGGTTTTGAGACAGGCACTAGATACGCTTGCGAAAAGCCAGCACAGAGCCGGCGAAATAGATGATGCTCAGAATCACCAGCGGGATGATGGAGGACCCCAACAGGGTCTGCCAGCCAACCCCGCGCACAATAATCCCGCGCGTGATTTCGAGGTAATGGGTGACCGGCAATAGTTCGCTGTACCAATAGGTGATGGCGGGCATGTTTTCTCGCGTGAACAGCAAGCCAGACAGGATAATGGCCGGGATGAGCACGACAAAGATTGCCACGTAAATGGCCTGCATTTGCGATTGGGCAATATTGGAAATTAGAACCCCCATGCCCAACGAACCGACAATAAAGATCAGGCTTAGGCCAACCAGCTCCCAGTAATTGCCCGCCACGTTGATGCCAAACAACAACTTGCCCAGCCACAGCAGCACAAACAGATTGACAACGCTCACCAACAGGTAGGGAATGATTTTGCCCAGCATCAGTTCCCACGACCTGACCGGGGTCACAATCAACTGTTCCATTGTGCCTTGCTCGCGCTCGCGCACAATCGCCAGCGCCGAAAGAACGAGGGCCTGGATTTGCAGCAGAATCGGAATCAGGCCGGGAATCATGTAGAGTTTTTGGTCGCCATTTGGGTTGTAGAGCGTTTTCTGCGCTTCCAAAATGGGCAACTGAAGTTGAGAACCCATCCCGCTGCGGGTGACCTTGTCAACGAGAATATCTTGAGAGACCACCTGGCTGATGGCGCTCAATTTCAATTGCACTATCAAGGCGTCAGTTGGGTTCAAAGAGCCGTCAACGTAAATCTGAACCGGCGCCTGTTTGCCGGTGCTTAGATTGCGGCCAAAATCTTCTGGGATGAGGATGCCCACATCCGCCAGGTCGCGGTCTATCAGCCCGACCAATTCCTCTTCGCTGATGGCATTATACCTAAGCTCAAAGTCGTCACTGACAATAAACTTGTTGACGTACTCGCGGCTGCCATCCGTTTTCGAAAAATCCAACACGGCCAGCGAGGTATCGCGGCTTTCGCCCGAGATGCCATAGCCCAGTAAAGCCAGCAAAAGGCCCGGCAAGGCCAGGATCAAGGCCAGGGTGCGCGGGTCGCGCCAGATGTGATAGAGTTCTTTGCGCATGATGGTAAAAAGACGTTCCATAGTAAACTCTCCAAAATCCTGATCAGTCCTAATCGGTAAGCGCATCGCCTTGTCGGCGTTGAGCCACCATCGAGATGAACACATCTTCCAGTGATGGTTGGATAATTTCAACCGAGCGGATATTGAACCCGGCCTGGGCAAGAACCTTTTCCACTTTCTTTAGTTGTTCGGGGTTGTCCAGCGTAACGTGCAGTTGCGCGCCGTGCACCGAAACGCCGGCCACATCGGCTTGCGCTTGCAAGAGTGCAGCTGCCTCGCTGGGGCGTTCACAATCCACCTGCGCCAACGCGCCGGGCAATTTGTCTTTGAGCGTGTCTGGGCTTGCCAGGGCAATCAATTGACCCTGGTACATCATGCCAATCGTATTGCAATAGTCGGCCTCGTCCATATAGTGGGTAGTTGCCAGCACACTAACGCCCTCGCTTGCCAAGGCATAAATCAAGTCCCAAAATTCTCGCCGCGAGACGGGGTCTACGCCGGCGGTGGCCTCGTCCAGGAAAAGCATGGGCGGACGGTGGACAATGGCGCAGATGAGGGCCAAACGCTGCCGCCACGCGCCAGACAGGTTGCGGGTCAGCTCGTTTTCATGGTCCTTTAGCCCGGCCATCTCTATCAATTCCCGCACGCGCTGGCCTCGCTCTGCTTTGGGAACGCCATAAATAGCGGCGTAAAAATTGATATTCTCTAGCGCGGTCAAATCGTTGTACAATGAAAACTTTTGTGACATGTACCCGATGCGCTTTTTGACCTCTTCCGGCTGGCGGGCAACATTAAACCCCAACACGGTCGCCGAGCCTTCATCGGGCAGCATCAGGCCGCACAACATGCGGATGGTGGTGGTCTTGCCAGCGCCGTTGGGGCCGAGCAGGCCAAAGATTTCTCCGCGGGGGATGTAGAAATTGACCTGGTCCACCGCCGTAAATTTGCCAAAACGCTTTACCAGGCTTTTGGCCTCAACCGCATTGACAGAATCGCTCATGCAATACCTCGTTGCTCATTGACCAGGTGCACAAAAACATCTTCCATTGTCCGCCGCGCGGGGCGCAGGATGCGCACTTCCAGGCTGTCTTTTTTAAAGCGTTTCTCCAGCGCATGGATGACCTGCTTCACCGCGCCGTTCAGCGGGACGGCCAAGCGCAGGCGGTCGCCAACGGGGTGCCAGTCCAGGATATTGTCAGTCTCGGCCACAATCTGGCGCATCAGCTTGCGCGGCTTGGCCTTGACTTCTACCATCTCAAAGGGCAATCTGTCCACCAATGTTTCGGGCGTGCCGCGAATCAGCAGCTTGCCCTGGTAGAGGATGCCTACCTCGTGACAACGCTCGGCTTCATCCATGTAAGGCGTGCTAACAATCACTGTGACCCCGTTCTGCACGACTTGGGCCAGAATGACCCACAATTCGCGGCGCGACACTGGGTCTACGCCTGTGGAAGGCTCGTCCAAAATCAAAATTTCCGGGCTGTGAACCATGGCGCAGGCCAGCGCCAGTTTTTTCTTCATGCCGCCAGAAAGTTTGCCGGCGCGGCGATCTGTGAACTGGGCCAGGTGGGTGAATCTGAGCATCTCGGCCATTTGCATTTTCTTGCGCTCGGCCGGCACTTGGTGAATATCGGCAAAGAAATTCAGGTTTTCCTGCACGCTCAAATCAGGATACAGGCTGAAATTTTGGGGCATATACCCCACCCGACGCCGAATATTTTCCGCCTGGGTGCGCACATCAAAGCCGGCAACTTGGGCCGTGCCGCTGCTCTGCTCCATGACGGACGACAAGATGCGCAAAACCGTGGTCTTGCCCGCTCCATCCGGGCCAACCAGCCCAAACAAGATTCCTTGCGGAACATCCAGATCAACGCCCTGGATGGCAGGCTGCCCTTTTTGCGATGGATAACGCTTGGTTAGTTGTTCTGTTTTAATTGCACATGCCATTTGAAATACTCCTCAATCCAATCACGATGATCTCTCTTTACCCAAACCATCTAGCAACAACCGAATAACCTGGTCGGCTGCGCCGTGCCACTCTTGCTCGCCTGGATCGAGCACGCTTTGCAGCACCAACCCCACCCCCAACGAGACCAAAACATGAGCTGCCAAATCTGGATTGACAGGGCGCAAAGTGCCTTTGGCGATGCCGTCGCTCACCAGCGCTGCAAGAATAGAGCGAAAATGCCGATAGGGCTCAATAATAGCCTGCCAGACCTCTTGATCCTTGGTTGCCTGGCGCCAAAACTCGAGGAACATTGGAATTTGGCCCGTGGCTACCTCTAGGACCTGCTCTACCAGGCCGGCAAGCCTTGCTAACCGTTGTGGCATCGTCTCGTCAAGCGCACATGTTGCCTGCATTGAGGCATCTAACCCATGTATCCACTGGTCGAACAGCGCCATAAAGACCGCTTGCTTGCTTGGAAAATGATAATAGAACGCCCCCTTGCTCACCCCCGCGTGAGCGCAGATTTCTGCCACGCCGGTGGCATCATAGCCTGCGCGAGTAAAACATTCGGCCGCCACGGCTAGAATATGTGTTCTTGTTTCATCGCCTCTTACTTGGTGGGCCACTTTTTCTCCCAACTCTGCACAAATAACAAACCGACCAGTCGGTTTGTATTATAACATCATTTGATTATTGTGTCAAACATCTCTTGACAAAACTGGATTTTTAGTTTATACTATCAATAGATTTGCAATACAAACTATATTACACCACAAAGGAGAATCCTATGAAAGACACAGAGCAAATTCGTTTTTTGACGGCCAATTACTCTTACTTGCAGGGGTTGCGAATAGTTCCCATTGGCCTTTTGCTCCTGCTGATAAACTGGTGGGGCAATTGGCAGCGAGGCCCCAATCGTGACCTTGCTCTGCCAATTCTGTGGGCAGCGGGGACGCTTGTATTGCTCGTGGTGATTGATCGCTACTATGCGCGCACTTTTGGACAGGTACAACGCAGGACTCAAAACCGCCATATTGGGTGGCTATTCGTGGCAGCATTTGGCGCTTTGGGAATCATCGCGTTTGGGCTAGATACATCCCTAGAGTTGCCGGTGAGCATCGGCGGCCTGGTATTTGCGGCGTGTTTGATCGCTGACTATTTGAGAATGACTTGGCCGATGCCGCTTCGCGCTCTGGCCTTTTATCCCATTGCGCCGGTCATAGCTGCCCTGATAGCAGTGGTGAGCCTGCTGCCATCGCTTGGAAGACAGTGGTGGCTGGCTATCGGTATAGCCGAGCCAGTGCGGGGAGTAATGATAATTATTGGATTACTTGTAATAGCTTTGGGCGTCTTGGGCCACATGTTCCTCGTCCGCACCTTGCAGATTGTGCACAAAGAGGTGGCCCATGACCAACCCGTTTGAAGAACTGGCCGGCCTTGATCGGCTTATCCACGAGCCGGCGCGCCTATCCATCCTTACAGCGCTGGCAAGCTGCAAAAGCGCCGACTTTCTCTTCCTACAACGATTGACGGGCTTGAGCGGCGGCAATCTTTCTAGCCATCTGTCCAAGTTGGAAGAAGCAGGGTTGATACGGGTTGACAAGCAATTCGTTGACAAGAGGCCAAACACCCAGGCTCAAATCACAGAGGAAGGGCAAGCGGCTATAGAAAGCCATTGGAAGCAATTGGAGAATCTCCGCAAGAACGCAATGACCTGGAAAGATGAAAAGGCTCCATAGAGGAAAACCTAACTTGCTTTGGGGAGCACGTGGATACAATCCTGGCGCAAGTCTAGCTCTACCGTGCTCCCTTCTGGATGAATGACCATGCGCGAGGGGTCGGTCTCCACCGCCGTCAGTAGTTGGCCGTTCACTTCAATGTCATAGTCAATCGAATCGCCCAGGTAAGCGGCGCGGCGCACCTGACCGCGCACCTTTCCCCCCTGCCCTACTACTTTGATCATCTCCGGGCGGATGAGCAATGTGACGGTATCGTTGGCGGCATAATCTTCTTGGAGCTTGGGCAAACTGAATTCCAGGTCCCATGCCTGCACGATGAGCGAATCATTTTCGACTCTGCGCACAACACCCGGCACAAAGTTGGCGCGCCCGATAAAATCGGCCACAAAGCGCGTGCGCGGACGGCGATAGATTTCCATCGGCGGGCCGATTTGCTCGATCTCGCCGCGGTTCATCACCACAATCCGATCCGAAAGTGTCATGGCCTCGATCTGGTCGTGCGTGACGTAAACGCTAGTGATGCCCAAATGCTTTTGAATGCGGCGGATCTCTGTGCGCATCTGTTCGCGCAGTTTGGCATCCAGATTAGAAAGCGGCTCGTCCATCAGCAATACTTTGGGTTCCATCACCAGCGCGCGCGCCAAAGCCACCCGCTGCTGCTGTCCGCCAGAGAGTTGATTCGGCGCGCGCCCCTCTAGCCCGCCCAACTGAACCAAGGCCGTCACCCGTTCCACCCGCTGCTTGATTTCTGCCCCAGACCGCCGCGCCACATTCAGGCCATAGGCAATGTTTTCAAAAACGTTCAGGTGTGGAAAGATGGCATAACTCTGAAAGACCATAGACATGTCGCGCTTGTGCGGCGGGAGCGTATTGATTTCTTGCCCGTCCAGCCGGATGCGTCCCGACGAGGGGAATTCAAAGCCCGCAATCAAGCGCAGGGTGGTTGTTTTGCCGCAGCCAGATGGCCCCAAGAGCGTGACCAACTCGCCTTTCTCAATATCCAGCGACACACCATTGACGGCCATGACCTCGCCGCTGCCTCCGCGCGAGGGGAAAATCTTGGTGATATTTTCCAAAGACAGATGCATTGCGCTTACTCCCAATTCAACGAGTAAAGGCCGCTCACACGCCCAAGGATAAATCTACGTCGCCCCGGCCGCGCAGCAGCTTGTTGGTGACAAAATATAACACGCCAATGGCAAACAGCACAAAGAGGATAATGACCGTCGAATAAGCCGCCGCGATGCTGACGCCGCCTTGTTCCCACTCGCTCAGAATCGAAGCCGTGACAATACGCCAGCGCGCATTGACCAGAAAGATAATGGCCGATAGGCTCGTCATGTGGCGGGTGAAGCTAAAGATCAAACCGGCCAGCAGCGCCGGCAAGATCAACGGCAAGGTCACTTTGCGGAAGGTGTACTGCGCATCAGCGCCCAGAATGTTTGACGCTTCCTCAATCGAGGGATCAATCTGCTGCAAAGCCGCCACGCCAGCCCGCACCGAAGCCGGCAAGCTGCGCACGGCATAAGCCGCCAAGATGATGAACGGCGAGCCGACCAGCGCCAGCGGCATGCCCATAAAGCTCAGCCCGCAAGGCAGCGCCAGCAAAATCACTCCCAGCGCCAGTCGCCAGCGACCGCGCTCCCTCTCTACGATAAATACGCTGACAAAAACCAGCGCAATCGCCAGCAGAGTGGGCGGCGGCTGGAACAATACCTTGATGTGATCCGGAAGCTGAAAGATGGCATTGCTCCAAAACCCTCTGGGCAAATTGCGGCTGAATGTGGCAATTGGGGCAACCACAAACTCGATGAGGTTGTACATGAGCAAATAGCCCCCCGCGCCCACCAGCGCCTGCCCCATTCGCTTGCGCGCTCGGCCCAGCCACTCGTACAACCCCAGCGTGGCATACAGGCCGCCCAACACATAGTACAGCCCAGCCTCGCCCAAGACTTGGCCCAAAAAGCTGAGGCCAACGCCCAAGGCTGTCCCCAGCGCCAACACCACGATTTGGTCGCGGCGATTGGCAAAGCCAGAGCGAGCCAGCAGCAGCGCCAGCAGCGCGTACACCAAGATCACCACCGGCATGGGAGGGAGGTTGAACGCCAAGACAAACCCAATCCCCAGAATAGTGCCCGGAATAGCGCCGCCCAGGTTCGAGCCGAAATCCAGCAGCTCTTTGCCGCTGAATCGCTTGCGAACGACGAGGAACGCAATGACCATGCCAGTGAGCGCCGCCACCGGCGTGGCAAGCACGCTGAGGAAGGTGGTGTCCATGATGGCCTCGATGCCCCGCGTGACCATCAGATTCCACCAGTTCAGGGTGGGGGTAAAGTCAATGCCCCAAGCGGTGCTAAATGAGCCCAAAATGATTGCGGCGTACAGCAGCACAATCAGGCCACAGAAAAGATACGTGACGGCGATGACAGGCCAGCGGATCCACTTTTCCTGTTCCGTGATTCGCCCACCGGTCGGCTTGCCGGTGACCGAGATGTACGAGCGGCGCGTGACATAGTAGCGCTGCAGCAGAAAAATCACCAGGGTGGGGATGAGCAGAACCACCGCCAACGTAGAAGCCTTTTGATAATCATATTCGCCCACCACCGCCAAAAAGATTTGGGCCGAGAGCACCGTCACATTACCCGCGATGAAAAGCGGGTTGCCCAGGTCGGCCAGCGCCTCTACGAATAACAACAGCACCGAGCCGGCAAAGCCAGGCACCAACAACGGCAGCGTGACAGTTCTAAAGATATGCCAGCGGCTTGCCCCCAGGCTTTGCGCCGCCTCTTCCATTGAAGGATCCAGGCGTTCCAGCATGGCGCGGAGGATCAGGTAGGCCACCGAAAAGAACGTAATCACTTGCACAAAGACCAGGCCATCCATGCCATAGATATCGTTGGCGCCCAATGTAAACGTCATGCCCAGCAAGCGCCGCGTGACGAGGCCATTTCGGCCAAACAACAAAATGGTGCTGAGCGCAATGGCAAAAGGCGGCGAGACGGTGGGCACCAGCGCCAGAATGTGCACCAGGCGCTGGCCCGGAATTTTGCAGCGCACCACAGCGTAGGCGAAAATAAAGCCCAACGCCGTCCCCCCCAACGCCGTCAGAACCCCCATGACCAGCGTGTCGAAAAACACCTGGCGAGCGAATGGCCCATAGTACGCATCGAAATATCGCGCAAAGTAGGTAAAGGTTAGGTTGCCCTTGGCGTCAAAAAAACTATTGACGGCTGTGCGCCAGATCGGAAAGAAAACAAATACGAGGAGAAATATGCTGCAAAACAACAAACTCATCAGCAACACGGGGTCGCGCGCAATCAGGGCAAACTCGCGATAGCGCCGCAGCAGACCTATAAACCGCTTGGGTTCTTGTGGCGCAGGAGGTGATATAGACATCTGCAGCTCCAAGTGCAAACGAGGGGCAGGGAAGGTTCCCTGCCCCTCGCGTATGCAAACTATTTCAATTGGTCGGCGCCGGAAATCTCGTTGGTGAACTTGTCTACAAAGGCTTTCTTGTTCTTGCCGGCCCAATCAAAGTCGTAATCTATGAGATTGACCTCTAACAGCTCTGGGTGAGAAAGCTGCACGCCTTTGACCGTGGGCGCCTGGTAAGCGTGATACTTGGGGCCAAGGGCTTGCGCCTCGGCCGTCAGCGCCCAATCAAACCACTTTTTGGCCGCATCCAGGTGCTTGGCGCCCTTGATGATGCCCATGCCTCCAATTTCATAGCCGGTGCCTTCTTCTGGGAAGGACAGTATCAACGGCAGTTTGTTGTTATCAATTTCGTTCACAATGTCGTGAGAAAAGACAATGCCCACCGCCGCCTCGCCCTGCCCGACAAACTTGGCCGGGGCCGCGCCGCTCTTGGTGAACTGGAGCATCTGGCCGGCATATTGCTTGATGTATTCCCATCCGGCTTGCTCGCCTCTGATTTGGATGACGGTTGCCAGGGCCGTATAGGACGTGCCGGAAGTCGAGGGATGGGCGACCATCAACTGTCCCTTGAATTCGGGCTTGAGCAAATCATCCCAAGACTTGGGCCGCTCGACGCCCGGGTGCGCCGCCAACCAGTCTGTGTTGGTGCAGAATCCCAACGTCCCAACGTAAATGCCCACCCAATAGTTATCGGCGTCTTTGTACTTTTTCTGATCCAACAAGTTGGCATAGCTGGGAGAATTGTAGGCTTCCAAAATGCCAGATTCCTTGGCGGCGACGAAACTGTCAATTGGGCCGCCCCACCAGATATCAAATTGGGGATTGTCTTTTTCCGCCTGCAAGCGGGCCAAGGCTTCGCCGCTGGACATGCGGACATAATTGACGGTGATGCCATACTTGGCTTCGAACTCTTGCTTCATGCCCTGGCACCATTCCTCTTGCGGCGTGCACATCATGTTGAGTTCCTTGCTCGCGGGCTGTTGCGCCTGGCAACCCACCAAACTCAACATGGTTGACAAGATGACGAGAAGAAAAACTGTTACAAATCGGCGTTGCTTTAACATAGTGTACCTCCTGGAAAAAAAGTATGACGGTTGCGGTTGGAACATGAGTCTACAATTTCGGGAATGAATCACCTCCCTTCAAAAACAGCTTGCCGTCGCACACTCTTGTTCCCTAACGCCAAGTATTGTAACTCACAAATGCCCTCAGCGCAACATCTACTAGACATTATCGGAAATAGCAGGACTGGCATCCCCACACCTGCACTTGCGCCAAGCGCAGCGCAGGTGCAAGTGTGCCAGTCCGCCAACGTACACCCTGGACTGCCCGTCCAGGGCAGGCTTGCACCCTGTCTGCTGCCAGCTATCCATTACCCACATCTTTTTCCGTTGTGGGATGCGCAAGTTGCCAAGTTTCGGCCATATCATTCAAACGCTGCCAGCCGCGCCACAGGACTTTGGCGCCGGGTTCG
>JBGSMF010000467.1:0-1786 GCA_041740315.1 Thermoflexales bacterium
GTATTGTTCTGTGGCGAAGGATATACTGCAACAAGTGCGCGCACAAGCACATCAGCAGGGCGTGTCCACCGAAACGCTGATTAATTTGTGGTTGCAAGAAAAGCTACTTGCTTCCGTGTAAAGATTCAGCAGATAACAAACGACACCGCCTAACACTGCATGCAGCCGACTTGCCTTACGCGCCGAGTTCCAAAGCTACTTTCGCGTCGTCATCATCTTTCGGGGCGCGAAGGTTACGTGTCGCATCCGGCAAGCGGCTGATGCTTCCGTTAGCCGCTCCAAGTCTAATGTCCCACGGAGACAGTAAGGTCATGAAGAAGTCATCAATTGATGATCAGTTCTTGGCTGAGTTCAAGCACCAAACAGAGAACCATTGGAGTAAAGCAAGTATCAACCTTGTAGTATATGGCTTTCAATTTCAACGTGGTACACGCTGGAATTCTGGGTTGACCGATATCCAAATCGCCGAATATGAACAAGTGCTCAAAGCTCGATTCCCCGATGACTTTCGGCGCATGTTGCGTGCAATGAATGGCACGGATATTCCCACGTTGAATATCTATGGCCTCAGCGGTGAACCACATCGTACATCCAATGGTGTCTACACATACCCACGTGACTTGAAGATCATAAAAAGCCTGATTGAGGATGTATGCAAGGTTCGCGATGAAATAGAGCAAGTTCTGGCTGAACAAGGATACGAGCTTGAGACAAAGGCAGCTTTGGTTCCCATATATGCTCATCGTTACATCGTCTGTGGCTCAGATCTAGGTCAAAGTACGGTATTATCCATTCACGGAATTGATGCAATAGTCTACGGCGAAACACTTCGGGTATACTTGGAGAGAGAATTTCTGAGTTAGTACAGAGACGCGGCTAACACTGCATGCACCCGACCGCCCATACGCCGCGAGTTCCAGAGCTACTTTCGCGTGGTCATCGTCTTTCGGGGCGCGGGCGTTCTGCGTCGCAGCCTGGGCGGCGGGTGATGCTTCCGTTAGGCCGCGCCAGCCTTGCTCAAGGCATAGGAGAAAATCTTGGAAAAAGAAAATCACTGCAAATGCAAGACAGGTTGCCAGGACCGACGGTGTAATTGTCTCAAACACAACGAACCGTGTGATGAAACGTGTGGTTGTCTCAACTGCAACAATCCACTCAATGGCGTGGAGGTAGAACATCTGTCAGCCTGCGCTATCCAGAATATTGAGAGCTATAAAGCTCTCTCACCAGAAGATTTAGAAATGTTATATGAACTTCCCTGTGGTCACCAGCAAGTGCCACTCAAAGACCTGCTGCAAGAATATCTTTGTTCAGAGTGTCAAGAAAGCTATTGGTATTCTTTTTGCTGGAAAGATGTCGTACAAGATAGTTGTACTTGGCATTGTGAAATATGTCGGGAGTGCCGAGATTGGCGCGAGTGGCACTGTGAGCGGTGCAACAAATGCACTTATGGTGTAACGATGCCTTGTGAGCATTGTGGGAATGACGAAGGAGTAATGGGGGATTGAGTTGCCCGCTTGAGCTGGGCTAGTCAGGCGCAGCCTAACACTGCATGCACCCGACTTGCCTTACGCGCCGAGTTCCAGAGGTTGCGTGTGCGTTTTATCACCTTTCGGGGCGCGAGCGCCGTTCGTCGCAATCGGCAAGCGGGTGATGCTTCCGTTAGGCACAGCCAGGTATTACATTTGCAATGGTGAGAGAAATAGATTAAACTTGGTGAGGGGTAATCTTGAGTATCAAACAAATTCAAGCTCTGGTTCGAAATGGCCTGTACTACCTGACCGAA
>JBGSMF010000468.1:0-3172 GCA_041740315.1 Thermoflexales bacterium
CCGGGTAATGACTTTTTTTTATGTGGCGCGCCATTTGATGTGGCGCGCAACTTGGATTATTTCGTCTCGTCCCAATTTTTCCCCGCCTTGGCGTCTACCCTCAGCGGCACATCCAGCCGGCAGGCGTTTTCCATTTCCTCGCGCACTATCGCCATGACTTTTTCGGCCTTGTCTTCCGGCGCTTCCAGCACCAGCTCATCGTGCACCTGCAAAATCATTTTGGCCTTCAGGCCAGCGTCTTGGGCAGCCAGCCGATGATGCAAATTAATCATGGCCACTTTGATGATATCTGCCGCGGTTCCCTGGATTGGCATATTGATGGCCTCGCGCTCGGCGGCGCGCCTGGCAATTTGCGTGCGCTGGTCGTTATCTCGGCTTTGCAAAATGCCAAAGTAGCGCCGCCGGCCCAAGAGCGTTTCCACATAGCCCTCGGCAGCGGCCTTGCGCTTGGTCTCTTCGATATAATCGCGCACGCGGGCAAAGCGTTTGAAATAGGCGTCAATAAACTTTTGCGCCTCGCTCTGGGGCAGGCCGGTGGTCTGCGCCAAGCCAAAGGCTCCCTGTCCATACGCCAGGCCAAAGTTGATGCTCTTGGCAATGCGGCGATATTCAGAGGTGACCTGCGCCAACGGCACGCTAAAAATGGCCGCCGCCGTGCTGGCGTGAATGTCTTCGCCGCGCGCAAAGGCCTCCTTCAGGCCGGGATCGCCGCTGATGTGCGCCAAGATGCGCAGCTCGACCTGTGAATAATCGGCCGCCACCAACACGTGCCCCGGCGCAGCGATGACGGCCCGGCGCACCTGTCGCCCCAGTTCGGTGCGGATGGGGATATTTTGCAAGTTTGGCTCGCTGGAAGAGATGCGCCCTGTTACAGTGCCCACCTGGTTGTACGAAGTGTGAATGCGCCCCGTCTGTGGGTTGGCCAGGGCCGGCAGCGCATCTACATAGGTGCTTTTGAGCTTGGAGAGCTGGCGCTGCTCCAAAATTTGCTCAATGATGGGATGCTGCCCCGCCATCGAATCGAGCACGTCTTGCGCCACCGATACCCGCCCAGTGGCCGTCTTGCGCCCGCTCGGCGCTTTGAGCCGCAGCTTGCCAAACAACACCTCGGCCAGTTGCTGCGGCGAATTGATGTTGAAATCACTCCCGGCCAAGTCTACAATCGCGCGCTCTAACTTGTGCAGTTGCTTGTCCAGGCTGGCGCCCATCTGGCGCAGGAATGGCACATCCAACAAAACGCCCGCCAGCTCCATGTCCATCAACACCGTCACCAGCGGCATTTCTACCTGCTCGAACAACGGCCACAGGTTCTTGGCGCGCAATTCGCCTTCTTGTTGCGCGCGCAGGCGCAGCGGCATATCGGCATCGGCGGCGGCATACGGGGCGGCAGCCTGGATCGCCACCTGCTCCATCGTAATCTGTTTTTTGCCGCGGCCTATCAGCTCGTCAATCGGTGTCATCTCTACGCCCAGGCGTGTCCAGGCCAATGGCTTGAGCCCCAGGCTGTGGCTGGCCGGGTCAATGAGCCATTCGGCAATCATGGTGTCAAAGGCCAGGCCGGCCACTGCCACCCCATAATTTGCCAACACAGTCATATCGTACTTGGCATTGTGGGCCAGCTTGGCAATCGCCTCATCCTCCATCACAGGCTTGATCGCCGCCAAAACCTCCTCCAACGGCAACTGCTGGCCGGTCGGCTCGCCCGCGGGCAACAGCATGCCTTCGGGTGCGGCCTGGTGCCCCACTGGGATATAATAGCCCTCGCCGGCTGTGACCGCCAGTGAGATGCCCACCAGCTTGGCGCGCATGGGGTCGGTGCTGGTTGTCTCGACATCAAACGAAATAATATCAGCCCGCCCCAATTCCTTCACCAACGCCTTTAGCGCCTTGGCGTCTGTGACAAGATGCACTCTAGTCGCTTGGTCGCCTAGTCGCTTGGTCTCTTCGTCTCCCTGCTTCTCTGTCTCCTTGTTTTCCCTCCCCTGTCCACCAAACTGTTTGAACATACTCAATTGCTGCGGTTCGCCTTCGGCTGGCGTCCCTCCCCCTGGCAAGCGATCTATCAACGAGCGAAATTCCAACTGGCGGAATAGCTCTAGCGCCTTGCCTCGGTCATAATCTGCCGTGCGGCATTGTTCCCATTCGATAGAAAGCGGCACATCGGTCTTGATCGTCACCAATTCTCGGCTCATCCGAACCGCCTCGCGCCCTCCTTCCAAAGCCGCCCGGGCGCGCTTGGCCGTAATCTCTTCCAGGTGCGCGTAAATATTGTCTAGCGTGCCATACTTTTGCAGCAACTGCACGGCGGTCTTGTCGCCAATGCCCTTGACGCCGGGGATATTATCTGATGTGTCGCCCACCAGGGCCTTGTAATCAATCAACTGGTTGGGCAAGAGGCCATAGCGTTCTTGGATAGCCGCCGGGTCGTACAAGCGTATATCTGACCACTTGCGCTGGTTGATCAACACGCTCACACTGGGGTTGATTAATTGAAAAGTGTCCGTGTCGCCAGTGACAATAATGGTCTGCAAGCCATCGGCTGCGGCGCGCGCGGCCAAAGTGCCCAACACATCATCTGCCTCGAATCCTTCGGCAGTGACCACCGGCAAATTGAACGCCTGCACCATCTGCTGGATGCGGCCTAGTTGCGCCGCCAACTCATCGGGCATCTTGGCGCGAGTGGCTTTATAATCGGCATACAGCTCATTGCGAAAGGTCTTGCCCACGTCAAAAGTCACGGCGATATAGTCTGGCCGCTCGTCTCGCCACACATTGAGCAGCATAGACGCAAAGCCATACACCGCGCCGGTTGGCTCGCCGGCGCGAGTTTTTAGGCCAGTGCTCTCCAAAGCAAAATACGCTCGATAGGCCAGGGCATGGCCGTCAATGAGCACCAACTTGGGTTTGGGCATGGTACACCTCGCTTGTGCGCCGCGTTGCACAGCACGCAGCACGTAACAAATTCTAACCTCGCGCACTCAAAAAGTCAAAACCAGGTAACAACTCAACCTACCCTCCCGCAGGTTAAAAAACTGGCCGCCTGGGCAGGCTGGCAACCCTGGTCAAGTGCGCTTGCTCATCCAAAAACATTGGCTCTTTGGGATTTCGCGTGGTAAACCTAACCCCCTGGCCCCCTTCCCTACAAGGGAAGGGGAATGTGCTCCCCTCTCCG
>JBGSMF010000469.1:0-3274 GCA_041740315.1 Thermoflexales bacterium
GCCCGGCCAGCACCGCCAGCAGCTCGCGCCCGGTGGTGGCATCGGTCACCTCGACCAGGCGGCGATAGCGCATTTGGCGAAATTCCACCACTGCCCCACCATCTGCCTGCGATCGCCACACTCGCAACGTTTCATCCAGGCCCGACGGCGGCGGCGAGGCTTCTGGTTGGCGCCGGGCTGCCGCTGGCTGCCCGGCAAACTTGGACAGGCTATCTAACACAGATTGCACACGCTGTCTATCGCCTGTATCATGCATCTCGTCCAAGTTGCGATAGCGCATCCGGCGAAATTCCACCACTAGCCCGCCATCTGCCTGCGATTGCCATACCCGCAGCGCCTCCTCCATGCCCGGCGGCGCCGGCGCTTCCGGCGGGCGCGAAGCCGCCGCCGGCTGCCCGGCAAACTTGGGCAGGCTATCTAGCACAGATTGCACGCGCTTTTTGTCGCCTGTATCGCGCACCTCGCCCAGGTTGCGATAGCGCTTGCCGCCCATTTCCACTGCCCATCCACCAGCCGAAAGCGGCACCAGGCGCAGAGATTTGTCATCGGGCGTTGTGGGCGACGACGATTCGGGCGAGTAAGGCGAAGGCGCTCGCAGCCACACAACCAGGCCGGTAGCAACCAGAGCGCCCGCCGCGCCAATGACGATTCCAAGGATAATATAGACAAGGCTGTTATTCATACATCACCTGTTAAAAATGTCCGGCCATCAGGCCTCAATTTGACAATGCGGGCAAATGAATGTGCTGCGTTGCCCCACCACAATACGCTGAATGGTCGCGCGGCAGCGGCGGCAAGGCTGCCCAGCCCGGCCATACACCTTCAAGCGCTTTTGATAGTTGCCCTCTGGATAAACCCAATCAATGGTCGAGCCGCCATGCTTGATGCCGTCGTTGAGCGCCGCGCGGATGCTGCGATACAGCGCCGCCACCTCATCGGGCGCAAGGGCGCCTAGCTTGCGGCGGGGGTGCAGCCTGGCCCGCCACAGGCTTTCATCGGCATAAATGTTGCCTACGCCGGCAATAAAAGTTTGATCGAGCAAGGTCGGCTTGAGCGCGCCCGAGCGGCCGGCAACTAGAGCGCGGAACGCCCCCAGCGTGAAAGCGGCCTCTAGCGGCTCTGGCCCAAGCTGCCCCACAACTTGTTGCACGTCATTCACCAGGTAAACCCGCCCAAACTTGCGCGCATCATTAAAGCGCAACTCGTAATTATTGTCCAGTCCAACAACCAGGTGGTCATGCTTGCTGCGCGGCCAACTTGCCGGCACCACATCTAGCCGCCCCGACATTTTGAGGTGGATCAACAAATAGCCCTCACCCCCTGGCCCCCTCTCCAAAAACTGGGAGAGGGAAAGTTGGGGGGCAAAGGCTAACTTGAACACCAGGTACTTGCCGCGCCGCGTAATGGCCTCGATGCGGTGGCCGGGCAACTGCTTTTTGAGCGCGCGCACCGAGGGATAAATTTGCCGCGGCCAATTGGCCTGCACAGCCAGGATGGTATGGCCCGGCAGCGGCGGATAGGCCGGATAGTTCTTTTCCACCGGCAGGCCGGCATTCAATTTGCGAACGATGGTTTCAACTTCGGGCAATTCAGGCATAAGAATTTTAGATTTCCCATAACATCTCAAAATGTGGGGGTAATCCTTGTGATTACCCTGTCTGGGCAGGGCATGCCCTGCCCTCACCCCAGATTATTGAAAAGATACAATAGACATTATCGGAAATAGCAGGACGGCATCCCTATGCCAATCCGCCAACGTATGGGGATACGTTGGCTACGTTATTTTCGATAGGGTCTAATTTCCCCACGCTGAAATCAGGTGGGTGTGTATGCTTTGGGTGGATGGTAGGCCCACACCAATGTCTTGCTTTGGATGAGACGGTAATAGGTTTCATCGCCATCGGTAAGCCAACGATAAATTGCGCCGCCAAACATATCTGCCACTTGGATCATGTCATCGTCGCAAGATTGCTTGAAGGCAATGCGCTTGATCAGTTGGTCCAGTCCGCTCTGGCGCAAATAGCCCCGAATCGCTCGAAGCGTCAACTTGGGCGGGCCGAACTCGTCAAGCGCCATAGTCGTATTGCCCAATTCTCCCACCGGTAGATGCTCCAGCAAATCTGCCATAAAATACCCATAGAATTCCCAGCTTTTCAACCTGTACAAGTCAACCGGCAAGAGTTGCTTATCAATGTATAGTGTGCGGGCCACCAAAGGCCAAGTTACGGCGCTCGCCAGAAAAGCTAGCCGGGTCGAATAAGGAGGGCCGCGGAATTTGAATTCAATTCCATCCCGCAATTTGAGATCGCGGCGCAAACTTTCTACATTGTCTCGAATGGTCTGGGGGGCGTTAGTCAACACAATGGTAACGGCGAACGAGCGCGTTGAACCGCGCTCGACCTCGAGGCCGGTTTGCCCAGATTCATCCACTGCTGCAAAGGAATATGGCATAGATTATTTCCAAATCTGTCAAGAATTATTTCCCCAAGCCTAGGAGCTTGTCGGAGAGGGCCGTTCGTAGTGCGCGCTTTAGCGCGCTGAAGCGCGCACTACGAGCCTACCAGCCCGCTCTCCGGCAGCCTGCTAGGGGATCCGAGGGTGAGGGCTTGTCACTGCACGCCCCACAGGCATACCTCGCCCTCCTGCGATGCTGAGGCCAATATTGTCCCATCATGTCATCTAATCATCCCTTGAGGCGCATACAGGCCGAATATAAAACCAATTATAGACAATGCCCCTCACAATGTCAAAGCAAAGTTTAAGGTTAGCGAGTTTCCACTTGTGGTATAATCTTGGCAACACCATTGTTTGTTTATCATTCGTCGTTTGTCGCCAAGAGTATGTCATTCGTCCATTTGCACGTCCACAGCGAATATTCCTTGCTAGATGGCCTGTCGCGCATCTCGCAGTTGGTCAAGCGCGCCCAAGAGCTGGGCCAGCCGGCCGTGGCGCTCACCGACCACGGCGTGATGTACGGCGCAATCGAGTTTTACAACGCGGCCAAAAAGGCCGGCGTCAAGCCCATCGTGGGCATTGAAACCTACCTGGCTCGCCGCTCGCGCCACGACCGCGACCCGCAAAAAGACAAAAGTCCCCATCACCTGCTGCTGCTGGCGCAGAACGATGCCGGCTACAAGAACTTGCTCAAACTAGCCAGCTTGTCGCAGTTGGAAGGCTTTTATTACCGGCCGCGCGTAGACAAAGAGCTGCTGGCTCAGCACGCCGAGGGGCTGCTGTGCGCCACCGGCTGCGGCTCGGGCGAGGTGCCACGGCT
>JBGSMF010000470.1:0-18092 GCA_041740315.1 Thermoflexales bacterium
ACTGCGCGCAGGCGCAGGTTTCACGAATTAGCACGAAAAAGACAGAGCAAATTAGTGGAATTCGTGCAATTCGTGGCTAAAAATCTCGGCATTGTTCTCGCAGAATTCACTCCGGGCAGAAAGTGTACGGTAGAGAAATCTTTTAGATGTTTACGGGATGCACAAGGTTTCGCCAATGAGAATCAGGTTGGGGTTGGCAATATTATTGACTGTAGCGATTGTCCACGGCGACCCGCCCCAACGTCTGGCGATGGACCACAGTGTATCGGCATAGCGCACGGTATAGTTCAGGCGGCAAGGCGATACGGGCACCGGCGTTGCAGGCGCTGGCGCGGTGGGCTGCCCAGGAGCCGAGGTGGGCGGCGCAAACTGGCGAACGCAAACCAGGCCAGTTGGTATATTGTTCCACCTTTCGTTGGGGATGACCAATCGCTGGCCCGGGTAGACGTAATTGGGTGACAACAAATTATTGCGCCGGGCAATGGCCCACGGGCTGACCTCATAAGCCCGCCCCAGGCAGAACAGAGTTTCATTCTGGCGCACCACATGCACACCAATATCGCCTGCCGATGGCGTGGGTGTGAGGGTGACAATGGGGACAGGCGTGACGCACACAACGCCACAGCCATTGGGGCATGTGCCTGGGCAGTGGAGCACCTGGCCGGCAGCGCACGCTGGGGGTGTGCACATGGGTTGAGGGGTGACGGGTGTGGGTGTGAGGGTGACAATGGGGGTAGGTGTGGCACACGTAACACCGCAGCCATTGGTGCAGGTGCCTGGACAGTAAAGCACCTGACCGGCGGGGCACGCCGGGAGTGTGCAGATGGGTTGAGGGGTGATGGGCGTGGACGAGGGTGTGGGTGTGAGGGTAGTGGGCACAGGCGCCGGCGTGGTGGGGGAAGGCGTCTTGGTGGGTGTAGCCGAGGGGGTGGGTGTGGTAGGAGTAGCCGAGGGCGTAAGCGTGGTGGCAGCAGGCCCAGGTGTGATGGGTGTGGCCGAAGATGTGGGCGTGGGGGTGTGGCTGGGTGTGGCGGTTGGGGTGTGAGTGAGGGTGGGGCCGGTTCCACCTACTGTGATTTGCACGCCCTGAACAGGTGGACTATGACCAGCGCCATCAACAAAGCCCAAGAACACCGATTCAGGTGACAGCGCCTCTATGGTAGCTGGGCCGGCACTGATTCCCCTGAACTTGATGGTGAACAAGACGCCGCCGGTGCCCGCGCCCTGAGTGCCCTGTGCATCATAGACAATAGTCCCGCCTTGCACCTCTTTGGTAACTGAAGAGGGGGTAAAGAAAGAACCCGGTGTAATGTCGTTGCTGCTTGTTTGGAGCAAGGTGTCACTGTATTTCAACGCTATATTTACCACCTCTAGCTCTACAGGATCAATGACGTTTTCAACCCGTACTTCTATAATCACCTCTTCATTGACGGCAATTTGCGATTTGAGGGGGACAATTGTAACTGTGGGCATCCCTTGGGCGGCGGCAAATTGGGGCAGCAGCAGCGCGCCAACGATAGCAAGAACCAGAACATAGCTGCACCACCATGACGAACGGAAAGCCATAGATTTCACCTATCACCTCCTGAACTCAAAGGGCAAAGCATTTCCCTCAGAGCATATTTTACCACAAATGGAGCGAGGCGCTACATTGAGGGTGGCATGGGGATGCCACCCTACTTTTCGGCTCTAAAAATTGGGCTGTCCCACCACATTGCCCACTTCGCCAGCCACCTCATTGACGCCGCCATCGGTGCGCCAGCCTTCGTGGTTTTTGTCTTGGCCGGGCCAATATAGCGCAAAGGCAACTGCGCCGGCCAGGTTAGGCTCATAGCGCAGCATGCTATAGTAGCGGCCATACTGCTGGCCCTTGGTTTTGTAATCTGTGGCTGGGTTGGTGTTGCTAAACTCGGTGATAAAGATCAATTTGTTGGGCCAGCGGGCGCGGAATTTCTTCCACAACATGCCGCCTTCATCTCCCAGCATACCTGCCGGGCCGGTGCCTTCGTGTTGCCAATAGCAATGGGCGCCAATCCAATCGGCGCGCTGCACGGCTGCTTCGCTTTCGTCCAAAAATTTCCACATATCGCGGTACCACACATTGTTGGCGGGCGGCTCGCCATATTGGGGCGACAGGCCCGGATAGCCCAGCTTGACATCGGCGTGGCGGGCCTTGAGGGTGCTATAGACAGAAATGAACCACGCGCCAAATTCCGCGCCGGTATTCCAGCTAACGCCCAAACCTTCTTCGTTTATTTTCAAATTAGGCTCGTTGTGGATTTCAAAATAGCGCACCCCGGCCTTGTACAGTTCTTCAAAGCCCTTGGCCACCGAGGCCACAAACTCTTGGGCTGTCATGCGGCGTTTGCCGGGCTTTTCAAACAAGCGCGCCATGACAAAGCGTTTTTCGGCAATGAGCCGCTTGGCCGCATCGCCGCCCTGCGCCTGGGGGCCTTCGTTGCTGGGCGCCAGCAGCTTGACGGTTTCCATGTGGGCGGTGCTGATGACGCCGTAATCCGCATCAATAAAAGGCCATGGATTGGCCGAGCCGACCCCCGCCAGGCATTTGCCCGCTCCCCAGAAAGGCGGCGTATAGGCAGATTGTTTGTAGGCCAGGTAGATTTCATTGTCTTTGGCATAGCGCCAGCGGGCCCACCCCTCTCGGCCAAAAGGCGTGCGAAGCTTTACCCACACATCGCCCGGCTGATTGATCCACGGTTCGGTTTGAACTTGGCCGTTGTTGATGCTGAGGATTGTAAGGGGCACGCTGAGCAATGTGACCGGGGTGTTAACGGGCAGCTTTTCAAATTCTGGATTGTTGGCTACCGGCAGCAAGCGCACCTTTAGCCCGCCCCAGCGCGTGACGGTGGGTTGCACATAGGCCAGCGGGCGCGGCACATTGAGCACTGTTCCCTGAGCGGGCGAGGCGGTGGCAGACAGGTCGTTATAGTATTGCAGCGCCGACCACCGCTTCCAGGTGCTGTAAACCTTCCACGCAATTTGCGGCTTGCCTTCACCCAATTGCACCGTGTATTCATCAACCGCGCCGGGCCAATCTTTTAGCTCGTTGACCAGCCTGGCAACGGTGGCGTCATCCAGTTGATCAAGCGGCACGCCGTTATAATCTAGCTTGCCATCGTAGGCCAAGCGCGACAGCACCCGCCGGCGCGCCATGGGAATATCTACCCCGGTGGTTTCAACCGGGACATTGAGGTTGGGAACCAATAGAAGGTAAGGGGTGTTTTTGTCTTCCTTGCAACGCCCCCAGGCCTTGTTCCAGTCTTCCTCGGTGTGAGGATGGTAGGAGCCTTCTTCTCGGCGGGGCTTCCAATACAAAGGATCGTGGATGAAAATTTGTCTGGCGGCGTCATCATAGCCTACCACAACCACAAAATGACCATCGGGAAAGGTGTCTTGCCGCCCCGGCAGATAGGCATATTTGATGAGGGCAATCACGGGGGCGCCCTGGTCAATAAATGAATGCAGGTCTTGGAGCGAGTTGGCTTCGTTGCTCTGAAAGCGCGTCAGGGTCATCCCAAATTGTTGCGCCGCAACTTGGAGCTGCGAGGCGCTGATGAGGCCGCCTGTGGCGCCTGTCTTTTCATACACATTTTTGGGGGTAATTGCCTGGCCGCCAGCCGCCAGCAGCATGGCAACACAGGTGGGGCCACAGTCATTGCGCGATGGCGCATCGGGGTCGCTTTGAGATTTGTACGGCACGACCAGCAGTTTTTTGGGCATGTGAATTCTCCTTCTTGGCAAGTAAGAGATAACTTGAGTTAATCCATAGGACGGCTCTGGCCGTAGGAATTTCCTTTTTCACCACAACCCCCTGCCTTCGGCGGGGGCAGGCGGGCACAAAGGCACACAAAGGAAAAAGGAAACTTGTGTACTTTTAACTTGGCGTGACGATTTAAAGTATATCCACATTTGTCAAAGATGCAAATTTCAAACGGGTGTGTAACTACTCAGCATCCTGAGCGGAGCGCCGCGCTCCTTCGACTGCGTTTCACTTCGCTCAGGATGCGCGGCGCGTAGTCGAAGGGTGCCGGCTGAGTAGTTACACGGGTGTGACCAAAATCAGTCGGCCGGAATCCTCAACTTGTTGAGGCCTATTCACGCCGAAAAAGTTCGGCAACCCGGTAATGGGCAAACTTGCCAAGTTTGGTCACACCCTTATGGATTAGACATTATCGGAAATAGCAGGACTGGCATCCCCATGCCAGTCCGCCAACGTACACTTGCACCTGCGCTGCGCTTGGCGCAAGTGCAGGTGTGGGGATACGTTGGCTACGTTATTTCCGATAAACTCTATTGTGCAATTACGAATTGCCGCAATTTGGAAACTGGATGGTCGTACAGTTACCAATAATCAAGGAATGTGTTAAAATGACCAAGTTTGGTATTGCGCTTCGTCTGTTGGGGCAGAGAGTGGGTATGGCGGATTTTGTCTACAATCGCTACCGGGTTGTCCGGCAACTGGGCAAGGGCGGCATGGGAACCGTCTACCTGGTTGAGGATACCCTGCGCAACGACGAGGAAATGGCGCTCAAGGTGATTCGGGCCGACTTGGGCGAGCGCGACCAAAGCCAGTTCAAGCACGAGTTTGCCGCGCTGGGGCAACTGCGCCACCCTAACCTGGTGGCAGTTTACGATTTTGGGGTCATTGCCGAGACAAACGAATATTTCTTTACTATGGAATACGTCCCCGGCGAGGACCTGCCCACCTTTATTCTTCAGGCCCAACGATCTGGCGACTATAGCTGGTTGTACAAAATCACCGTTCAAGTTTGCCGCGCTTTGCAATATATCCACTCGCGCGGCTTTATCCATTATGATGTCAAGCCGCGTAACATTCGCCTCATATCTCAAGGCGACGCCGCGGACGAGTGGTGTGTCAAGTTGATGGATTTTGGCCTGGTGGGTGAGGCGCGCGGCGAGGGCCAGCAAGTGCGCGGCACACCCGAATACGTTGCCCCAGAGATGATTCGGGGTGATCCGGTGGACCACCGGGTTGATCTCTATTCGCTGGGGGTGTCGTTGTACGAGATTGTCGCCGGCCGTTTGCCGTTCGCCGATGTGCGGCAGCGCGTGGAAGCCAAGCCAGAACCGCCGCGCCATTTCGTCAGCGATGTTCCAGAGGGTTTGCAAGACCTTATCCTCAAGCTCTTGGACAAAGAGCCGGCAAAGCGCTATGGCAGCGCCAACGCCGTCATCCAGGCCATCAACGAAATAAGCCAGGTCAATTTCCCGATTGAGACCAAAGAAACCAAGCGCGGCTATATTCAAAGCGGCCGCTTTGTGGGGCGCGAGTTTGAGCTGGCTTGCCTGCAGGGGACGCTGGTACGAGCGATGCAAGGCCAGGGGCGCTTGGTTCTGATTGCCGGCGCGGCGGGCATAGGCAAGACGCGCTTGGCGCGAGAGCTGCGCCTGCGCGCCCAGATGCAGCGCGCGCTGGTGTGCGAGGGCGCTTGTCGCGAACAAGTGCGAGTGCCCTATCGCCCGTGGATTTTTTCTATCTATAGCCAGATCATTTCTCACCAACAGGCCGGCGGGGGCAAGGCGCTGCCAAGGCACGGCTTGTCGCTGGCCAAGTTGATGCCAGAACTGGCAGCTCAGATTGGCTCCACACCCTACGCTGCCCCTGCCGCAGAGGGCAAACCGGGTTTGATGGAAGCCGCCGCGCGCTTGCTGCTAGAAAGCGATGCGCCGCTGGTGTTGCTTTTGGAAGACTTGCAATATGCCGACGCCGAAACCGTCGAATTGTTGGACTATGTGGGCCAACATACGGCCCAAGGGCGCTTGCTGGTCTGCGGCGTGTATCGCGATGACGAGATAGACGAGGCGCATCCGTTGAATAAGGTGATACGCCAGGCGCGCGCCATCAGCCGCCAGCGCGAACAATCCCCTCCCCAGAGCGAGTGCCCGTATGACTTGCTGCGCCTGGACTCGCTGGCCGAAGCGGACGCGGCTGAATTTGTTAGATCTATGCTGGGGCTTGCGCAGTGCAATGAAGCTTTGCCGGCAGGGCTATTGCCCAGATTGATGGCCGAAACGGGCGGCAATCCCTTGTTTATAGAGAGTGTCATGCACAGCCTGGTTGAGGAAGACCTGCTGCGCTATGATGGAGCAAAATGGCGGATTGATGTGGCTGAACTGTCGCTGCCGGCTACTATCCAGGAAGCGGCGCAGCGTCGCTTGCGGCGCATCTCTCAGCGCCCTGAAAGCCTTGATTTGCTGCAGTGGGTGGCGGTGATGGGCCAGTGGCTGGATATGGATGTGTTGATGGCGGTCTGCGATCTGCCGCCCGACCATGTCTTTGGCCTGGTGGCCGACGCGGCGCAGCAGCATGTGTTGGCGGCCAGCGACCAGGCCGGGCAGCAAGGATATCGTTTCAGCACCGACCAGATGCGCGAGGCGGTGTATAGCACACTGGCGCCCGAGCAGCGGGCAGAGCGTCACCGCCACATTGGCGAGGCGCTGCGCAAGCTCTACGCCGAAAGCGATGTGGCCGAATGGCTGGCGTGGCATTTTGAACGGGCTGGCGACGCGCGCCTGGCGCTGCGCTATTCCAAGCTGGCAGCCGACAAGGCGCGCCAGATTTACGCCAATGAATCAGCCATTCAACATTACGGACGGGCGTTGGCGCTGCAAAGCGAGCGGCCCGCTTTGGCCGACATGCAAACCGAGTATGAGCTTTTAGCCGGGCGGCAGGCCTGTTATAGCCTGGTGGGTAAGCGCCAGGCGCAGCAAGCCGACCTGGATGCAATGGCGCGGCTGGCCGGCGATATGGGCGATGTGCCCAAGCAGGTGGAGGTTGCCACGCTGCGTGTGACACTGGCCATTTTTTTGGGCAACAATGTAGAAGCGCAGCAGGCGGCTCAAGCCGCCCTGACCCTGGCCCGGCAGGTGGGCGACCGCAGTTTGGAAGCAATCAGCCTGACCTCGTTGGGTCAAGCGCATTTTGCGCTGGGCGATTATGGCGGCTCTAGGGCCTGCCACGAGCAGGCGTTGGAGCTCTACCGCCAGTTGGGTGACCAGCCCGGCGAAGCGATCAGTTTGCGGCGATTGGGCGATGTGGATCGGCGCGCCGGCAATTCCAGTCGCGCGCAAGGCTATTACGAACAGTCAATGGCATTGTATCGCGCTTTAGGCGACCGCCCAGGCGAAGCCGCCCTGCTGAATGCGCTGGGATTAATGTCTGCTGATTTTACCCGGCAGCGTGATTATCACGAGCAGTCGTTGGCCATTGTGCAGGCGATTGGCGACCGGGCCGGGCAATCGCGCTCGTACAATAACCTGGGCCTTATTTATTGGAGCCTGGGCCTGTATGGCAAAGCGCGCGATTATTTTGAGCAGGCGGTGCAAATTCAGCGAGAGACGCATGGCCGTTCCAGCCTGATCTATTACCTGGAAAGCCTGGGGCGCGTTTATCTGGAGATGGAAGATTACAGCCAGGCGCAGCAGGTGTTGGAAGAGGGCTGCATGCTGGCGGCAGACACCGGCGATCGTTGGAGCGAGGCCCTCTATTGGATGATGGAGGGGCGAGTGGCGCTGGCGCGGGGGCGCTTGGATGAGGCCCGCCAGTTGATCCAAGGGGCCTGTGATGTGCTGCGCGAGCTGAATTCTATTGGATACCTGGCCACGGCGCTGGCCTGGTTGGGGGCCACCCGCATGGCCCTGGGCGATTGGGAAGCGGCCCACCGTTGCACTTGTGAAGCCGTGGCGCACGTTCAAGCGACGGGCAATGCAGGCGATTATCTTGCCCAAGATGTGTGGTGGCTGCACTATCAGGTGCTGGTGGCGGACCCAAGAAAGACGTGGAGCAAGGCGCTTGACGATGAGACGTGGGCATGCTTGCAAGGCGCGCGCGATGTGATGCTAGAAGCCATTGCCACGCTGAGCGATGAGGGCCTGCGACGCAATTATCTCAACAAGGTCAGGATCAATCGAGACATTGTCACCGAGTGGACACGCCAATCGGCCAAGCGAGGCATCAAGCCCCCTGTGCTGGAAGAAGGGCCGGCTGCCGAATCCCCGGTTGAAGCGCCGGAGGCCGACCGAGCCAGAGACCAGTTGAAGCGCGTGCTCGACATTAGCTTGCAGATGAATGAGACGCACGACGCCGAGCTGCTGCTGAATTATGTGATGGACCAGGTTATCGAGCTGAGCGGCGCTGAGCGCGGTTTTTTGGTGCTGCTAGATCAGGCCGGGCAGATGGACTTGAGGGTGGCTCGCGGCATGGCGGTGGATGAACTGGAGCGGGCCAAATCGCAAATCAGTTATACCGTGCTGGGCATGGTCTCGCAATCCAAGACGCCCATCTTGCTGCAAGACGCCATGACCGACGAGCGCTTTGGCCGCCAGAGCAGCGTGCTAGAGCTGAACCTGCGCTCGGTATTGTGCGTGCCGCTCTTGACCCGCTCGGAATTGGTGGGGATGATTTACGCCGACAACCGCTCGGTCAGTGGGCGCTTTTCGCAAACCGATGTGGCCCTGATGAGCATTTTTGCCAACCAGGCCGCCACGGCCATCGAGAACGCGCGCCTGTACCAGGAAACACTCACCTGGGCGCGCACGCTGGAGCAGCGAGTTGAAGAGCGAACCGCCGAGTTGCAGCGGGCCAACGTGGCGCTTTCTCGGCGCGCGGTGCAGTTGGAAACCAGCAGCCAGGTGGGCCAGCAAGTGACCTCTATCCTTGCGCTAGACGAGTTGCTGGAGCAAATTGTAAGCCTGATTCAGAGCCGCTTTGGCTATTATTTTGTGGGCGTGTGGTTGGTGAGCGGCACGCGCGACTGGGTGGAGTTGCATGCCGGCTCTGGCCGCGCCGGCCAAGACCTGGTCGAGCGAGAAACGCGCCTGTCGTTGGAAACCACCAGCCTGGTGGTAGAGGTTTGCCAGACTGGCCAGGGGCGGCTGGTGAACGATGTGACCCAATCGCCCGCGTTTATGCTGGTGGCTGAATTGCCAGAGACACGCGCCGAGTTGACCTTGCCCTTGCGCGCAGGCCAGGTGATCATCGGCGCGCTGGATATCCAGAGCGAGCAGTTGCTTGCTTTTAGCCACGATGACCAGATGGTGCTGCAAACCCTGGCCGACCAGATTGCCATTGCTATTCGCAATGCCCAATTTTACAAGACCGAGCAGACCCGGCGCTGGTTTGCCGAATCGTTAGAGCGGGCCGGGCGGGAACTGGCCGGCAGCTTGGACTTGGGCGAGGTGCCGGCGCGCATTTTGGAGCAATTGCTGACGGTGGTGCCCTATGAGCGAGGATCGGTGCTGCTGCAAGAGGGAGACGCGCTGCGTATCATTGCCCAACATGGTTTCCCGGAAACCGAACGCGCCAAGACCGCCAGCATTCCTATTCGAGAGGGCGACGTATTCCAGCAGGTAGTGACCACTTGCCGGCCGCTGGTGGTTGACGATGTGACAGCCGGACCAGGTTGGCAGCAGTTAGAGTGGCTGCCGGTGAACAGGTCTTGGCTGGGGGCGCCCTTGATTTCTAGAGATCAGGTGATGGGCATGATCTCGCTGACCAGGCGTGAGGCAGGACAGTTTAGCTCGGACGATACGGTGTTGGTTTCGACCTTTGCCGGGCAGGCGGCCATTGCCCTTGAAAACGCCAAGCTGTACGGCGAAATCACCCAGTTCAACGAGCAATTGGAGCAAATGGTGCAGCAGCGCACCGAAGAATTGAATCGAGCCTATCAAACCCTTGAACGCTTGGACAAGACCAAGTCTGATTTTATCAATGTGGCAGCGCACGAGTTGCGCACGCCGCTGACGGTGATCCGGGGTTACGCCCAAGTGTTAGAAGCCAAGCCAATCATGGCCGGCGACGCCGATAGCAAGGATTTGGTAAAGGGAATTTTGAGTGGAGCCGACCGCCTGTACAACATTGTCAACAGCATGCTCGATGTGACCAAGATTGACAGCCAGACCATGCGCATGCGCAAAGAGCGAGTGAGCTTGTTGCCGCTTGTGCAGGGGGTTCAGATTGAATTCCTGGCAGCGCTGCAAGAACGGCGACTGACGTTGGCGCTTGAGGGTCTGAGTGAATTGCCCCCGGTCCAGGCCGATCCCAATCTGTTGTACAAAGTGTTTTATCAACTGGTTGTGAACGCCATCAAATATACGCCCGATGGCGGCTCGATCACGATTACGGGGCAAGATCTTCAACCCTGGCAGGGTTGGGTGGAAGTCGTTGTCAGCGATACCGGCATTGGCATTGACCCGGCCCACCACGAGCTGATTTTTGAAAAATTTTACCAGACGGGCGAGGTGGCGGTCCATTCATCTGGCAAGACCAAATTCAAGGGTGGCGGGCCTGGGTTGGGGCTGGCCATTGCGCGTGGCGTTGTTTTGGCGCACGGGGGCAAGCTTTGGGTTGAGAGTAAAGGTCACGATGAGTTGCGCTGCCTCGGTAGCCACTTTCATGTTCGCTTGCCAGTCAAGATATAAAGCACTGAGACTGACCCTTACAAAGGTTTAAAACCTTTGCCAGGGTGAGCAATTACAACATAAAGACAAAAGATGTGAGTATGGCCAATCAAGTTGGCGCAAACCGAAAACTTTTAAACCGCCTGAGCATCCGGCTGGGCTGGCCGTTTTTGTTCATCATTGTTGTGATGTCGGGCGTTGTCGGTTACATGGTCTGGAGAAGCTACCAGTTCCAGATTCAATCTGCCCAGGAACGCCAGCGGCAGGCATCGGCTCTAGCCAGCTTTCAGGTTGCCAGCAATGTTCGCCAGTTTCGCTCTCAGTTGGATGATGCGGCGCGCGGCCTGGTTTATTTCATGGCCGACCCCGCTCAACAAGTGGCCTGGCTGGGCCAAGCGCAACTGGCCCATCGCCAGTTTCACGACCTGGCCGTAACCGATGTGACGGGCCAGGAAATGGCGCGCAAAATCTGGTTGGTGCCAGAATATCTGACGCCGCTGCGAATGCGAGCCGGCGCACCGGCGGTGGATACGGCGCTGGGGGGCGAATTTTACCTGGGGCGTGTTTACATTTCTGACCAGTATCAAGCCCCTTTTGTGCAGATGGCTGTGCCCATTTACACGGCCAGCGGCGCGGTCACAGGCGCGCTGGTGGCCGAAGTTGACCTGAGCCAGTTGTGGGTAGTGATCAAAGAGGTCCAAGCCGGGCAGGCCGGCCTGGTGTACATGGTGGACGAAGAAGGGCGCTTGATTGCCTATCGCGAGAGCGAGCTGGTGCAAGGGCCGCTGGCCCAGTTGCCGCGCGTGGCGGTGGTGCCGGTTGTGCGCGACTATATGCTGCGGCATGCCGAGAGCGTGGAAATCGGCGCGCAGCCCAGCGGTTTGTTGTGCATGCTCCGCAAGCAGTGCGAGCCGGTCTTGGCCTATCATCGCCCCATCGAAGAGACGGGCTGGGGCGTCATTGTGGAGCAGCCAACCCGTGTGGCCTATGCCGAAGCCAATGCGCTCTTGGTTTTGGCGGTGGTCTTGGTAGCGTTGGCGCTGGCTATCCTGATCTTGTTGGGCGGATACATTCGCCGGGGCGTGCTGCAGCCCATCCACTTGTTGAGCCAGGGCGCGGCGGCCTTGGCGGGCGGTCGCCTGGCGCAGCGCATTCAGATTGACACCGGCGATGAAATCGAGGCGCTGGCGCGCGAGTTTAACACCATGGCCGCCAGCTTGCAACGTTCGCAAGAACAACTGGAAGAGTATGCCCGCACGCTAGAGCAGCGCGTGGCCGAGCGCACCATCGAGCTTGAGCGGCGGGCGGTGCAGCTAGAGACCAGCAACCGGGTAGGGCAGCAAGTCACCTCGCTGTTGGATGTGGATGAGCTGCTGCGGCAGGTGGTCCACCTGATTTTGGCCCAGTTTGGCTATTACTTTGTGGGTGTCTGGCTGCTGGGCGACAAGAAGGAATTTGTGATGCTGCGCGCCGGGGCGGGGCAGCATCAGGGCGACGCGCGCCGCTTTCCGGCTGAGGGTGAGCCCAACTTGCGCATCTCGATGGATACCGTCAGTGTTATTGTGGGGGTGTGCAAGAGCGGCGTGGAGCGCATGGTTGACGATGTGAGCAACGCTATTGACTATATGGCGCTGGAGGCAATGCCTGCTACCCGTTCGGAAATTGTTTTGCCGCTGCGGATTGGCGACAAGATTATCGGCGCGCTGGATATCCAAAGTGACCGGGCGGCGGCCTTTGGCCCAGACGACAAGTTGTTGCTTCAAACTCTGGCCAATCAAATTGCCATTACCTTGCGCAATGCCCAGTTGTACGAAGCCGAGCAGCGCCGCCGCCGCTTGGCCGAGTCGCTAGAGCGGGCGGGCAGGGAGCTTTCGAGCAGCCTGGACCTGCGCCAGGTGACGGGCCGCATCTTGGAGCAATTGGCATCGGTGGTGCCCTACGAGCGCAGCTCGGTCATGTTGGCCTATGGCAATGTCATGCGCATTGTGGGGCAGTATGGCTTTCCAGAGGGCGAGCGGGCGATGGAGCTGCAGGTGACTATTCGCGCGGGCGATGTGTTTGAGCAGGTGGTAGCCGCCGATGGGCCGGTGCTGATTGACGATGTGACCAAGGTGTCTGGCTGGCAGCAGGTAGAGTGGCTGCCGTTGAATCTATCGTGGATGGGCCTGCCGCTGATTGCCCAAGATCGCGCCATTGGCATGATTTCATTAACGCGCAAGGACGCCGGCGCGTTTAGCGCAGAGGATGCCACGCTGGCTTCGGCGTTTGCCGGCCAGGCCGCCGTGGCGCTAGAGAATGCCCGGCTCTATGACGAGTTGAACGACGCCTACCAGGTGCTGGAGCGGCTAGACAAGACCAAGTCCGATTTTATTGACGTGGCCGCGCACGAATTGCGCACACCCCTGACGGTAATCAGGGGCTATGCCCAGGTCATGGAAATGGAGCCGGCCTTGAAAGACTGGGCCAATATGAGCGAGTTGGTCAAAGGCATTTTGGCCGGCGCAGACCGCTTGCATGCCATTGTCAACAGCATGTTGGACGTGACCAAGCTCGACAGCCAGACCTTGCACTTGCGCAAAGCGCCAACGTCGATTTCGTCGCTGGTGGAGCGCGTCCGCACCCAGTTCACCGCGGCGCTGCAAGAGCGCAAGCTGACGCTGACAACGGCCGGGCTGGACAGCTTGCCCGAAGTCGCCGGCGACCCTGAATTGCTCTTCAAAGTGTTTTATCACTTGATTGTCAATGCTATCAAGTACACGCCAGATGGCGGAGCGATTACGGTGAGCGGCAAGGCGATTGAGCCGCGCGAAGCGGGCGACCCGGCGCAGGCTTGGGCGCAAGTTGTTGTCAGCGATACTGGCATTGGCATTGATCCGGCCAATCACGAATTGATTTTTGAAAAATTTTATCAGACAGGCGAGGTGGCCGTGCATTCCTCTGGCTTGACCAAGTTCAAGGGAGGGGGGCCGGGCCTGGGCCTGGCCATTGCGCGGGGTGTTGTGTTGGCGCACGGGGGCAAGCTTTGGGTTGAGAGTGAAGGCTATGATGAGCAGCGTTGCCCCGGCAGCCACTTTCATGTGCGTTTGCCGGTTAGGTGAAAGCTAGACCATGACCATCTTGGCAAAGAGCCTGAGGGCTCGTTTGGTGAGCTATTTTCTTCTATTGTCGCTGCTGACTGTGATTCTGGTGGCCTATGCGGCTTTTCAGCAGGCCAGAGATGCCATTACCCAGCAGGTGTTTGAGCGCCTGGAGGCCGTTGCTAGCCTGAAGGAAGGCGAGCTCAACCGTTGGGTGGGCGACCAGAGCCAGCGGCTTTTACTCATCAGCCGCGCGCTCGAAGTGCGCGCCCAGGCCGGCGCGCTTTTGGGCCAGGGGGATTTGCTAGAGCGCCAGGCAGCCCATGCTTATCTCTTGCAATATTTGGCCTCTGTCGTTGACAGCCAACCCGATTTGCAAGAGATATTTATCATGGCCGATTTGGATGGACGGGTGATTCTTTCGACCAATGAAAAGAGCATTGGCGCTCTTTATGGCAGCGACCTGTACTTTGTCGAGGGGCGTTGGCGCACCTATGTGCAAAATGTCTATCACTCGGCCGACAACAAACCCCTGATGACGGTGGCCGCGCCGCTTTTCAGCCAGAGCGGCGAGCGAGTGGGTGTGCTGGCGGCGCATCTCAACCTGGATAGGATGGATGCCGTCATTTTGGAGCCTGGCAGCCTGGGCAATAGCGGCGAGATTTATATGGTAGACAGGCTCAACACGTTTGTGTCGAGTGAGCGCTTTGGGCGCGAGGGCTTGGCCAACGCGCGCAGCCAGGGGATTGATGCCGCTTTGCAAGAAAAGAGCGGCGCGGGGCTTTACCTCAATTACCGCGCCCAGCCGGTCATTGGCGTGTATCGCTGGGTGCCCAAGCGAGAGCTGGCTCTGCTGGCCGAAATGCATCAGGAAGAAGCCTTTGCGCCGGCGAGCCGCTTGGGAGTGAACATTTTTTTTATTGGGGCAACCTTGGCCGCCTTGCTGGCGATGGGTGTGTACCTGCTGGTGCGCCGCCTGACCTGGCCCGTGTTCGATCTGGTGGCTGGCGCAGAGCGTGTGACCCAGGGCAACCTGGACGAGCCGGTGCCGGTGCGCAGCCGCGATGAACTGGGGCTGCTGGCTGGGACTTTTAATAGCATGCAGGCCGGGCTGCGCGAATCGCGCTTACAGTTGCAAGAGTATGCGCATACCTTGGAACGGCGCGTGGCCGAGCGCACCGCCGAACTGGAACAAGCCAATCAGGCGCTTTCTCGGCGCGCGGTGCAATTGGAAACCAGCAGCCAGGTGGCGCGGCGGGTGATTTCTATTCTGGACCTGGATGAATTGCTGGCCGAGATCGTGCGCCTGATCCAGGAGCGTTATGCGTATTATTTTGTGGGCGTCTGGCTGATTGCAGGGCAGCAAGCTCAGGTGGTATTGAGGGCGGGCACTGGCCGGGTGGGCAAGGATTTGTCTGTGCAGGGGGTGGCAATACCGCTGGCGGCCGCCAGCATTATCGCCAGCGTGTGCCGCACCGGCCAGTTGCGCCTGGTTGAAGATGTAAGCCAGTCTCCAGATTACATGCCATTTGGAGCGCTGCCCGAGGTGCGTTCGGAGCTGGTTTTGCCGCTGTGCATGGGCAAAACAATCGTTGGCGCGCTGGCTATCCAGAGCGACCATCTGGCGGGCTTTGGGCCTGATGACCAGATAGCCTTGCAGACCTTGGCCGACCAGATTGCCATTGCCATTCGCAATGCCCAATTGTACCAGGCCGAACAGACCCGCCGCCGTTTGGCCGAGGCGTTGGAGCAGGCTGGCCGAGAGCTTTCGAGTGACCTGGATTTGCGCGAGGTGCCGGAGCGCATCTTGGAGCAGTTGGCGAGGGTAGTGCCCTATGACCATGGAGCTGTCATGCTGCAATATGGCGACACCTTGCGCAGCATTGCCTTGCGGGGTTTCTCTGAGGCTGCTGTGGGAACGGAATTGAGCATTTGCCCAGAAGAGGGCGATGTCATTCAACGCATTCTCAGCACAGGTCAGCCGATGCGGGTGGACGATTGGGATACTGCCTCCGAGCGCTGCCCGGCCAACTGGCTGGCAGCCGACAAAGCCTGGGTGGGTGTGCCGCTGATTGCCCGCGACCAGGTCCTTGGCCTGATTTCGCTGTCTCGGCAGGCCCCGGCGGCTTTTCACCATGAAGAGGTGATGTTGGTGACGGCCTTTGCCGGCCAGGCGGCGGTGGCTTTTGAGAATGCCAGCCTGTACGACGAGATCTCGCGCTTTACCGAGCAGCTCGAACAGATGGTGCTGCAGCGCACCGAAGAGTTGAATCGAGCTTACCAGATGCTAGAGCGCTTGGACAAGACCAAGACCGATTTTATCAATGTGGCGGCCCACGAGCTGCGCACACCCTTGACGCTGATCAAAGGCTATGCCCAATTGCTGGAAAGCTCGGCGCAGGGCGGCGATCCAGAGACCAAGATGCTGGTGGAGGGCATTTTAGCTGGGCAGGATCGGCTACACGAAATTTTGAACAGCCTGCTTGACGTCTCTCGGATTACGAGCCACGCTATGGAGGTGTGCAAAGAACAGACGAATCTGGCTGACCTCTTTACCAATATTTTCGCCAGCTTCAAAGCTACAATGGAAGAGCGGCGGTTGACCTTGACGGCGAGCGGGCTGCAAGACCTGCCTGTTATTCAAGCCGACCCCAATTTGATCTCCAAGGTGTTTTACCATCTCATCATCAATGCCATCAAGTACACCCCCGATGGCGGCTCGATTGCGGTGACGGGTGGGTTGATTGCCAAAGTAAAAGCCGAGCCGGTGGTCGAGATAGTGGTCAGCGACACCGGCATTGGCATTGACCCGGCCCATCACCAGTTGATTTTTACAAAGTTTTTCCAGACCGGCAAGGTTGATTTTCATTCTTCAGGCAAGACCAAGTTCAAAGGCGGTGGGCCGGGCTTGGGCCTGGCCATTGCGCAGGGCATTGTCTTGGCGCATGAGGGCAAAATCTGGGTTGAAAGCCAAGGCTACGATGAAGTGATCTGCCCCGGCAGTCAATTTCACGTGTGTTTGCCGGTGGGGCAGCCAGGCGTGGGTTCGATAGAAGAGCAGTTGCGTCTTCAGGGCTTGGCCGGTTTCTCGCTGGAAGGTTGACGAGAAGGAGCAAGATGGGAAAAATAGATAGACGTTTGGCTAGACGCCTGGATAGACGCCTGGATAGACGCCAGTTTCTCAAGTTGGGGGTGGGGGCTGGTGTGGCAGCCTGGCTGGCAGGCTGTAGCTTACGGCCTACCGCCCCGCTTGCCGATTTGCTTTCTGGCGGCAACTCGATTCCCATGGACCAATTGATTGCCGCGGCCAAACAAGAAGGTTCATTGACGACCATCGCCCTGCCGCACGATTGGGCCAATTACGGCAAGATGCTCAGCGCCTTCAAGAGCAAGTATGACCTTCGAGTCAACGAGCTTGATCCTGGGGCCGGTTCGGGTGAAGAGTTGCAAGCCATCCGGCAGGGGCAAACGGACAGCCAGTTTCAAGCGCCGGACGTTTTAGACATTGGCATGGGGTTCACCGAGCCGGCCAAATCTGAGGGGTTATTGTCACAGTACAAGACAGCCGTGTGGAATACCGTTCCAGAAAATGTCAAGGACCCAGAAGGTTATTGGTGCGGCAATTATTACGGCGTGCTGGCTTTTGAGGTCAATCTGTCGCTTGTCAAGACCGTTCCCCAAGATTGGCCCGATTTATTGAAACCTGAATACAAGGGTATGATCGCCCTGGCGGGCGATCCCACCGTTTCTAACCAGGCCGTCTATTCTGTTTGGGCGGCGGGCTTTTCCAAGACCGGCTCGCTGGATGATGCGCCCGTGGCCGGGCTGGAATTTTTTGCCGAGCTGCACAAAGCCGGCAATTTCTTGCCGGGCAGTTACGATCAAGCCGGCAAATTCAACCCATTGATTGCCGATCTGGATACCATCCGCAGCGGCCAAACGCCAATTGTGATCCGATGGGATTTTTTGTGCCTGAGCAACCGCGATACGCTGCGCGGCGAGCCTGACGAAGCCGTGGTGGTGCCCAAGACGGGCATTTTGGCGGGGTCTTATGCCCATGCCATCAGCGCCTATGCCGCCAGCCCGTTTGCGGCGCGGCTGTGGGCCGAGTTCATATTTTCGGATGAAGGCCAATTGATTTGGCTGGAGGGGTACGTGCACCCGGTCCGCTATAACGACCTGGTCAAACGGCACAAAATTCCCGCCGAACTGGCCGCCAAATTGCCGCCGGCGGAAAACTATGCCAAGGCGGCCTTTCCAACGTTGACGCAAATTACGAGCGCCACCCAGGTTATCACCAAAAACTGGCGCCGAATCGTGCTGGGTGAATGAGGTTCTCTGGCCGCTTGCAAACCTGTGGGAGAGCAGCGTAGTAACATCTCAAAATGTGGGGATAATCCTCGTGATTGCCCTGCCCTCACCCCAGATTATTCGACCTTATCGGAAATAGCAGGACGGGCATCCCCATGCCCGTCCGCCAACGTACACCCTGGACTGCCCGTCCAGGGCAGGCTTGCACCTGCGCTGCGCTTGGCGCAAGTGCAGGTGTGGGGATACGTTGGCTGCGTTATTTCC
>JBGSMF010000471.1:0-12760 GCA_041740315.1 Thermoflexales bacterium
AACTGCAACCGGCAGCTGCTGCCGGTTTGAATTGTGGCCGCTCTGTATGCCAGCGGTTGGAAACTGGCGCGGCGGTTCTCGCTTTCTGGCAGGTGGATACTGCAACGCGCGTTACAAACTTTTGGCTCTTTCTACCTGGAAAGCCGGCTGGGCACAGTCCCGCGGAAACCGGTGCAGGCCACCGTGTTCCTCATTGTGTGCGCTGTGCCAATGCTCACTATGGCTGGCTTGCCTCTCCCTAGCCCACGCAAAACTCTAACCGGCAGATGCTGCCGGTTAGACGGTGCTGCCGCTCTGACGCTGCTGCCGGTTTGCCTGGCAATGGGGTCGCCTTGCTGGCTTGCCCCCAGGGACGCTGCCTGGCTGGGGCGCGCGGCGGCTCTAGCTTAACACTCGCTGCGCCAGCAGGGTCAACCAGCGCGAGGGTTCGCGCTTTTGTCCAAACTCCCACGCTTTCCACGTCGTCCAGATGGATTCAGGCGTGAAACGGCCCTGCGCGTCGGCTTGGGCTTTGACCACGGCTTGCATCTCTCGCCGGCGGGCATCTTTTTGCAGCCAGGGGAATTGGCCCAACACGTCCAGCACGTGCAAGATGTCATACCACACCAGCGGCGCTTTGAGCTTGCGAAAATCCGTCCCCATAAAGAACATATAGGGGTGGCGTTCTTGGCTTTGGGTCCACAGCGTGAGCAATGTCTCCGCGCCAATATGGGCGGCCTCGCTATCGCGCCAGTCTGGGATTTGAGACAGCGCCTTGAGCATCACCAGGTTGGCATAAGGGCAAGGATCGTTTTTGCTGCCCGGCCCCCGGAACTTGCCCAGTTCTGGCGATACAGCGCAAGGCCAACCGTTGTCGCGTACCAGGCCGGCCAGGTGTTGCACGGCTGCCTTGACCCGCTTGTCTTTGCCCAGGCCAAACTTGAGCAGGGCGTAGACGACCAGCGGCGCGTCGCACAACGCCCAAGCCCATTGGTCCCGGCCTGTGCCGCCATATTTGGGCGAGATGTTCATCAACACCTGGAACGGCCCTTCCGGCGATTGGTGCGCCAGTATCCGCTCGGCGATTGCATCCACGCCGGGGTCACTGGCCTTCAAGCCCAGGTCGGCGATAAAGGTCAGCTTGTGCAAAGGATGGCTGGCGCTCTTGTGGCTGGCCAGGACTGGGCCAGGCCACTCGGCCAGCTCGGCCAACACACCCTGCACTTGCGAATCGGCCAGCATGGCCTGACGTGCCGCGCGCACCTCGGCGGCGCGTTCCGTTTGGCCGAGCAGGTCGATCCGGGTTCGATAGCGCACCCACGCCGGCCCTTCAAGCAACCAGGTTATTAATTCGTCCATTGCGTTGACTCCTTCTGTGGGTCACTGAGCTGGACGAGATCCCACAGATTCCCATACAGGTCTTCAAAGACAGCCACTGTCCCGTAGGCAGCGTTCTTTGGTTCTCGAATAAAGTGTATTCCGGCCGCAAGCATCGCCTGGTAGTCGCGCCAAAAGTCATCGGTGTGGAGAAAGAGGAAAACTCGCCCACCCGTTTGGTTGCCGATGAACGCTTCTTGAGCGGGTGTTGAGGCGCGGGCCAACAGCAGGCTGGCGCCGTTCGAGCCGGGAGGCGCCACGACAACCCAGCGTTTGTCCTGCTCAGGCTGGTAGGAATCTTGAACCAGTGTGAAATGAAGCTTCTGGCAGTAATAGTCAATAGCCTCGTCATAGTCTCGAACGACCAAGGCCACATGGATAATCGTCTGGCGCATAATGGACGGTTTACCTCGCTTGAAGCTGTCTAACCAGCTATTGCTGCTCAATCTCTCTAATCACCCTGGCCGGATTCCCCGCCACCACCGTATTCGCTGGAACACTTCGGGTGACGACTGCCCCCGCGCCCACCACAGCGTTCCGGCCTATCCTCACCCCGGGCAAGAGGATAGCACTGCCCCCTAACCACACATTGTCTTCGACCACGATCGGTTTGGCTACTTCCCAGCCCTGGATTCGCGCTTCCGCCTGAAGGACATGGGCGGCGGTATAGATCTGGACGCCAGGCCCGATCATGACGTGGTTGCCAATATGCACCTCATTACAGTCCAGAATGGTACACAAGACGTTCAGATAGACATGATCGCCGATATAGATGTTTTGACCGTAGACACAGTAGAAGGGTGGCTCAATGATCGAATCCTGACCGATGTGTCCGAACAATTGCCGGAGGATGGTTTGTCGTTCGGGCGCGGCTTCGGTCAGATTGTAGAGCCGGAGCAGTTTCTTGGTCTTTTGGCGTGCTTCCGGGTCAGGGTCAAGGCAGTTGTAGATTTCTCCGGCTAGCATTTTCTCTTTCTCGGTTCTTACGGGCATCTATTGACTCCTGTTTGACTTTTGCCGCCCAACGCCCAAGCTCAACGGCGGCAGTTAGTCGCCCGCTGCAGCGCCTTGTTGGCCATTTGCCCTGAATCCTTCATGAAACATGACATCGCCTTGCGGAAAGCGCCCGTCAAATGAAAGAGCGAAGAATACCTCTTGCGGAACGCCCTCGTGGACAAGTCCGGCAACATTCTCAAATCCAAATTTCCTATAGTATTGCGGATGCCCCACTAGGCAGCAGCCTTTGGCGCCTAGTTTCCTTAATCGTGCCAGTCCTTCCTGTATCAAGGCTTTGCCAATCCCCCTGCGCTGGTATTCCGGCAGTACTGAAACTGGGCCAAGTCCATACCAATTCTTGGCGCCGTCGGAAATGGCCACAGGTGAAAACGCAATATGCCCCACAACACGGCCATCTATTTCTGCGACTAACGATAAGGTCAGGGCCCTTGCGGAACGCAGCGCCTCGACAATGAACTGCTCCGTGTGATTGCTGATCTCCAGGGTTTCAAAGGCGGCGACAGTCACTTGTGTAATGACGACGGCATCAGACTCCGTTTCATCTCTAATCACGATTGTTTGTTTCGTCATAGCAATTCCCTTTTATGGCGTCGCGATAGGAAGGGCAGTTACCCGCCCTTCCCCCGCTCGGATCCCTGCGTGCAGTTTTCCCGCACCAGGCTCTTCAGACACACTCGCTTCCGCACTCCAGTAGGCCGGAGAGTTGCTATTGCCTCCAATGTGGTTGGCACTGATAGTCCGGCTCTGCATGGCCGGTCAGTGTTTCCTTTGCAGGCTACGTGTGCCTGTCAGTCCCTTCCCCATGTGATCGGCGCAACCGTTTCCGAGTACTATGGACTGATCCGACCCCCTGCCGCCTTTGGCTCTCCTACTTGTTCTTTCGGTTCGGCCTACCTGTCGCCAGTAGGGGACGTTACCCATGTACTGGCTCAGGAGCGGTCAGGGTCTCCCAAATCCCTGATGCTTCTCTTCACACATGCCGCGCTCTTCATGGACCCCGGCAGCCCCTCGGAAATCTCACCTCTTGCACGGATTCCTCTGTGTTGGCTTCTGTTCCGTTAACAACATCGCCGACTGCATTTGAAGCTTGCGCCCCCTAAGCCGTAACGAGGCTATATCAAGCTTCAGGGAGTGCGGCCTCCGTTACGGCCTATGTGATTCGCTGTGTACGCTTCAACTATTTCGTTCGGCTTTCGCCTCCTGATAGCTGCAACACTCGCTAGGGGTGGGTGGTTAGTCCTTACCCCGCAAGGACTTGCACCTTGCAAGAAGCACCAAGTTCAGCGGCCCAACACTGGCCGCGGATGATGCGTGCGCGAGCAGAAACGTTGCCCAGCGTTGGGTCCGCTGGAACGCGTTGTTATGCGGCTTCTACTCTATGGATCGTCTTGAAACAGTCGTCACTGTTCCCTTGAGAACGTTTACAACGTGCAGTTCAGCTGATCTCACATTGTTCTCATCCTTCTCGATGGATGCCAACCAGAACCACGGCGTTTTACACCTACAACACTGACCGGTGTCCTCTTCGTCTAACTCATCAAGCTGTAAGATTTCATTGCACGTAGTGCACATCACATGAAATCTGCCGCACCTGTCACATTTTCCGACATAGTGTACGTATCGATGGTATTCGACTTGTGCAGTTGGAAGAAGTACATAGCCAGGCACACGCCTCGCTACGATTGTGAACTCTGGATAGCCGTCCCAGAATATTTTGCCATTGCGGCACTTCTCATTCATGCAATCCGGCCACGTTGACGGATCGAAGTGCTCCAAATGATCGAGCGGAACGAGGCGGAGGGAGACTTTAGACTGTGCTCTGGTTTCTGCCGATTTCGAATACCCAACTGGACAAATAAGGTAGCCATGAGTTGCCCCCACATCTTCCATTAGGCCCGCGAATGCCTCAACGTTAGGGACTGATACCTTGCGTTTCCTTTTTTTCGCATCAACAATCACCCGGCGAGTATTATCGGAATCATGACGGCATTCTATAAGCACGTCAATCTGCCTCATTACCCCGCTGATCCTGCCTCTTATTCGAGCATTTGGTGTCACGCATAGGTCTGTGGAAGCCTCATTGGCAAACATCCTAGCCACAAGCCTTTCGTATTTCTCCCATTCTGGATAAGTGTACGCCATGAGTCATACTCCCTATGGAAGTCCACAGGCTGTTCGGCTGTAGCCGCATAACAGCTAGCTTATGAAATATTTTGGCTACTACGCCTACACCTCTGGCGAGATGTTTTGCCTATTATGAGTGCGAGAAACAGCGCCAACTTGGCTTCAATTATACCCCCGCTTCTTGTCTTTCACGAAACGCATCAACCGGCGAGGGATACAAGAGAACGGCCTTTGCCAAGCGTAATCAACCCAAACCGGCAGCTGCTGCCGGTTTGAATTGCGGCCGCTCTGTGTGCCAGCGGGTGGAAACTGGCGCAGTGGAGTTTCCCCATTGCGCTATTTCAGGCTCGGTATATGTGGCGCTTGGGGCGGGCGTGGCCACACGATGCAAGGGGCTAATCAGCGTGAGATCTCTTCTGGCGGCAGACACCACAATGCACGTTACGAACTTTTTGCTATTGGCTTGGCTGGAACAATCTTTCTACCCGGACAGCTGACCAGGCGCAGTGCCGCAGAAACCGGTAAGCCACCGTGTTCCTCATTGCGTGCGCTGGCGCCAATACTCTCAATAGCAGGCTTGCCGCCTCCTGGCCCGTGCAAAACCAGAACCGGCAGCTGCTGCCGGTTTGTCATTGGTGGTATCGTCTCACTTCAGCCTGTTAGGTTCGCTTTTCTCGAAACAGTTCACACTGCTCATCCAATGGCTTCTGAGAATCGTAAAGTGTACCATTGGGCATCGTACACCCTACTAGCGACTTGGCCTTGCTAAGCTGCTCTGGTGTAACGACTGCATTCCTTAGGTTAGCTCCACTCAAATCTGCTCCATCAAACCTGGCCCCAGCCAAGATGGTGGTTTCTAGACTGGCCCCGCACAATTTAGCATTTCTTAGATCTGCATCATCAAGCCACGAGATATTCAATACTGCCTCTGACAAATCAACGCCATACAGGTCTGCTTCTGACAGATAAACATTCTCCAAATAAACTTTTCTCAAAATCGCGGATGTTAGCGCTCCACCAGGAATGGAAATTTCACTCAAGTCAGCTCCTGTAAGACCAATGATTGGATAAGTCTCAATTTGCCAATTACTACCCATCTTGCAACAAATTAGGTCCAGCGAATATAAAAAACTTAATACCATCCCCTTGCGATGACCGTCAAGCCGCTGAAAGATATGGAGTGTTCGAGCGCGTGCTATAAAGCGAACACCGCTATTTTTTTCTGCCTTGTACAAGTTGTGATTAAGTGATAACTCTGACATCCGATCAAAATATGTCTGTAAAACCTCTTCTTGCAATTGTTCTTCTGTGGCCTTTTGTTCAACTTCCCGCATTCGCTTGTCAAACCAAATAGCACTACCAGCCAGAACCATGGGCACTATCAACAGTTCCATAAAATCCCAGAGGGTTTTGCCCCTTACAATGGTTGTCTGCGTTGTCGTCGACGATCCTGCTTGCTCTGTGGTCTGCGATTCATATGTACTGATACCCGTCCATTCAGGGAGCCAGTCTGCCCAGATTGAGATGGCTATTATGCCTGCTGGTATGACCATGATAATCAAGAAGTACAGCACTCTCTTTGCGGCTAGTGGTTTAACCTCCCGCCACTTTTTCCACAATCGCCACCGCCTCACTCTTATACGTGTATGCATCTAAACCTCTCATGTTCTCATTAACGCGGGGTTAGGCGGCGAATAATTATATCTGCCTCTGATTTTGCTAAAATCTGTATCCGTACTTTTCCTCTCGCTTTCTAAACGCCTCGTCCCCGCCCTCCAGTATGGTCTTTAGCCCCTCCCGAACAATCAAATCTTCCAAGGTGCCAGTTCTGTAAGACAGCATACCGTTAATGTGTTCAGCAATGATAATCTGTTCTGCATCTGTATTCACTACCAAGTTAGCGTTATGGGTAGCGACAATTATTTGGCGTCTTGTTTTGGCACTTCTAAAAGCAGGCATAAGTTCATCATAAATATATCGGTTATCTAGGTGTTCTTCGGGTTGGTCAATCAATAAGGGTTTATCGTCAAGAGCCAAAAGTATCTTGAGCAAAACGATAGCTCTTTCTCCCATTGACAGTTGACTGAGGGGTTTATTGTTAAAATCAACGCTTAAGCCAATACCAAAAAACCTATGAAGAACCGCGTTGTAAAAATCGGACTCGGCGGTTGAACGCTTTAACCTTAAACCTTGCGCAAGGTTTCTCACTGAATCTATAATGGTTGAGAAATCAACATTCGGGTCGCTTCCATTCATCAAGCCACTCATTCCCTCAAAAATAGGCGAAAAATCATTGCGTAGTTGACTTTCCGGGTGTACTCGATTGTCCACCTTCTCTGCCAAAGCCTCTACAAACTCGCGGCATTTTTTCATATCAATGACGGTTGAAAAATTTAGTTTGCCCAACATCTCATCTTTGCCCAGCTCAAATTTATTGATTATATCCTGCAAAAAGACCCTTAAACTTACTGTCTTTGACATAATGGTGGAGTAGATACTAAATCTTTCTTGGTCTAGAGTATGAATCTTTTGTTCTGTAGCAAGAATATGTTTAATCCTATTTTCTATATCTTCTATCTCTGAAGAAATGTCATTTACCCTTTGTTGCAACTCAGCTATTACCTTGCTAATACCTTTTAGTTGGTCTATTTGCTTATCTACATCCTCAATCAAGTTTTGTGTTTCGACATCAACATTGTTCAAGACAGTTGTGTCGTAGATAATAAGTTTGTCAATCTCCCCCAAACCACTCACCTCGACAGGAAGTGCCCTAACTGGTGTATCTTTTAGGAAGATTTCAAAGTCTTGATTGATTCTTGTCGCATTGTAGTTGTATTGTGTTTTGAATGACTCGATGTCGCGCTGTAACGTCAGCAAATTGTGCAACAGGCTCTCAATAGCTCGTTTCCGTGATTTCAACTCATCAAGGCGTTGAGTGAGTTTTGTAATTGCATCATCACTACCGCCTTGTTCTTGCTCAATATTATTTATGCGCTGGATATAATCGGCTTTTTCTCCGTTTTTGATCTTGAGATTGTTTTCTGCCGCTTCCTTTTGACCCGTGATTTCAGATCGGAGGTGCTCAATCTCAAGATTTATAGTCTGTATTTTCTGCTCCAGTTCGTCAATCTCACTTTCCATCTCCTCATATTTTCTTCTGTCATCTGTGAACTTCTCGAAAACCAAATCAATGATATGGTGATTCAATTTATCAGGATCGGCTGAATATTCGTCAAAATGGTTTTGGGTAAGATAAATGATATTAGCTTTATCGAAATAAATATCATCTGAGCCAACACCTTTGCTAAACAGCTCCCCTGATTTGAAACTAAGCTGAATCGCTACAGCTTGACTAGCTGGATGCCTCTTCGGGTCATCACCAATATAGAGCCTGTGAAAGAAAGAGGTTTTTGTCCGGCTTAGTTTATTACCTTCCTGAAAGCAGGAGGCTATCAAATCTAGCAAAGCAGTTTTGCCAGAACCTCTGCCACCAATAATGGTAACAAGATTCGGATTGAGTCCCGTGCGAAAATCATCCATACTCAACGCATCATTGATTTTCGTCTGCGCTATTCCAATCTCACCTATTGTATAAATGCTCTTATTGGGCTCGGGGTTGCTTTCTTGAACTCGTACCCGTTCTTCAGGTTCGTACAGGATTTGCTTGAGCCCTTCCCAAGTTACTTCACCTTTTATCCAGCAAAAACGCTTGCAGTCAGGTTCTAAAAAGCGTTCGGCAAACCCATGAGAATCACACCCCCATATACAAGGCTTTAATGACTTAAATTCATCCAAGTAGGCTTCAACTGAAGGGTGCGTTTTTCCCAAGCAAAAGTTTCTCGTTTTCTCGTTTGCCGAGAAAAAGGCTTGTGACATCTGTATTAAATTTCTACGAGTGGCATGATCCTGACTGCCCCAAACAAGCACTTCCAAGTTATCTTGAGCCAATACTAACAAATACTTGCCTTTGAATTGATTATCTAAAAACTCTTTAATCTTTTCCGCTTGGACGATAACAGTCAGACAACCTGTATAAAGTGGTGTTTGCCCTTTGAATTTCTGTTCTTGTGCTTGAAGGCTTGTGCCAAAATCTTGCAGGTTAGCCACTCGTAACTTTCGCATTTTGGAAGGTTCAAAAGGTTCATTCTCATACACAAAGTCCAAATCATGCAGAAAGTTCTCCTCTATTCTTGCAGGGGGAATTTCAGGGGAAAGAATCACATGCAAGTTCAGCCTCTTTGGAGTAGTATTACCCCCTGAATAAACAAACTTGTCTATTCGGAATTCTATGTTGGGTAGAAGGAAGATGCCCTTAAGTCGCCCCGCTTTTTGAAATTCTAGGATCCGCTTGTACCCTTCTATTGTGAAGTAATCAGTAATGCCAATAGCAACAACACCTTTTTCTTTGGCTTTCACTTCAATTTGAGTGATATAATTTTCCCATGTTTCGTCCTTGGATGGATCCCCGAACTGATTATTCAACACAGAAAAGGGGGTGTGTAAATGCAAATCCCAAATATTCCAGGTCGAGCCTTTGAACATTCGATGTCTCCTCATTTCATAAAAATGCTTGTTTCCTGCATAGCCGCCTAACAACTAGTTTACGAAATATTTTGGCTACTACGCCTACGCCTCTGGCGAGATATTTTGCCTATTATGAGTGCGAGAAACAGCACCAACCTAGCTTCAATTATACCCCAGCTTCTTGCCTTTCACGAAACGTATCAACCGGCGAGGGATGCAAGAGAACGGCCTTTGCCAAGCGCAATTAACCCCAAACCGGCAGCTGCTGCCGGTTAGACGGTGCTGCCGCTCTGGCGCTGCTGCCGGTTTGCCAAACGATTTTCCCCGAATTGCGCTGATTTGCGCGAAATCTCTTGACACGGCTTATCGGATATGATAGACTGGCAACCACAATCAAATATCACTATCGAGCCTTCACAGCGGCCTTGACAAGGCACAGCGCTTCCACACTCAGTACGGGACAGCCGTACAACCAACAGCGCGGTGGGTTTGTCGAATAGTCAGTTAGTCGAATGGTCACGTAGTCTAATAGTCACGTGGCCAGCGACTATCTGACGACAAGACTACAAGACCAACAGACTAGCACGCCGCGCGCGCGTTGTGGAGGTGGAGCGATGGTGATGGATACTCTCCCCGCCGGCGTTGGCGCGGCGGGCGACATTCGGGATGATGCACACTTGGGACAGGCCGCGCCTGCCCCCCAAGCTATTGCACCATCCTTTTCTTGCACACCTCTTGTTATTGCCCTCCTGAGCCAAAAAGGCGGCCCCGGCAAGACCACCACCTCCATCAACCTGGCCGCTGCCCTGGCGCAGGTCGGGCATCCCAGCCTGGTCATTGATATGGACCCCCAACGCGCCGCCGGACGCTGCCTGGGCGTCTCGCTGGCTTCACCTTCGGCCTCAATCTACACAGTCCTCCTCGGCGAAAAGACGCTGCGCGATGTCACGGCTACCACCGTCCTGTGGATCATCCATACCGATTCTGGTGTGTACCTTGCCCCAAGCCATCCCGATCTGGCCGCGCTCTCGTTTGACACGCGCGCCAGCCGCGAAGCGCGTTTGAAGCTGGCGATAGAGTCTTTGCTTGGCGATCAGACTGAGACGCAATTCGCATTTATCCTAATTGATTGCCCGCCCGATCTCGATGTGCTATCGGCCAACGCGCTGATGGCCGCGTCCCACGTCATCATTCCCGTCGAACCTGAACCCCTTTCGTTGTTCACCCTCGAAGACGTTCTGCTATTTGTGCGCGACGTGCGCCTGCTCAACACACGCCTGCAAGTGATGGGCTTTGTCTTGAACAAGGTTTCAGATCGCCGCCAGGCGCAAGTGAAGCAGACCATGGTCGTGCTCGGCGCGATGCCGCACCCGGTGCTGGGCCAGGTGCGCGACAGCGCCTATCTTGTTCGCGCCCCAGAGACAGGCCGGACGATTTTTCAAGTCGCGCCGACCAGCGCAGTTGCAGACGATTACCGCTATCTTGTGGAGGTTGTTGTAAATGGGCGCAAATGATCAACCCACAACTCGCTCGGCCGTTATGCGGCACATGCTCCAGGATATGCCGGTGGCATTGGACGCCGCCGAAATCCCGGTTGACAAGATCGTTCCCAACCCGCATCAGCCGCGCGATTTGCAAGCGAGGCCGTTTGACCCGGAGCACAATGAGGACGATGCCAGCCTGGTCGTCAGCATCAAAGAGCATGGCGTCATTCAGCCCATCGGCGTCGCCGCTTTGCCGGATGGCACGTATCAATTGCTTTACGGCGAGCGGCGCTGGCGCGCCTCTGTTGCCGCCGGCAAGGCCAAGATACCAGCCGTCATCAAAGACCGCGATGGCAAGCTGGGCGACGCGCAGCAAGCGGCGCTGGCCTTGATCGAAAATCTCCAGCGTTCCGATTTGTTGCCCTGGGATGTGGCGCGGGCGCTGGAAGAGTTGCAAAGCTTGACCGGCTACACGTGGGTGCACATCGCGCAATTGGTGGGCAAGTCCGATCGCTCTATCCGCGACTATCGCCTGTACAACGACCTGGACGAAAAGACTCGGCGTATTGTCCAGGAAGCCGAGTGGGGCTTGCGCCAGGTGGCTGCATTAGCCAACGCGCCAGTGGGGTCACAATACGATTTGGCTCGACGCGCGGTTGAATTAGGCTTGACCGCGCCGGCCGTTCAAAAAGCAGCGCGCTTGTTGTGTGAGCAGCCCGAAGCCACCGTCGAGATGGCAACGCAGCAAGTTGCCGGCGCTCACAAGCCCAGTCGCGCCAAGCCGCGCCCACCCAAGTCTGCCCAGACGGGCGAGACACCCTCAGAAGAAGCAAGAGCCATGACCTCGTTTCACGAACACGTCATCATCATTTTGTTGGCGGCACCGCCGGAGGCCACGCCCCAAGAGAAACGCGAAGCCACGCTACGCGCCAACTCGCTGCGCGACCAGGTGACAGGCTACAAACTCGATGTGGTGGACACGCGCCACGCGGCGCTATTGATGCGGCGTAACAAAACCATTCCGGCCCCTGCCGCGGTGGGAATGGCCAAGAGCTTGCGCGGCACGCGCGTCGGCAAATCTATCAGCCACATCGAGACCGGCCTGGATATGCTGGGCATCGGCGGCGAGCAGCCCTTTGCGGTTGACCTGACCGAGAACCAGCGCGAGGCGATGCTGGCGATCTCGGACTATTTGCAGCAAGTGCTTCAAGACCTGAACAAAATTTTAGCAAAGAGATAGAGACAAAAGATAGAGATAGAGATGGGGGATAGAGACTCTATCTGAAATCTCTATCTCTCAAGGAGAAGTCAAAAATGAAGAGCATCTTTCGCAGCGCCACGTTTCTGGTTGGCTTGCTACTTACCGCCGGCGCGTTTGTCGCCTTTTTCATCCTGGGCAACATTCTTAACCCGCCGCCCTACCAGGTCATTGTCGTCGTGCGTGACGTGGTGCCCGGCACAGCCTTGACCAAGGACCTGGTCACCACCAACGCGCAAAGCCTATCGCCGCGCGTGGCCTCTGGCTACGTGATGGCCGACAACCTGGATCTCTACCTGGGCGCGACCATCATCGAGCCGATGCACCCCGGCGATCCGCTGACCAAATCGCGCCTGGCCAAAGATGGCAATCCGGCTGCGGCCCGGCGCGCCGCATTAGGATTGGATGATCCTGCCAAGACCTTGATGGTTGTCCCGGTGGATGACAAGACCGCGCCCGATAACATTGCGCATGGCGACCGCGTAGATTTGGTTTACATCGTTGGCCGCGAGCCGACCTCAAACAATCCACAGGACGGCTTTGGCCGTGAGACCGGGGTCAATCCCTCGCAGTACAGCGGCGGAACCGGGGCCGGTGCCACATCAGCAAGTGGGCAAGAAAGTGAAGAAGACGTGACCTTGCCCCTGGCCAAGCTGGTGTTCAAGAACTTGAAAATCGCCCGCGCCCACCGTGAAAAGCAGCCCAATCCGCAGTACACCGGCGCGGAAGGCGAATCGCCATACATTGAGGGCAACATCAACGGGCTGGAAGTTGTGGTGGATCGCGAACAGGAAGAACTCTTGGGCTGGGCCATCCAACACGGCAAGGTGCGTGTGGCGCTGGTGTCGCCCAACGCGCCGCCGGAAGATACCGACGTTGCCACAATGGGTATGACGTGGGACGACCTGATGGAATGGTTCAGGATGAACCGCGCGGGCGGCCTGGCGATCTTGAGCGGCCAGCCGGCGCCCACGATTCCACCCGCTGCCGGCGCGGC
>JBGSMF010000472.1:0-21176 GCA_041740315.1 Thermoflexales bacterium
ACGTGCTGTTTTTACACGGTAAGCGTGTAAAATTCATACTTGAGCGAACGTATTTCTATACGGTTGCGTGTAAAAGATGAATCGGTCATGTTCCAGTACGAGAGTTTTGCACTCATTGAAATTAAACGCCTATAATGTCTAAAGTACAGCACCCGTCCCAATGTCTCACAATAAAGCCTATCTGGCAAGCTCGAGGTGTGCTCGTTGCACTTAGACCCCATTCTCAGCAAAAATGGCATTTCGCGCCAAAGCAACACAGGGCTGTTTGTTGTGTCAATAGTCCTGACATGGTCGCCGGTAGTCAAATCCCATACATCTATTTTGCCCGTCAGTTGGCTGGTCGCGCTCGCCACAGTTTGGTTGTCTGTGCCCCACCAGGCAAGATAGGTTGATTCGTTCCCATGGTCAATGGCTTGTACCAGGCTTCCATCGGTGAATCGCCAAAAATAGAGCTTGCGCCACGTGCCTGCCCCCAGAGTTTGCCCATCGGGGCTGAGGGCGAGATTGTTGATCGCGCCCGTGTAGGCCGATTCGCGCACTTGTTGAACACTGCCATCGGCGGGGTCTAACCACACCAACCTGCCGTCAGAATCCCAATCGGCGCGCTCTGCGATAACCAGGCTCTCTCCATCTGCGCTAAAGACAACTCCCTCGATAATGGATTGGCGCGTAAAGGTTTGAAGGCGCTGCCCGTTTTCTGTCTGCCACAGCGATACAGCACCATCCAGGCTGGCGCTGGCTAGCATTTGCCCGTTTGGGCTAAAAGCCAGACCGGTGATTCTGTCGGTGTGGGCAGATTGATTTCGTACCAATTGCCCATTTGAGCTTTGCTAAAGAGAGAGTGTGCCGGTGTAACCGCCGGTTGCCAACAAAGTGGCGCTGTTGTTAAAAGCCAGGCTGGTTATGGGCCGTCTTGTGCCTGGATTTTGGAGGCGGATAGGATTCGACGCGCCGATCAACACGATGACGGCGAGGGCAATCGCTGCAACGACGGCCAATACGCTCGTGCGTCGCCAGAGGCGCGTGGCGCGCGGATGTGTGCTTGATATCGTCATTTGATTCATTTAAGCCTTTCGTATCCAGAAAAATGAATGATGCGCTTGTCGTGGCCTTTTCACGACGGCAAAAGAGAATTTAGGGAGCTGGCATCCCTACACCTGCACTTGCGCCAAGCGCCAGCGCAGGTGCAAGCCTGCCCTGGACGGGCAGTCCAAGGTGTGCCTGCCGCTGCCGCATGGGGATGCGGCAGTTACGGGAGTTTTGAGACAGGCACTAGGTTAGGGCGTTGGCGCAAAGGTGCCCACGATTTGCAACAGTATTGGGCGCGTCGTCGCCAGGTAATCGGCGTAGGTGCCATCGAGCGGCGCAGCGCCGTATTCGATACGCGCGCCATCGGGAAAATTAAGCGCCATCGTCTCGTTGTGGCAGGAAAGCTGGTCGCAGGGAGATTCCGAGCCGACGAGTTCAAAGCCGGTCGCGGTGAAAGGCACCCCACCGATTACGACGACATCGGTTTTATCGGTCATTGTGCCCTCCCCCACCCCTGTGCGACCACATAGCGTATAGCGGAAATCTGCGTTGGCCGACGCGGAAAAGTTGACATAGCCCAGGCCATAGCCTACGCTGACACACAACTTGTTGCCATACCTATTCTCAAGTTCGGTGATATACTCATCAGCGGTCTTTCCCGCCGGGAGTTCGTTGGTGGGAAAACCCATTACACCTTCCTCCTTGATAGTGGCGCCCGCCGGATAGTAGAACTGGTAGCCAAACCTGTCGTTCACGTAGAGATTCCAGCCTTCGGGCGCAATAGGGTTAATCGTCGGCGCAATGGTTGGCCCGGATGTTTCTGTTGGCGTTGGCGCGCTAGCTGCTGTTGGCGCAACGGTCGGTTCTGATGTTGCTGTCATCGCTGGCGTGGGAGATGTGCATGCGGACAGGCCGATTATTGTCAAGATGGTGAGAGTAAAGAACTTTTTCATGATCTATCTCCTTGTAGATGGTGTCTAAATTTCCTCAACTTTTTCCGCTGAATTCGCGCAAAAAGTCTCATCTGAAGAATGAATGGATATGCTTATCGTGACCTTTTCACGACGGCAAAGAGGAATTTTGGGATAGGCGCTTATGGCTTGGTCTGCGCATAGTCCGCGCCCACAAGAACCTCGACTTCCGCCGGCGCGGCCGGATCAGGCCGATAGATCAGCTTGCCAGGTGCGACCCCAAGCAGTTCCACCAGCGCCCTGACCGTGGCGGGCCGCCCGGCGTGATCAATGATGGTGGTGTGTGTATAGTTAGAGTGGTCGGCATTGCTCACGCTGACCACGTTAAAGCCTCGCCCGCGCAGCAGTTCGGCTGTGTGCGCCGCCAGCCCCGCTTGCGCTGTGCCGTTCAGCACAGCCACGCGCGCCATTTCCACTTCAGGCGTGGCAGGGGCCAGCCCAGTTTCAAACATGTCGCTAACCAGCGCGCTGATGCGGTCTTTGAGCGGCAGCAGCACCTGGGCGCCTTCGGGCGTAACATAATCTACCACATAGCGTCCGTCGAGCACGGCGGTGCGCAACGCGCCATCGGGCACCTGGCGCGCATGCTCGGCCAACTCTATCATCTGCACAGCGCCCAGGTCCGTCTCGATGGCGCTTTGCAATTGCGTTAAAAGCTCTGGCGCGCGCTTGATTAGATCGGGCCAGGTGCCCAGCCGAACGAGCTTTTCGCGGATGGCGGTGAGCACTTGCTGCTGGCGCGTGGCGCGATCAAAATCGCTGCTACTGTGGCGGGTGCGCATGTATTTGAGCGTCAGCGCGCCATCGAAATGTTGCTGCCCGGCCGGAATGTATAGTGGATCATAGCCATAAGCCACATCGGGGTAGAGCGGGTCGTCAATCTCGCTGGGCACGTCAATATCCACCCCGCCGATGGCGTCAATGAGCGTCACAACAGCGTTGAATTCCAGGCGAACCACATGGTCTACAGGCACGCCCAAGGCCGCGTTGGTGGTTTGCTTGAGCAAAGCCGCGCCGCCCGTGCCGTTCTTTTCACCTAGCATGTAGACGGTGTTGATGCGTCCGGGGCCATGAGCGGGAATGTCTACCCACAAATCGCGTGGGATAGAGAGCATTAGGGCTGTGTTACGGGTTCTATCTAGGCTGAGCAGCATCATCGAATCGGTTAGACCAGGGTCGGTTTCACCTGGACGGCGGTCTACGCCGATGACGAGCACCGTAATGCGCCCGGTAAACTGAGGGCCAGGTGTGGGCAGGGTGGGCGCTACACCGGTTGGCATTACAGAAGGCGCCACAACGGGCTGCGGCGTGGTGGCAGGCTCGATGACGGCCGTTGGGCGCAAGAAAGCGATCAGGTTTGCCATCACAGCGATAAAGACGAGCGCCGCCATCGCCGAGCCAGCCAGGCGAAGGGCCAGCACGATACGATCGGTGCGGCGCGCGTTTTGCAGCCGGGGAACAATGGCTGCCCAAGACTGGGCTGGTGAGTAGGGCGCTGCGCTGGCTACGCGGGCCAGTGCCTCGCCAAGTTGATGGGTGGCTTGGGCGCGTTGGATTTGCCGGGCCTGGCAGGCGGCGCACGCTTCGAGATGATGTTGGATGGCGGCGGCGCGCTTGGGGTTGAGTGCGCCTTGGGTCAGATCGAATAATTCAAAATCGCTTGGATGTCCGTTCATTGGCCTACCTCGTATCTCAGGGCCATGACAGTCTCTTGATCTATCCATTCGGCCAGGCGCGCCAGCCCATACACCACGCGCGATTTGGCCGTGTTGGCCGAGCAATCCAACGCGCGCGCCATTTCCTCGAACGACAGCCCGCCGTAATAACGCAAGATCAGCGCTTCGCGTGACTTGTGCGGCAGGCGTTGCAACGCCGTCCAGATGGCTTGCTGGCTGGCCGAACGTTCCAGGGCGCTTTCGGGCTGATGCGTCACTTGCTCGTCTGGCACGTCGTGGCCGCGTTCTAGCAGTGCCTGGAGCGAAAGCCATTGCCAGCGGCGTTTGCGCTGCAAATCGCGGCAGCGGCTAACCAAGATCACCTTTAGCCAGCCGGCAAACGGCGCACGCGAGGGTTCGAACTGCTTCAGGTGGCCAAAGGCGTACACGAACGCATCTTGGGTGGCTTCTTCTGCGTCTTGAACGTTCTGCAACAGCAAATAGGCCAGCCGAAAGAGCGCCGGGCTGTATTCGTCGTGCAGGGCGCGGGCAGCGTTTTGGTCGCCGGCAGCGCACTGCTGAATTGTGTTCGAATAGTGCCGGGTTAGATCCAACGAGCTGTCTCCATGGGAGCAGGATTCTTGTTGCACATCCTTAATACGCGGGTTGGGCTAGAAAAGTTTGGTTTTGCTGGCGCTTTCTTGTGGCTGCGCCTGGCGCAGCGTGGCAAGTAGATAAAGCTTGAACTGGCGCAGAGCGTGGTGATCGGTCAGCTTTTCAAAAAGCAGCGCCATTCGAAAGAGCGTTGGCGAAAAAGCCAGGTAAAAGGGTGACCCGACAAAAACACAGCTTTCCAGCGCCAGTCCGGCGGCCCGCGCCAACTGGCCCAGTTTTTTGGGAGTGTTGGCGCGGTAAAAGACGGGGAATGTCTCACAGTTGAGCCGATGCAAAAAGCGTTTAACGAGCCGCTGTTGCCAGCCTGGAGTCAAGACGCGGCTGAGCCAGGGAATATAGTTGTTGGCATTGGTTGTGAACAGCACGATCCGCCCGTCTGTTCGCAATACGCGCGCCATTTCTTGGAACAGGCGCTGGGGGACGGGTAAATGTTCGATCACCCATTGGCCCAGAACCAGGTCAAAGCTGCGGGCGGCAAAAGGCAGCGCGCCGCCTTCTGCCCCCACGGGAAAAGAGATGCTATGATTGTTTTTCAAATCACGTAAATCCAAGTCTATGCCAATCGTATAGCGCATAGCGCGCATTGGGTCGCTCGCCAGGCTCATCCGCCCGCAGCCTATGTCAAGCAGAGTAGTATATGGCTTGGCAAGTGCTGTGATAATGTCCTGGTACATTTGGCCGGCATTCCGAAACCCCGGATACCACCGATCGAACATGGCTTGGCAGCGCCGGTAGCATTCGCTGGTCGTAAAGTCGTTCACGGCATCTAGCTCCGATGGAATATTTTTACTGGCCCGTTTCTACCTGGAAACCTCATACTACTTGGTCTAGGCTAGTTTCCGTCTCAAAACCCATAGGCAGGTATCCCCAAACCTGCCGCTACCGTATGGGGATACGGTAGCTATGCAGGTTTTGAGACAAACACTAGGCTAACACCCCTAATACGCAGGTAGAGCTGAAAAAGTTTGGTTTTGGGCCAAGTCGGCAGGGGTTACAACAGTTCGGCGCAATCCAGGTCTTGAAAGGCCTGCGCTAGTCTTTCCAGGTGATGCCACCAAATGAAATCTGGAATGCCGTTTGACCACTGCCAGGCCGGATAGGTGAGATAGCCAATAATTGCAAAGCGGTAATCGTGCCAACATGCATCCCAGGTGTACCCTTGCACCCCATACTCTATCAGGCGGTTATAGTATCTTGCCAGGAATTGACGCTCAAAGCGCGCCCGATGTTCCGCGAACCAAAAGACGGCCATCATGTGCGCCAGGTCGCTTGGGCCAACGGCGATGCGCCAGCTTTTCCAATCAATGATGCGCAGTCTGTCTTGGCTTGGATTGCGCGGATAGAGGAAATTGCCAATGTGGGGGTCATCAGGGAAAGGGTAGGCTGCCTTGCTGGCGCAAAACGCCAGTCAGCCAATCGGCTGTCACTTGTTCCAGGTTGGTGATGGGCCGGTGCATGGCAGCATCTCCTTTGCGCGCAAAACCCCTGCAAGAGTTGATCTCTAGCAGGGGTGTGGCAGAGAGGGCCTATAAGCCGGATTTTGTGTGCCTTGATTCGCATCAAGGCCGGCAATCATCTATCTACGACGGCAATTACTCGCCGCCTCTAGCAGCTACCCAAGGCTCTGGCGGGACGAGCAGCCCCTTGCCTCTGTTTGCCTTGCTGCAGGTGGGGGTTGCCAAGCCGCTTGGTCACCCAAACGCTGGTAGGCTCTTACCGCTACCGGTTCGCCCTTACTCCCGCGACAAGCGCAGGAGCGGTATATTTTCTGTGGCCCTGTCCGTCGGATCGCTCCGCCTGGGGATTGCCCAGCACCTTGCTCTGCGCAGTCCGGACTTTCCTCGGGTGGGTCAGGCCCACACGCGATTGCCCGGCTCTCTCTGCCATGTCATCTTATCATGGCGGGGGTGAGGCGTCAAGGTGTAATTGCTCAGCTTACCCTCCCGCAGGTTACAATAGACCTTATCGGAAATAGCAGGACGGGCCAACGTATGGGGATACGTTGGCTCTGTTTAAACCCGCGGGAGGGTGAGCAACTAGGTCAAGGCACAATAAAGCTGCTTGTCCACGCTGGCTGCGCCGGGCGGGGGTCAAGCTTTTGCCAGGCCTCGTCGGTCAGGCGATTATCCATCGGCTGCTTGAACTCATAGTAACTAAAGACTCCCCCATGCGCTGCCTGCACATCTTTGCCTATGGGCACTAGCACGATAATGACAAAGGCATCACCAACTCCTTCTTCCAGCACCAGTCCGGTGTTGGGGTCGGTGTGCACGTCGGCGACAATTGCCATGCGCTCGTCGGTTTCAGAGGCAATCTCTTTTTGCGTCTGGGCTGAAAAGGTGGTCAACTGTTCCAAAATGTCGCCAATGTTCCGCAGTTGCTCAACCTCATCTGAGGTCAATGTTTCGCCGCGCAGCTCTTTTTCGGACATGGCCTTGAGATCGAGCAGCAACTGGTGCAGTGTGATGAGTTTGTTGCTCATTGCGTCTTCCAGCAGCCCGCGGCTACCCAGACCGCTTTGCATTTGGGCCGTCAGCGCAGCCAGGCGGGCATACACCTCGGGCTGCGGCTCTACATAAGCCGAGGCGGGTGGAGGCTCTGGCCGAACCGATGTGACGCCGACGGCATAACTTTGCTTGGCGTACAAGATGGTGTCGTGGCGCAACTCGGCCCACGAGCCAAGATAGGTATGCAAATCTTTATCGGCCCAGGCGGGGTTTTGCATAAAGGCCGGATAGCCCTGGCTCTTTTCGTCAAGCAGCGGCTGCAGGCTGTACAACCAGTTCCAGTACAGGTTTTGCGTCCAATCTTGCAGCGACAGCTCTTTGAATTCTAGTTGTAGTTTAGACAGTTGTTTGTCATAGCCATCATATTCTGTATCGCCCTCAGCTTGCAAAATGTCCAGTGCGCGCTTGCTGCCTAGTACAGCGGGGATATCCAGCCCGCGCGCAAAGCCCCGAACTGCCCCGGCGTCGGTTACAGAGAGCGTAAACGGCATGCCGCTGCCGGTATAGCGGGTCACTTGGTTATACACCAACTGTTGAAAAATGTAACTATCGGGGATAAACCGCTGCCCCATGAATCTAAAGCCCCGTGTGGTTTGAACTGTATCTTGTTGGTCGGTGACCAATCCCCCCACGATGCGGGGCGGTGGCAGTTGGGCGGTGGCCTGGCGAAAGGCGTCTAGCGATTGATCGTCGTCCAAAACACCGAGGGCGGGCAGCCCCTGGTAGACTTGATGGGCAACCTGTTGATAATCGTAAATGGTCAGGTCGTCGGCGCTGCCCACGTAAAATACAGTCGGCTCGTAGATGCGATCCCATATCTTGAGAGCGGGTTGTCCGTTGACCAGCGCTGTAGAGAGGGCCGTGGTGATGAGCAATGCCTGGCGTGTGTGGCGGCGAGCGATATCTATATCATCGTGCGTAGATAAAAAGCCCACTCGCCCATACCACATCATAGCCTTAAAGTAACGCTGGAAGGTCTCATTGCGTGTATAGTGCCCACGCGGGACATATTGGCTGTAATCTTCTTTTACTCTCAAGAGCGGCGATTCTCGGAGACCGGCATGGGCCTCGATCAGGTCTATTTCCTGCTTGACCAAGTCTGATACATCGGAGGGCGCGGCAAAATTTGGGTCTAGCAGTGTGCTTGCCACGGCAAAAAAGGCCACATTTAATTTAGCCGCTTCGCTCACCTTGGGGTTGGGGGCGCTTTGCATTTGCTCTTGCGATGCCTGCAGCATTGCTGCAGTAAGCGCCTTGAGGTCATTATAAAGATAATTGAACTCGACCGACCTCAAACTGTAATCGTACAAGATGTGGTAAGCGTGCAGGATCGAATCGGTGGTGACAAAAATGGTCTCGCCTCTTTGCTTGGCGTTTTGGTAGACTTTATAAATCTGGGTATGGCCCTGCGGAACGACGACAAAGCCATTCTTTTCCAGCGCGGCGCGTTGGGCGGCATTGAGCCCTGCCAGGTCATCAGGGCGGGCCACTGTGGCAAGGTCAAAATCATAGCCTGGCACGCTTGGGCTGATTTCTACCCGGACCGGCTGATAAGCCGCAAAGCCGGATGGCCGGGCGCTCTGAGGTAGAATTGGGGTTGGGCTGGGGCCAGAGATGGCGGTAGGCGCGGCTGGGGTAGAGGCGCTGGGGGTGGCGCTAGACACAGCCGGTGTAGAGGCCTTTGGGCCGCACGCAGAGACAAGCAGCGCCAGCAGGCACAGCAAGGTTACGATTTTTGCTTTCATAGTCCTCCTCTCACACAACGCGGCGCACCTAGCGCCGCATTGTGGCCAAAGTGTGTGGCTCAATGGATCTAGATATCTATATGGCTTGAAATCTGTGCTGATGTCGGTTCGGCGCAACCGAACCGCGTCAAATTTCAAGCGCGCTGTCTGGGCGCAGTTTCGGGCTTTGCCCGAAACTGCTTAGGGTCGGCGTAGCCGACCCTCGTTATATCCCCAGGTAAGCCTGGCGGACCTCGTCACGTTTGGCCACGCTACGCGCCTCACCCTCCATCCAGATTTTTCCTTCGTTGAGCACATAGGCGTAATCGCTCACTGCCAGAGCCATGTGAATGTTTTGCTCGACGAGCATCATGGTCAATCCTTCTGCTTGCAGGCGGCGTAGGGTCTCAAAAAGGGTGATCACCAGCACAGGCGATAGGCCCAGTGACAGTTCATCAAAAATCAAAATTTCCGGCTCGGCCATTAATCCGCGCGCCACGGCCAGCATTTGTTGTTCGCCGCCGCTGAGCGTGCCAGCATTTTGGTTTTGGCGTTCTTTCAGGCGGGGAAACAGCTCAAACACTCGCTCCAGGTTGCGCTGCAGGTGTGGGCGCGCGCGGGCAGAAATGGCCCCCATTTCCAAATTTTCGTATACCGTCATGTCGGTAAAGAGCTGCCGCCCTTCGGGCACCAGCGTCAGGCCCATGTTGGCGCGGGCATGCGCCGAGGCATGGGTAATATCTTTGCCCTGAAAAGTTACCGAGCCTTGCCAGGGGCGCAACAGCCCCATGACGGCGCGGAGCAGGGTGGTTTTGCCTACGCCGTTTGACCCAACCAGCGTGGTGAGTTTCCCTTTTTCAAGGCTAAAGCTCACTCCCCACAAAATCTGTACTTGGCCGTAGCCGGAAACCATATCGCGAACTTGCAACAAGGCCATAATTTCAAACCCTGTGACGCAGGTGGCTGTTCCTTTTCACGCCAGCAATTTTTGGGCCAATTTAGGATCGCCCAGATAAGCCTCGACCACACGTGGGTTGTTGGCGACCTCTTGGGGGGTTCCTTCTGCAATCAATACCCCATAATCCAGCACCAAGATGCGATCAGAGATATTCATTACCGCCTGCATGACATGCTCAATGATCAGTATGGTCACGCCTTCAGCGCGGATGTGGCGGATGGTGTCTAGCATCAGCGAGATTTCAGTTGGATTCAGGCCGGCCAACACTTCGTCGAGCAAGAGCAAATAGGGCCGCGCGGCCAGGGCACGCGCCAGCTCCAGCCGTTTTTTCTGGGCCACGTTCAAACTGCTGGCTAATTGCACGGCCCGTTCTGCCAGGCCTACCTGTTTCATCACTTGGTCGGCGACGTGAGCGGCCGAGGCGCGCGAATGCTGCTCTCGCCCAAAGCATGCGCCGACCATCACGTTTTCGCGCACGGTCAGCTCGTTGAGCGGCCGCACGACCTGATGGGTGCGGGCCAGGCCGCGCCGAGCTACTTTATAGGTTGGCAAGCCGGTGATTTCTTTGCCGCGGAAAATTACCTGGCCGGCTTCGGGTGAATAGACGCCATTGATCACATTGAACAAGGTGGTTTTGCCTGCCCCATTGGGTCCAATCAGCCCCAAGATTTGACCTTCTGGCAGGTCAAAAGTGACATTAGTGAGCGCCTGCAATCCGCCAAATTGTTTGGTGACCTGCTGAATTTGGAGAATCATTCGAGCACCCTCCGCAGCCAGGGAAAGCGCGCCCGCAGCCAGCCTATCACGCCGGCCGGCACAAACAGGACAATCAATAAAAGCGAAAGCCCGGCCAAGGCCAGGTGCATATTCTTGAAAATGGGGCTGGTGAGCAGATAGCCCCGCAGGCGTTCGTAGGCGGCGGCGCCCAGCACTGGCCCCAGCACTGTCCCCTGGCCGCCCAGCATCACCATCACCAGCATTTCGATAGACATGTTGAGGCGGAAGGCATCGCTCGGCTCGACATTGCCATTTTTGAAAAAGAACAACGTGCCCACAATGCCTGGGAAAAAGGCCGAGATGACATAGGCGATGGTCTTGAAGGTGGGGGCCTTGACCCCCATGATCATGGCGGCATCTTCATCTTCTCGAATGCCCATCAACCCAAGACCAAAACGCGAATGCTTGACCATGAAACTGGTGGCCAGCACAGCCAGGGTAACGACCAGCAAGAGGGTAAAAGTCGTCCAAAGAGCCTGGGCCGGCCCGCCGTATTGTTTGTATACTGCAAAATTGATGTACAGGCCGGTGGGCCCCCCAAAGGGGCCAAAGTTGTTGACAAAGGCCCGGGCTGCTTCGTTGATGCCAATGGTTGCCAACGCAAAGTAGGCCCCACGCAAGCGCAAGATGGCTAGCCCCAAGAGCAGGGCCAGCAGCGCAGAGGCCAGTCCGCCTGCCAGGGCGGCCGTGTACAATGGCCAATTTTGCTGGCTGATCAGGTAAAAGCCGGTGTAGCCGCCCAAACCAAAAAAGACAATGTGACCAAAATTGACATAGCCGGTGTAGCCCATCATAATATTCAGGCTAGAGGCCAGGGCCACAAACATTAACATTGTAAAGGCCACCTCGCGCAGCGTGTCTTTGTGGATCGCCAGCACGGCCAGTCCGCTGAACAGCACCAGCAGGATTGCCAGCCAAAATCCGGGGTTTCGCCAGGCGCTCATCTAGCGCGCTCCAAACAGGCCACTGGGGCGCACAAGCAAAACGAGGACAAAGAGCGCAAACTCGACCACCGGCACCCAACTGGCGGGCATGAATTGTGGAATCAGCCCTTCCATCGTCCCCAAAATTAACCCGCCAATGAGCGCCCCCAATGGATTGCCCATCCCACCCAACACGCAGATGACAAACGACCTGGGCTGGTACAAATCGCCGCTCAAGATCGTAAACGAGAAAAAGGTCGCAATCAACCCGCCGGCCACGGCGGCCAACATTGTCCCGATGCCAAAGCTGAGCGCCAAGACCTGGGCCGATGGAATGCCCATCAACTCGGCGGCGGCTCGGTTGTTGGCTACAGCGCGGATGGCTTTGCCCGGCAGAGTGCGGTACAGAAACAGGTACAATGCCCCTGTAGCCAGAGTGGTTACCAGCGCGGCGACCAGGCGAGTGCCCAGTAATGTGAGCGGGCCGATTTGAAGCGACCCCAGGGTAAAATCAATACTGAAGGGCGAAGTGGTAAAGATGGCCGTGCCAATTCCAATAATTATCATGTTGACGGAAAAGGTGGTCAGTAAGCTGGAAAGATAGGGCGCATTAATCACCCGTTGCACGGCTATCCCATATACTGCAAAGCCGAAAAGGAGGCCTATCACGGCTATCACCAAAAGCGCCAGATAGGGATTGATCCCCAGAGTATTGAACAGCAAGTAAAGGCCAAACATCCCCAGGGCCATGACTGCGCCGTGACTCAGATTGATCACGCGCATCACCCCCCAAATCAGGCTCAACCCCATGGCGGCCATCCCATACACAAAACCCAAAAGCAATCCATCTACCAGTGAAGCGAGAAGCTGGCTCGGCATGAAACTCTCTCCCTTGAGATGTAGAGTATGGGGCTCGTCTCATGCTCCATACTCTACGTGTATCTGTGCTTCAGGCTTTTAGTACCTTACCAGTCAAATCTTTGCTTTTTCGGCAAAGAAAACTCACCACGAAGGACACAAAGAGCACAAAGTAAAAACCTTGGTGTACTTGGTGTCCTTTGTGGTTTTGGTTCTGGCTTGGCCAGGCTAGGACTAAGGATTAAATAACTTGCTCATCTGTAGCTCGTTTTGCCCGTATTTCAGCGTCACTGTGGGCAAGTTGTTTAATTTCCAATCCTTAGCGAATCGGGTACAGAGCGTCAGAGGATTTTCCTTCTGCCGGCCAGACCACCTGCTTAATCAATTTGCCTTGGGCGTCTTTTTGCCACTGAATGTAAACCATCTCGTGGCCAATTTGCAGGCCATGTGATTTTTCGCTGGTGTCAAACTTGACATGGCCATAGAAAGTGAGCATGTCAATACCGTCCAGGGCTGCCTTGACCTTGTCAGTCTCGATGGAGCCGGCCTTTTCAATGGCTTTTTGCAAAATCAGGCCGGCTGCATATCCCCCCGCGCTATGATAAGAGGGGTCCTCGCTAAACTTGGCCTTGTAGGCGGCGACAAAGTCAGGGGCGTTCATCCCATACCATTCCAGGCCGGCGGCTTGGGCTGATTCAGCGGTGAATTTGGACAGCGGTTCCCATTGGCTAGGCCCAATGATGCCCAAGGCTGCATCGCCCAACTCGGCAAACTTGGGCTCTGGCGGAGCCACCAGCAGGGCAATGAATTTGGCCTTGACGCCTTTTTCAAACAGTTGCTTGGCAAAAGTGCTGCCATCGGCAAAGTGCCCACCGCCCATCACCGCATCGGCATCGGCTGGAATTTTGTTGATGAACGGCGCAAAGTCGGTCGCGCCGCTGTCATAGCCTTCAAAGAGGACAATTTGGTAGCCCTTGCTTTCGCCATAGGTCTTGGCGGCATTGCTCACATCGGTGGAGAACTTGTCGTTTTCGTGGATGATGGCTACCTTTTTGGCGTTCGGGTCGAGTTTGGCCAACAGGTCAAAAGCGCCGGTCAAATATCGGCTGGCCGGGGTATAGGCCTGGTAAACCAGCGTGTAGCCCTTTTGGTAGGTCGAGTCAGAGGCCGCGCCGGTGGTGATCATGATTTTGCCGTATTGCTCGGCAATCACTGCGGCGGCATCGGCCAGACCGCTGCTATAGGGACTGACGAGAAAGTCGGCCTTGTCGGTGTTGATCAACGTGGTATAGTGCTCTTGCACGCGCTCTTTTTTGCTTTCGTCGTCGTAAGACTTGGCTTCAAATTTGATCATGGCGCCGTCGGCCAGTTTGATTCCGCCGGCAGCGTTGACTTGCTCTATCCACAAGTTCAAGCCGTTAACTTGCCGCTCAGATTCGACATTAAGGCTGCCATTCTCGGAAGCGGTAAAGCCAATGACTGCCATTTTGGCTGTGGTAGGCGGCTGGGTTGAGGTTGGTTGAGCGGCAGGTGTGGATGCGCCACAAGCCGCCAAAAGCAGGCTGAGCGCCACAAGCATCGTGAGGAAATGAAAACCAGACTGTTTCATGTGTTCTTCTCCCTTGTGCTAAACTGGTTGGTTCCGTGTTGCAACGAGTTAAAAGCTCTGGCTGATAGGCATCCCTCCCTTCTGTTTATTTTTTGATGTTTGGATGGCTAAAGGAACACTCTAGCTAAGAATCTTGTATAAAAATTCTCCTTGTGTTCCTTTACATGCCCGAAGGGTAGTAGAGCGAATGCCAGCGTGCGCTGAATTTGGAAAAAAGCTCGCGGGCTTGTGTTGCTTGCGCAAAGTCAAGTATACATCGAATTGGCGAGATGGCAAGTTTAGACGCTTTCAGTTCCAAAATTGCCCGCCAGACGCATCTGATGGGCAATTTGCCAATAGCCCGAACAAGTTCGGGAATCCTCGACTTGATGTGGAAGTGCTAGCGCGACGCGCGCCGAGCAACCAGCGGTATCACAAACAATACAGCCAGCGCAGCCGACCCGCACAATCCGCCAGGCTGTGGTGGCAGGTTGGCTGGTGGAGGCGTAGAAGTTGAAACCGGCTGTGGAGTGGCTGCCTGGCTGACGGCTGTGGCTGGCAGGGCTGTAGAGTGAGTGGGCTGCGGTGTGGCCGTGGCCGGAACTGTCACCGGCTGGCCTGCGCCAGGCACGGTTTGATAGGCTTGGCCATCCAGCACCACAATCAGGTCTGCTCCTTGCGCAAAGTATTGCCCCCATTCGGGCCGCGCGGCAATCAGCGTAAAGTAGCTCTCGCTGCCAAAACCAACCTGGGTTGGCGTCATTTTTGATGGATCGTAGGTGGTATCGGTCCACACGTTCCCCTGACGCACAAAAGTCTTGGTGCCCACGCTGCGGATTTGCTGCGCCTGTTGGCTTTGGGTGGGGTTGGGGGCCTGGTCGGCATCGTACAACAACTGCTGGCCCACCGAGGCGTCAACTGCTGGCGCGCCCACGCCGCCGCCGCCATAACCGCCCAAGCCGGGCATCATGGTGGGCATGGCTTTTTGTTGTTCTCCCACAATTTGTTGGCGGCCGGCATCGGTCAGGGCGCGCTCGTCCACCAGGAAAGAAGTATAAGGGGTGATAATACCATATCTGGTGGCTAGCTCGACAATTTGCAGCACCAACTCTTTGCTTTCGCCGTGCAGCCTGATTTGGGTGAGCAGGTAGCCAATCTTGCGCGTGGCCCATAGGCGCGGAATAAAGTTTGGCCCTGGCCCGGAAGATAGGTTTTCGGAAGGAGTGTAGATAAAGGTTTGCTCCTGGCCGTTGACAGTGCCGCGCAGCGTGACCTGATTGATCATTGGGCGGCCTACCTGGGTTTGTTGCCTGTAACGCCCCACCAGCACTAATTGCGCGCCTGCAAACAAGTCGGGTAGGGGGTCTGGGTAGGCGTCGTAAACGCCAAGGTCGCCAAAATCAATCTGGATATCGGCCAGCACCGGGGTAGACACTTTGGCGTAAAAGACGCTGACCTCTTCGTCAATCTTTTGGCCGGGGCGCACATAAGCCGTGACGCCGCGGTTTTGCTGCGATAGTGTGTCTAGTAGATAGGTATTCACATCATCGCCCATGCCAAAGGCAAACAGGCGCACGTTGGAGCGAATGGATTGCTGGATGTTGGCAATGATTTTATCGGCCTCTATCACGCCGGTGGTGGGCACCCCATCGGTCAAAAATATCAGAATGGTGGGGCGCTCTTTATCGGCGCTGGTCAATGCCTCTAGCAGCGCGCGGTTGATATCGGTATTGCCGACGGCGCTCATGCCGTCTACAAAACGCTTGCCCTCCTCGCGCTCGGTGGCCGGGCGCAAGCTGGGGGCATAGCTCTGCACGTCGGTAGAAAAGCGCACAATGTTAAAGCGGTCTTTAGGGTTCAGTTGATCCAGGATAAAGCGCAGCGCGTCCTTGGCCTGGCGGATTTTTTCGCCATCCATCGAGCCAGAGGTGTCAATCACGGCAATTACGTCTTTAGAGACAATCTGGCTCTGGTCCACCTGCACCTGGGGCGCGGCCAACAGCACGAAAAAGCCATCCTCCGTGTTGTCATTGTACGTGATCAAGTTGAGGCCAATGGTGTCTTGTGAAACTGAATAATACAGGTCAAAATCGCGGTCGGGCTTGACATTGAGCTCTTCATAGCCAGCAAGGGCTTTGTAATCGCTGCCGCGAGAAATGGCAACCTTGTGGCTGGGCGAGTAGACGGCCTTGATGGCGTCTTTGGATTTTATTGTTACATCCACACTCACCTGTTCCAGCGGGCGCGCGCTGAATTTTTCTGTGTTGAGCGGGTAGCTGTAGTGAATCAGGCCCTGGTCGGCCACCAAGACTTGGCTGTACTCTATTTCGATGCGGCGCTCGCCTTTGGGAGGAATGGGAAAAATACTGGCGCGAAACGCTCCCCGGTCAATGTATTCTAGCAGCGCCGGGTCGCGTTGGCTGCGGACGATATCTTCATAGATGCGGCGCGCCTCGTCTTTGCCCATGACCTGTCCATCCATCTTTTGGCCGTCTACCCACATGGTAAACTGGCTGATCGTTGCATCAACTGGCAGGGGAAACATGTAGATTCCCTCTACCTGATACGTTTCCTCGTTGACGAAAACCTGGTCAATGTGGGTAACGGCCAGTTGGTTTTCAATATCAACTGTGACACGGTGATACTTGATAGACAGCCTGGCTGGCGAGGGCGGCACTGGCGGGCAGGGTGGGGGCAGCGGGCAATCGTAGCACCAGGGTATCGGGCCGCATGGCGGGTTAGGGATGATGATGCCGTCGGCGGCGGCAGGGGCGACCCAGGCAAGCGCCAATCCCAGAATGATGGCAACGAATGACCCGAGACGAACAGCCGATACCCAATTGCGGCGCACAAGCATAAGCGTAAACATAAAACACCTCCTCCAAAGTTAGAGTTTATCGGAAATAACATAGCCAACGTATCTCCATGCGTTGGCGGACGGGCACACTTGCACCTGCGCTGCGCTTGGCCTTTTCGGGAGTGCAGCCTGCCTGGCGCAGACAGGGTGTGGGGATGCCGTCCTGCTATTTCCGATAAGGTCAAATATAAAATTGGGCTAAAAGCAGGCGCGATTTCACCCATACTGACGAAGCTCAAGGGATGGATGTTCCGCGCGCGGGGCTGATGGAAACACAAGCGGCGCGGCCAGTGTGGAACGCATACTGGCCGCGCCGCGAATTTTGAATTTACGATATGGAATTTAGCTCACCCACCCATCAGTGGCATCAACCGAATGAATTTGACCTGGGTCTGCGGCGCCAGGGTCACTTGTTCATCTAACCGAACATAACGGCGCCCATTGACCAGGATCATAAAGCGTCCGGCAGCAAAAGCCTGCTGAGCCGTATGCACCTCGGCGGGCCAATCGGCTGGGGGGCGGGGTTGCCGTGTTGCGCTGATCTCTTGGTATTCGCGGCCCAAGCGGGCGGGCTTGGTCTGCTGATCGAGCGCGCCAAGTGTGGCCAGCCGACGGGCTTCTTCTTCCACCTTGAGGCGGATAAGGTCTTGTATGCTAATCGTTTCCGCCAGCGGGAATTCCAGCACCAATCGCTCTGGCGCGCCCAGCAGCCCGCCCGGGATTTTGGTCTCTACCTCGACCTTGTACATAGTCATTCGATTGCTCCTTGATGAGTTGATGCAAAATTGTCTCGTCGCGAATCTGGCTGTCATTCGACAGCATCAGAACTGTGCTAATGATTTGCTCGGTATGGACATCGATATCTTCAAATGGCAGGCAACTGTCTGGGCATACCTCGCGGCCACCTTCTGGCACAATGCAAATGCGCTGGCTGGGTTTGCGGATCACATGGCCTGTGCTCAACGAGATTTCGTAGCGGCCATAAAAACCCTCTATAACAACCGCATTTCCCGTCAGCTTGGCATTGGCCAGGTTTGCCACCACCTCTTTTAACAGTTGGGCGCGCTGGAGCAGGGCCATTTCTCGCCTGATTCGCGCGCGCTGCCGGTCTTGTTCTGTTGCCAGTGGTTTGGATTGCTTTTTCAGCACTGCCTCAACCGAGTCTACCAAGTCTTGTGGCCCAAAGGGCTTGGTCAGGGAGTCTGCAATGATGCTGGGATACTCTCCCATGATCTTGTCAATACTATGAGTCTGGCAAGTGATGATCAGCACGGGAGTGTCTCTTAGAATCTCTTCAGATTTCATCAGCCGGCAGAATTCCCATCCGTCAATATTTGGCCGCATAATATCTTGCGTAAAGAGATCAATCGGCTCGTTGCGCAAGATGTTCAATGCCTCAAAACTGTTGCTTGCGGGCAGGTGATCATAGCCTGCCCGCTGCAAAATCAGGTTGATCAGTTCCAGCATTGAGCTGTCGTCATCCAAACTCAAAATTCTTGTCATTTTTTTGCTCGCATCAGGATATTGTATCACTTTATTGGCAATTACCCAATAGGAATTTAGTAAGGGGGTATTGTCGGCTTGGCAAGTTTGGAGTAAAATACTTGTGAGCAAGCAAATAGAGCCGGGTAGTTTGAACTGGAAAGGGTGACGTATGACAACATTGCATACACGCAGCACATTGGAACGTGAATTGCACATCATGTGCCAGGATATTTTACGCATGGGTGGCATGGCCCAGAGCGCCATCGAGCGCAGTACCCGCGCGCTTAAAGATCAGGATGCTAACCTGGCGCAGCAGGTGATTGAGGATGACCTGGCGATCAACCGCATGCGCTACAAGATTGAAGAGGAAAGCTTGGAGCTGATTGCTACCCAGCAGCCGGCCGCCCGAGACTTGAGGATGGTTATCGCCGGTATGCACTTTGCTATCGAGTTGGAGCGCATGGCAGACCACGCCGAAGGGGTGGCCGTGCTGGCCAAGCGTCTGGCCGATGAGCCGCCATTAAAGGCGCTGCTGACCATTCCCTTGATGGCGCGAACGGCGCAAGAGATGATACAAGGCGCTTTGGATGCCTTTATCAACCAAGACCCTGAACTGGCGCGCCAGGTAGCCGCGCGCGACGACGAAATGGATGCCATGTACCAGCAGTTGTTCCGTGAGCTGCTGACCTATATGATCGAAGACCCCAAGAACATTAGCCGCGCCACGTATTTATTGTGGGTTACGCATAACCTAGAGCGCATTGGCGACCGGACCACCAATTTGTGCGAGCGTGTGATTTTTATGACGACTGGCTTGTTGCAGGATATCAAGACCGATCCGGGGGACTCTGCCCTGGCCGGATAGATTGTGCGCAACACGCAGGTTCAGGGCCATAGCGCGACTGCATCGTTGGGCAGTCGCGTTTTATTTGCGTCAAATGCTTCCAGGCGGGTGGCTGTGATGGGATTGTACATGCCGACCACGATGCTCCCGCTATTGCGCGGCCATTGGGCCGTGGCAGGGATAAAGTGCGCGTCAACAACCTGGTCACCTGCCTGCCACAAGCGAGTGGGGGCCAAGCCATTGGCGGGTGGAGAGTCGTGTTGGGCGATTAGCTTGCCTGCGTCATCTAGCCATTGAGTGAACACGGTGTAATCTTGCATCGGCGGCGCAATAGCCTGCCAGGTTAGTGTAATGGCAATCCCAGTTTCAAGCTGGCTCAGCTCGAACTGTTGCAAGCGAATGGTTTGCAAGTCGGCCACGCCGGGTGATGGTGGCATGGGCAAATCGGGCTGCCACACGGCCGACAAATCAAGCAATTGCCATTTGAGCAAGTCAAAAACAAACACGTGTGATGTTTTCAATTCCTCGCGCAGGCCGGTTGTGTCAACCGCAGTGCCGTGAGTCGCCCAGCCCGGCGCATACTCGCTAAATACCACGGCCTGCACGGGCAGGTCGGCCCCGTCATTGTAAAGCGCAAAATCGCGCGCGTCGGCATAGGGTGGTATGACCACCGTCCCTGTGGGCATGAAAGCGTATGGCCTGGGGCAGGTGGTGCCCGGCCCGCGCGACCCGAAAAAGTAAGGCAGATTTACAAAAGTCACAGTATTTCCCGGCTCCACTTGGCGTGTGGCTGCCGCCATCATCTTGCCAATTTCGCTGGCATAGCCCTGATAGCAGAGTTGGCAGGCGGTGTAGGGCAAAGATGATGTGAGAATCCAAAAACAAAACGCGAGCGGCACAATGCAAGTTGCAAAACGTGAAACGTAATTTGCAATTTTAAATTTGTCATTTGTAATCCTGAATTTGTGATTTGCAATTTGTATCGGCATAGCCCAGAGCAAGGCTGCCCCAACTGAGCCAAGGTAAAACAGGCGCGGGCTGCCGCTGACATAGGCATGATCGAGCAGCAAAATAGACGGCAGCGAAGCCAATGCCCACCACAACAGGCTAAATGCCAGCAGGCGCGCCTGGCCCAAGGCGCGGGCCAGCAGATATAACCCCGCCAAGGATGCGGCGGCAATCAGGGCCAACCAGGCCAGATTCTGCCGGGCGAGTGGGGCAAGCGGGTAAACAAGCGCCTGGACAAACGGCAAGATATTGGCTATAACCGCCTGGGGCGCAATCGTTCGTAGTCCCTCTGACTTGGGCACTAGCAGCCAGGCGACGGCGAATATGAGCGGCGCGGCCAGAAATGTGAGATTTGATGCGTAAAACGTAATGCGTGATTTGAAGCTTGAAATTTTAAATCTTGAATCTGAAACCCCTAGCGCCAAAATCAAAAAAGGGGCAATGATGCCGTTTTCTTGGGTAAAGACAGCCAACACCAAAGCGGCGTGGGTAGCCGCAAAGTAATGCCATTTGCCGCTCTCTCGCCATTTCAGATATGACGCAAGCGATAGCAGGACGAACAGGGTGACCAGGGGATGAACCAGGCTCCCCACATAAGGCACGGCCTCATAGCTGAACGGATACAGCGCAAAGAACAAACCGGCAACGCATCCGTATAGTAGGTATTGGGCATTGGGTATTGGGCGCCTGCCCTCGCTTGCATCTGTAGTGTGGGCACAGGTGAACAGTAGTGAAGAGGGTTGGTCATTGGGCGCCTGCCCTCGCTTGCATCTGTAGCGTGGGCACAGGTGAACAGTAGTAAAGAGGGTTGGTCGCGTGGCCAGTTGGCAACCTAGCCAGCAGACCAAGGCAGCATTGCCGGCGTGCGCAGCGACGTTGAGCAGGTGCAGCGCAAAGGGATCGTGCTTGCCCAGCAGCGCATGGAATATTTGCCAGAGCGCAAAGCTGATGGGCCGGTAATAGCCATGCCCGCTTGCATCCACAAAAAAGGAAAGGACGGTGCGGCCAGCCATCCACCTCAAGTGGCCGGTGGGGTCGTCGTTGATAAAGCCCCAGCCCAACGAGGGCGCGTAAAACAGGCCCGCCATAATGGCCACGGCAATAGCGGCGACTAGCCAGAGTTTGTTTGGGCTGATTTTCTTGATCACGGTGACTGCTAGACACTGTCGGAAATAATAGACATTATAGGCGTTTAATTTCAATGAGTGCAAAACTCTCGTACTGGAACATGACCGATTCATCTTTTACACGCAACCGTATAGAAATACGTTCGCTCAAGTATGAATTTTACACGCTTACCGTGTAAAAACAGCACGT
>JBGSMF010000473.1:0-2150 GCA_041740315.1 Thermoflexales bacterium
CGGGCGATCCGAATGTCAAGTTCAACTGGATTGCGATTGGCCGTCGCAAGGGTTACGAGGCGCGCCCCAAACTGAACCTGTCCATGCCGACCATCAGCAAACTAGAGAACAACCCTGTGTCCAGCGCGCCTCGTAGGAGGTGAGCGATGAGGAAATATCCATTACTTGCATTGGCGGTTGTGTTGTTGGTGTTGATGGCGGCCGGCGTCGTCTGGGCGCAACATTCGGCTGACCACAACCTGAGTTGGAATGTGATGGGCGCCGGCGGGCGCGAGGGAATGAGCTCGGGCGCGCATGTGGCGCGCGGCACACTGGGGCAGTTTGCCATTGGCCAAACCCAGAGCAGCCAGCACCAGCTTGGCTCGGGGTACTGGTATGGCATTCCGCTAGGAGAGGTAGAAAGCGGGCATTACTTGTTTCTGCCGATTGTGATACGGAATAGTCCGTGATATAACCTGGCGTGGAATCGGTGAATTGGCGGAGGGGCATGGGGATGCCCCTCCTGCTGTTTCTTTGGCCATCCTTGCGAAGGTTCAAAACCTTCGCAAGGATACACATGCCCGCTTAGGTTGACGCTGATTGTTTTTAATATTCGTAACAACTGCCGCCGATGAACTCGCGCAGGTGCGAGGTGGGTGGGATAACAGAGTCGTCGGAAACGGGCGTGATGGTTTGCAGCAACGCGTATACACGTTGGGCGCGTTCCAGGGCATCTTGGCGGAGCGGGTCGTCTTGATACAGCGTGGCCCACCTGGCAAAATGATCAAACAGCCTGGGATGAAAAATGGGCAGTTCATACGACAACGCGCCATTGACGATGTAATCGGTTGTATTGATGTAGGGGATAATGTTGCGCTTTTCGCTGGCGCGCACGTAATGCCAGTGTTCCAGCGTTCGCTGTGGGTCGTAGGCGCGGTGGGCGGCATCGCGCAGCATGCGGCGCATCAGCCGCAGGTCGGTCCAGCGCACATAGTTGCCGTCGCTGCCTTTCATTTGCAAGAGGGTCTCGATGTACAACTTGAATTTGCGCTCGTCGGAGATGGCGCGCATCATACCGGGGTACAGCCCGTGCAGGCTGTCAATCAAGATAATGTCGTTTGGCCCAATGCGCATAGAGGTGGTGCGATCTGTGCGCTGGCCGGTTTTGAAATCATACGTGGGCAGTTGCGCCTCTTTACCTGCGATTAGCTCTAGCAGGTGCTGGTTAAAGAGTTCCATGTCCAGCGCCTGGGGCGTTTCAAAGTCGTAATCGCCGTGTTCGTCTTGAGGGTGCAGCGCCAAGTCAAAGAAATAGTTGTCTATATTCAGCGCCACCAGGTTCAAGCCAATGTGTTTCAAGCGCAGTCCCAGCTTGGTGGTGGTGGTGGTTTTGCCAGAAGAAGATGGGCCGGCGATGATGACGATTTTCACCCGGTCACGCCGCGCGGCGATTAGCTCGGTGGCGTTTTCCAGGTCCTGCTCGTAGGCCGCGTCAGCTTCCTGCACGATCTGGGCAAACTCGCCGCGCACAATGCGCTCGTTGAGGGCTGCCACAGTGTGGAGGTTGTGTTCAACCGACCAATCGAGCACCTGCCAGATTTTGCGCCAGGGGATGTTTTCAGAGGGGCGCGCCGAGAGGGTGGCCTTTTCCTGGCGGGCGCGAGCGCGCTCGTCGCGGTACAAGATGTAGGCCTTGGCAACCTTGGCGTGGCCGTTTTCGATGAGGACTTTTTCAACACAGTCTTGGATTTCCTCGACAGTGGGGATGTGCTCTGGCGGCATGGTTTGTTCCATCAGCGCAATGACCTGCTCGGCCAGTTTCTCAGCGGTGGCTCGGTCGTGCCCGCCAACCGCCACCGCCGCGCGATAGATGGCGTTGGTGATACGGTCGGGCAAAAATGGCAGCGTGGCGCCGTTGCGTTTGGCAACCAGAGTGAATTTTGTTGATATAGGCATGGTGTTCTAGCCTCTTACTCAAACCGCGCGCCACAACTGGGGCAATAGGTGGCGTTGGCTGGTAATTCAACTCCACATTCGGCGCAGCTCATAGTGAACGCGGCCCCGCACTGGGGGCAGGTGGTGGCTTGTTCGATTATGGCCGCGCCGCAATTGGGGCACATGGCTTGCCCGCAGCCCTCGCACTCGGCGGCATTGGTTGGGTTGCGCTTGCC
>JBGSMF010000474.1:0-19362 GCA_041740315.1 Thermoflexales bacterium
GCGCCGCGCTCCTTCGACTGCGTTTCACTTCGCTCAGGATGCGCGGCGCGTAGTCGAAGGGTGCCGGCTGAGTAGTTACCTAAGAACTTGATTTGGAACGCAACTTGCGTATCAATTCGGCCGGCGCAAGACCTAGCCGCGCGCAGAGGTCTTGCTCCATTTCCAAGACCAATGGAACGCTGCGCTGGAATATCTCTACATATTGGGGATAGCGCAGGTACAGCGCCTGCATGCGTTCTGGCACACTGATGATCTGGCTGCCTTCAGCCAGCTTGTCGGCGTAAAAGACCAGTTTTTCTTCCCAGGTGGTTGGGCGGGTGGCAGGTTTGAGAATGGCAGACATTACGTGCCGCTCTACAATGACGGCCAATTCGGGCTGGCCCTTGCCCATCAGAATTTTGGCCGATAGTTGGCCGTGCTTTTCGCCGCGCCGGTTGGCAGAGAGCTTGTCCAGATCGTGCAACAAGCCGCCACGATGAGCCAGCAGCGGGTCAACTTGTTCGCCGGCTGCCCGCAGCCACACGGCCAACCTGAAAGCGATCATTGCCACTGTTTCCACGTGCGCGATGAGGTTGGGCGACGTTTCTTGCTCGGCCAACCAGGCCATACATTCGGCCACATCGGGCAGCCGCATGGTCTCTAGTGTGGTTGGCAGCTCGCTCATGGCGCGCAGTTCGGCATCGTACTGCGGGTGGCCGGGCGGGCAGGGGGCCTGGCTTGGATTGAACCAGATGGCTTTTAGCCCCACCGCTTTGGCTCCAAGCACATCGGCCTTGTAATCGTCGCCGACCATGACGGCTGCTTGCGGGGCGCAGCCAAGCCCCTGAAGCGCCGCGCGGAAAAAGGCCGGGTCGGGCTTGCGCGCGCCCAGCTCGCGCGCCGTGAACACATAATCAAAGTGTTCCTCAATCTCTGCCCGGCGCAGCGCGGCGCGCACCAGCACCTCGCCCGAGTCGTCCGCGTTGGTGGCCAGGCCCAGCCGGTATTGTGGATGCAGCGAGCGAAGCGAGCGGAGCGTCTGAGCGATCTCTGGAATGATTTCTACGCGGGGCCAGCGAACCATTGGCCCATCATATTCGGGAAAAACCCGCATCACTGTATCGCCCCAGTCAAATAGCACAGCTTGTATGGTCATAGTGTTATCATCCGCTAGATTATGCCTCAACAAGTTGAGGATTCCAGCCAACTGATTTGGGTGTGTTTCAAATGAGTTGAAACTTGGCCTAGAAACCAGGTTTTTTCAGAAAAACCTGGTTTCTTTCAAATGAAATGAAACACACCCAACTGATTTTGGTCACACTCTATTGTTTTTTACCCAAGAAGCAAGCCACTGCTGGGCGGCTTTGATTTGCTGCTTGTCGTGTTTGAGCAGGCAGGTGGCCACCCAAGGCTCTTGCCGTTCTAGGTGGGTGATCATATCATAGATGCACGAGTTGCAAGAGATGCAGTCGGCGCTGCTGCTGCCTTGGCCCTCTAGCCAGCGATTGGGCAGATTGGGTTCGCTGATGAGGGGACGACACAAGGCCACAAAATCCACTGTGCCCCGCCGCGCAATTTCTTCCAGCCGCTCCACATCTCGGTTGCCACCCACCAAGATGATAGGGATGCCAAGGGCCAGCTTGGCGGCATAGGCCAAAAAGTAGCTCTGCTTGGCTGGGGATTTGATGCGCGTGTGCGATTCGGGCGCGGGCACAGGCCGAAACCCCAGCTCTGTTTCTGGCCGCACCAGGCAATCCCACATCCCGCCGCTGATCTCGATGGCGTCCACGCCCGCGCTTTCTATTTCCTCGGCCAGTTCGGGAAAGGTGTTGATGTCAATGCCGCCGGGCACATAATCGGTGCAGTTCATCTTGATCAAGATGGGAAAATCGCCAGCTTGCGCCCGCGCGTCTGAAACAATCTCTTGGATCAGCCTGGCTCTGTTTTTTATCGAGCCGCCGTAGGCATCGGTGCGGTGATTAGAGTAGGGGGATAGGAATGCGCTCAACAAGCCGCCGTGGGCCGCGTGAAGCTGAACGCCATTGAATCCTTCATCCTTGAGGTGGGCAATGGTTTCGGCCAAGCACCCCACAATCGCCTTGACCTCTTGGGTGGAAAGAGCGCGGGGCTGTTCGGTCGTGTAGGGTGATGGAATGCTAGAAGGCGCAATCCCAGGATAGTCTGCGCTGATTTGGGCCATTATCTTGCAGCGCGGCGCTGATTGATGAACCACCTCTGCCAGCCTGGCGAATCCGTCTATCTTGACCTCATCGTATGAAAAGGGCTTGGGGGTATCCAAAAAGCCTTGCGGCACGACAGAAAAATCGCCGGTGATGATCATACCCACGCCGCCCAGCGCCACTTGCTTGTAAAGATCCAAAACCTGCTCAGACATCCGGCGAGTTGAGAGGATAGATGGATCCCACGTGGCAGACCGAACCAGGCGGTTGGGCATTGTCAGCCCGCCAATTGTCCCTTCAGAAAAGATTTTGTAATGGTCCCTTCTCATTGCAGTATCCTCTACGCTATGCTTATCTGGCCATTATAGCCTCAATTGGTCACATGTTCAATCGAGGAATTCCCTGGCAGTTTGCTCTAAGACAAGCGCCGAGGCGCAGAGAGTCCAATCTCTGCGCCTCGGCGTTAAATCTCTGCGGCAGGTGGCGCGCTAGGCGTCACTGTTGCTTTTTGGGGCAGCTTGGTTCAGGGCGTTTTTTAGCTGAACCAACAGCCGGTACAATTCTAGTTTTTCATCATCGCTCAGGCAGGCCCAAGGTGAAAAGAAATAGCCGTCGGTGGCCTCTTCGGCTTTTTGGCGCAATGATCGGCCTTTTTCTGTAATCCGGTAACCTCTAGCCGTCTCTTCCATCCACCCCTGGCTCACCAGGTCTGCCAATGCCTGGGCATAATCGTTTGCCGCATAGCCGCGATAGGGGAGCTTTTCGGCCAGCTCTTGGGCGGTGTGAGCGTCGCCGCGCCAGATAAGGGTCAGGGCTTCCCAGGCTTGGCCGCTGACCTGATAGGGTTTCCATGCCGCCAGGTGGGCATCATCGCGGAACGCATTCAGGTCGTCTAAATGTTGGTCAATGTTGGCCAATGGCGCATACGCTTGCTCGGTGTGCATGTGATAGCTTCTGGACAGGCATTCTTTGCCGGCTGGCTCTGGGACATCCAGGCAGGCTTGGACAATCCGGCCAAGCAGCTCATCCAATCGAGATAAGGTCTCTGCCGGCAAAATATCAAGCTCGCCCAGCCGAGTATAAGAAATGTGGATAATTTCCTGCGTTGCGGCGTTGGCCTTGTCGGTGGGTTTATATTCGCTGTTCCCGGTTGGGGTTAATAGTCCTGCCTGGGCCAATTGGGTCAGCACGTTTGCAAATTGGGTTGGATTCGTATATGGGTTGCGCGCGCTCATGTAGGCGGGCGAAAGCCGGTCAAGTTTCAGGCTGGTGGCTGTAAACAAGGCATTAAAGTAGCCGGGTTTTTCTACTCCATGTTTTTGCAAAAGCTGTGTAAGGGTATCTTGAACAGCAGAGAAAATGGCTAATGACGTTTGTTTAGCCAGTTCCCACACAACATTCTGCGCTGCGGCATCCAGGTTTTTCTTGGCCTGGGCCAGCAGATCGTTCAGTTGAGCCAACTCTGCTTCACTCAATGCAGACCAGCCAACCACAAAGTTGCGCTCGGTTGCCTCTTCGGCTTCTTGACGCACTTGCTTGCCTTTTTCTGTTATCTGCCATGCGCCGGCCTGTTCTGCAATCCACCCGCGCGCCGCCAGGTCTTGCAAAGCCTCTTTGTAATCTTCAAGCGTGTGCTGCCGCAAGGCCAATTTTTGCGCCAGCTCCTCGGCGGTGTGCGCATCGCCGCGCCAGATAAAGGTCAGGGCTTCCCAGCCCGGCCCGCTGATGTTGTGGGGCTTCCAGGCCGCCAGGTGGGCGTCATCACGGAAAGAATACAAATCGGTTATGTACTGGTCCATTTTGGCTGCCCCAGATGCGTTTTCGCCGGGGTCGGTCCAGCGGCTGCAATGAATGGCCCACTTTTCCTTTGGCTCTGGCGCTTGCATTGTCGCTTCAACCAGCCGGTAGAACAGCCCGTTGAGCTGTTTCATTTGCTCGGCCGGCAGCGGCTCTGTGGTCCTCAGCGCCTGGTGAGCTGTCTTGAAAATGTCTTCAACGGCTTTACTCCCCCGGTCTGTGAGCCGATAGGCATTTTCGCCGACCTTGTCCAGCAGCTCAAGCTGGGCCAGCTTGTCCAGCATGTCAGCAAAACGCCTGGGCGAAGTATAAGGGTACATGGCGTGAACGCGCTCGACCGTAAATGGCTCTGGCGCGCAGCCGCGCGCCAATTTGAGGGCGAACCAATTGTCTGGGACGCCAGAGGCCTGGATGGCTTGTTGCATCGCTTCCTGATAAAAGGGGACTAGCGCTTGCATGGTTGCCTGAGCCAATGTCCACAACTGTTTTTTATCCATCGTAATCTCCTTTTGGTTTATTCATCAACTGTCAATCTTTTGTAACTACTCAGCATCCTGAGCGTCCTTCGGCCTTGCTCAGGATAAGCGCCGCGCTCCTTCGACTGCGTTTCACTTCGCTCAGGATGCGCGGCGCATAGCCTGCTCTGTCGGCAGACAGGTCGAAGGGTGCCGGCTGAGTAATTACAATCTTTTTATCATGGTCACGTTTCTTTCAACATAACCCAGTTTTTTGTACAGCCTTCTGGCCACTTTATTGTGCCCAAAAACGTGGAGCAATATTTTATCTATCCCCAACATCCGAGCCTTTTCTTCGAGCGTGAGCAATGCGCACTCGCCGTATCCGCGCCGGCGATATTCCTCAAGAACTATAAAGTCATACAGCACGGCAACTTTACCGATTGCGTCTTTTCGAAGGCCATACCATAAAATACCGACCGGCTTGTCTTGTTCGTCATCTACAATATTGCATAGGTGCTGGTCGGGCGAGGTCAGGCCGTCCGGCAAAAGCGAATGATAAGCCTTGGCCGATAGCTGCAATGCTTCTTTGGGTGACCAGGCGCCTGCTTTGACTTGCTCTTGGGCGTAATCTGGAATTGCCGCCTCGATGTACTTTTGATAGTCTACTTTGCTCATTGGGATCAGTTTAATCATGATATTGTCCTTTTCTAGTAGGGTGAGCAGTTACACCTTTTCGGGTCGGCACAGCCGACCTGCCTAGTTTACTCAATGATTTAGCATAGAGCAAGTCTCTCGCTATTACATCGGGCAGGGGGCTAATTTTCGCGTGGATAAGCATCTAATTTTTGGGGGATGGCTGGGCGGCCAATCGCCTGCTGCGAATCGCTCGTTTGACAGGCCAACAGGTGTGTGATACACTATTTCCCGGCTGGCGGCCCAAAAAATAATATGTGTTGGCAGGACAAGCTACCCCAGCCCACGAGGCGCCTGCTTATCCCTGTGTATGGTTGCGCGTGCACAGAGCTAAGTTGGCGCTTTTTTATTTTGGGGAAAGGATTTTTTATCCACTAAGGACACGAAGGAACACTACGGTATATATATTTTTACTTCGTGTTACTCTACCTGGCAGGTTGGTGATCTTTGGACGGATTGGATTGCGACAGGAGGCCGCCCTATGAATAAGGATCAAGACCCTATCGCAAACACCCGCGTCATCGGCATCTTTGCCCACATTGACGCCGGCAAAACGACCACATCCGAAGCCATTCTCTATTACACCGGGCGCATTCATCGCATTGGCAGCGTAGATGACGGCACGACCCAATTGGATTGGATGGAGCAAGAGCGCACGCGGGGCATTACCATCACCGCGGCAGCCACCACCTGCGTCTGGCGCGGCTGCCGCATCAATCTGATTGACACGCCCGGCCACATTGATTTCACGGCCGAGGTGGTTCGCTCTATCCGCGTCATTGATGGGGCAGTGATTGTGCTGTGCGGCGTGGGCGGCGTGGAAACGCAGACCGAGACGGTGTGGCGGCACGCCAATCGCCAGAGCCTGCCGCGTATCATTTTTGTCAACAAGCTAGACCGGCCGGTGGCCGATTTCTGGCAGGTGCTGGGTGACGTGCGCCGGCGGCTCACGCCAAACGCTGTGCCGCTGCAACTGCCTATCGGCAGCGGTGATGCCCTGGCTGGCGTAGTGGATTTGCTTGACCGCCAGGCGTTGGTTTGGCGCAGCGGCGAGAATGAACCGGTGGCGCAGCCCATCCCAACCGAGATGCAGGCTGAGGTTGCCGCAGCGCGCGAGGCGCTGGTAGACGCCATCTGTGAGACAGACGAATCGCTGCTGGCCCAACGCCTTGATGGGCAAGAGCCGAACGTTGCCTCGCTGCGAGTGGCCTTGCGGCGGGCCACCGGTGCGGGCGTGCTGGCGCCGGTGGTGTGCGGCTCGGCCCGAGAGCGCATTGGCGTGCAGCCGCTACTGGATGCTGTGGTTGATTACTTGCCCTCGCCGGTTGAGGCGCCGCCTGTGGTGGGTACTTTGCCTGGCAGCGCAGAGGTGACCGAGCGTCCCAGCCAGCCAGATGCGCCCTTTTGCGCCAGTGCTTTCAAGATTGTTAGCGACCCGCACGTAGGCCACCTGACCTGGGTGCGCGTCTTTTCTGGGCAGCTTTTAACAGGCCAGGCAGTTTGCCTTCCACGGACGGGCGCAGAAGAGCGCGTGGGCCGCATCTACCAGATGCATGCCAATCGCCGCGAACTGGTAAAGCAGATGGCCCCCGGCGATGTGATGGCGCTGGTGGGCCTCAAGTCGGCCATCACCGGCGATACGCTGTGCGACCCGGCTCACCCCATTGCGTTAGAGACATTCGTCTTCCCAGAGCCTGTCATCGCCGTGGCGCTGAGGCCGGTGGATGAGCAAGACCAAAACAAGCTGCGCCAGAGCATTGCGCGGCTGTGTTCCGAAGACCCCACGCTGGTGGCGGGTTTTGACGCAGAGACTGACGAGGATTTGCTGTCTGGAATGGGCGAGTTGCACCTGGAAATTGCGGTGGATCGCCTGAGGACCGAGTATGGTGTGAACACCCAGGCCAGCCTGCCCAGGGTGGCTTATCGTGAGACAGTGCGCCGCCGGGCCGAGGCGAGTGGCACCTACCGGCAGCAGAGCGGCGGCCATGGCCATTTTGCGGTGGTGCGGCTGCGGGTAGAGCCGTTGGAGCGCGGTGGCGGTATTGTCTTTGAAGCCCGCGCTTCTGCATCTGAGCTGGACGACCAGTTTATACGCGCGGCTGAAGCAGGCGCGCGCGAGGCGATGGGAAAGGGCATTGTGGCCGGCTATCCTGTTAGCGATGTGCGTGTGACGCTGCTGGGCGGCCGGGCGCACGAGATAGACTCGAACTCGATGGATTTTCGCATCGCCGGCTCGATGGCGGTGCGGCAGGCGATGCGCCAGGCCATACCAACGCTGCTAGAGCCGATGATGTGCGCCGATATTAATGTGGATCAAGATCATGTGGGCATCATCGTGGCCGACCTGGGACGGCGGCGGGGGAGTGTGAGTACTATACACTTGCGAGCAGACACGCGCAACCTGGTGGGCGAGGTGCCGCTGGCCGAAGCGCGCGGCTATGCCACCGACCTGCGCAACATGACGCACGGCCGGGGCACATTTACGCTCGAATTTCGCCGCTACGAACTGGTGCCAGACGAGCTGGCCGAAAAGCTCATCGAGCAGCGCCGGTTAGAGGGCCAAGTGCCGCAGAGATAATTTGACACAACATAACGATGTTGAATAAAGCATCCTTACCATTCTTTGTGTCCTTGGTGTTCTTTGTGGTTATAGTTCACTATGCTTACTCAGACGGGTATTGAAAATGGCTTGCGAAAGCTTGGGCTTGGCCCCGGCGACGCGGTAAAAGTGCACAAAGACCTCTATTATCTCGACTATGGCGGCACTCCCGATGACGCCTGGCAAAAAGTGCAGGATGAAGCAGAACGCAGCGGGCTGATCAGACGGCATCGAATCGGCAACGCCGAGTGCATGCTCTTTAGAGCCAGGGCCATTGTCCAGATTTACGTGGATGGGTTGCGCAGCGACCCGTTTGGGTTGTTTGGCGTTAAAACTGCCGCGCGGCTGGCCTAAAAGCAGCCAGGGTTGAAAAGATGAGCATTTCGTTCAGACAATACTGGAAACTGCTGGCTCGTCATATTGCGCCTCAGAGGGGATGGTTCTTGCTGCTGGTAGTTTTGTTGCTGAGCAGTGTTGGCCTTCAGGTGGTCAATCCGCAGATTGTGCGCGTCTTTATTGACGCGGCCAGTTCCAGCCAAGCGGCCGACAGCTTGGTCGCGGCGGCGCTGGCCTTTATCGGTATTGCGTTGTTCCAGCAAGTGGTGGGTGTGGGCGCGACCTATGCCGGCGAAAATGTGGCCTGGACCGCCACCAACGCGCTGCGCGCCGAGTTGGCCCGCCACTGCCTGGCGCTAGACATGGCCTTTCACGATAATCACGCTCCAGGCGAGTTGATTGAGCGCATTGACGGCGACGTGGCCCAACTGGCGGCCTTTTTTTCTCAACTGGTCATTCGGGTGGTGGGCAATTTGCTGCTGATGGCGGGCATTTTGGCGGCGCTTTTGTTAGAAGACTGGCGGCTGGGAATAGTGTTTGCGATTTTTGCCGCCACACTGTTGGTCGTGCTCAATCAGATTCGCGGCATCGCCATACCGCATCAAAAAGCGCGCCGCCAGGCCGAAGCCGACTTGTTTGGTTTCCTAGAAGAGCGATTAGCCGGAACGGAGGATATTCGCTCGTGCGGTGCTGTGGATTATGTCTTGCGCAGATTGTACCAATTGCAGTATGCCATTTTGAGGAGCAATCGCCAAGCCTCGCTGATGAATATGATCATCAGCATCACCACCAGCTCGCTGCTCATGGTGGGAAACGTCATTGCGGTGGTGGCGGGTTATTCTCTTTACCAGAGCGGCGCGCTCACAGTGGGCACGGTGTATTTGCTGATCAACTATATCAGCCTGTTGGCGCAACCGATTCACGAACTGGCCCATCATGTCGAAAGTTTCCAGACGATTGGCGCCAGCGTCGAGCGGCTGGTTGAGCTGCGCCAGGTGGGGCAGCTTGTAAAGGATGGCCCCGGCGCAAGCTTGCCGATTGGCCCGCTGTCGTTGACGTTTGACCAAGTATCTTTTGCTTACGCGCAAAAAGAGCCTGTGCTTCAAGACCTATCTTGGCGGCTAGAGCCGGGCAAGGTATTGGGCTTGTTGGGGCGCACCGGCAGCGGCAAGACGACCATCGCGCGGCTGATTGTGCGCCTGTACGATCCAACGGCGGGGCGCATTGCGCTGGATGGAGTGAAGGTGAGTGAAGCAACGTTGAGGGCCTTGCGCCAGCGAGTAGCCCTGGTGACGCAAGATGTGCAATTATTTCGAGGCACTGTGCGAGATAACCTGACCTTGTTTGATCGCAGCATCTCTGATGAGCAAATCCGGGCTGTCATTGAGGAATTGGAGCTGGCAGATTGGTACCAGGCTTTGCCCAATGGCCTGGACACTCTATTGGAAGCTGAGGGGCGCGGCCTTTCAGCCGGTGAGGCGCAGCTTGTGGCTTTTACGCGCGTCTTTTTGCGCGATCCGGGGCTGGTTATCTTGGATGAAGCCTCCTCTCGGCTAGACCCTGCCACCGAACAGCGCATCGAGCGCGCCGTAGATAAACTCTTGCGCAATCGGACGGCAGTGGTCATCGCTCACCGCCTGGGCACGGTGCACCGGGCCGACGAGATCATGATCCTGGAAGATGGGCGCATAGCCGAGCATGGCGAGCGAACTCGCCTGGCCGGCGACCCGGACTCTCGGTTTTACAGTCTGCTCCAGACGGGCCTGGAAGAGGTGCTGGCATGACGGCCTCAACTCGCTCAACGGCTGCTTTGCCGGCCTGGCGCGTCGTCATCAGTATGGTGCGCTTCCGGCCCTGGCTGTGGCTGCTTGATTTTGCTTCTGTGTTTATCTTTCGATTGTGCTGGCAGATCCTGCCCGGGCTGATCATGCGCGCGTTCTTTGACCTGATCACAGGCGAGGCGCAGGCGGGCCTCACGCTGTGGGCAATTGTGGCTTTTCTGGTGGCAACCGAACTGGGGCGGGTCGTTGGGGAATTTGGCTTTTTTTATGCCGACGTGCCGCTGTTTGCTCACGTCTCTACCCTGTTGCGCAAAAACTTGCTCAAACACATCCTGCGGCGGCCCGATAGCTCTGCGCTGCCTGAATCGCCCGGCGAGGCCATCAGCCGCTTTCGCAGCGACGTGATTGAAATTCCGCTTTTCGTGATCTGGATCAATGATATTTTGATTGGCACGCTTATCATCGTCACCGCCATCGTGACCATGCTGAGCACCAATGTTTTGGTCACGGCGCTGTCGCTCTTGCCGCTGGCGGCGGTGGGCCTGATTTCCAACGCGGCCACCAGCCACATCGAGAGATATCGCCGGGCCAGCCGCGAGGCAGAAGGCGGCGTGACCGGCTTTATCGGCGAGCTGTTCCGGGCGGTGCAGGCGGTCAAAGTGGCGGCGGCCGAAGATGGCGTGCTGGCGCAGTTTGACCGGCTCAACGACCAGCGGCGCAGGGTTTCGCTTTTGGATAGCCTGTTTAACGAGGTGCTCGATTCACTTTACCGCAATGCCGCCAACCTGAGCACCGGCGTGATTTTGCTGCTGGTTGGGCAGGCCATGCAGCAGGGTCGCTTTACGGTGGGCGATTTTGCGCTGTTTGTCTACTTTTTGGGCAACATTGGCGAGATGACGACTTTTTTTGGCATGCTGGTGGCGCGTTACCGGCAAATGGGTGTTTCGGTAGAGCGCATGGCACGCCTGATGGAAGGCGCGCCGCCGGAGGCGTTGGTTGAATTGGGCCCGGTCTATATGGATGGCTGTTTTCCTGCTGTGGTGTACCCGCCCAGAGAAAAAGCCGACCGCCTGCGCAGGCTTGATGTTGCTGGCCTCACTTTTCATTACCCGGCCAACGGCAGCGGCATCGAGGGCATAGACTTGCGCCTGGAGCGCGGCTCGTTCACCGTCATCACCGGGCGCATCGGCTCAGGCAAGACCACGCTGCTGCGCGCGCTGTTGGGCCTGGTGCCCAGGCAGGCCGGCGAGATTCGCTGGAACGGTGAACTGGTTGAGGACGCCGCGTCGTTCTTTGCGCCTCCCCGCAGCGCCTATACCCCGCAGGTGCCGGTGCTCTTTAGCGAGTCGGTGCGCGACAATATTTTGATGGGCTGGCCGGATGACGAGGCGGAACTGCAAGGGGCGATCAAGCTGGCAGTGATGGAACACGACCTGGCCGAGCTTGAGAATGGGCTAGAGGCTGTGCTGGGTGTCAAGGGGGTCAAGTTTTCGGGCGGGCAGCGGCAGCGCGCAGCTGCCGCGCGCATGTTTGTGCGCAGGCCAGAGCTATTGGTTTTTGATGATCTTTCCAGCGCGCTGGATGTAGAGACAGAACGAACGCTGTGGGAGCGAGTGTTAGGACAAGCCGACATCACCTGCCTGGCTGTCTCGCATCGCCGGCCGGTGTTGCGCCGCGCCGACCAGATTATTGTGCTTCAAGATGGCAAGGTGGAGGCCAGGGGAACGCTGGACCAATTGTTAAAAGAGAGCGCAGAAATGCAGCGGCTGTGGGAAAGAGCCGGTGGATAATTTTTACAAAAAATGGCCTGGGTGATAAAATAAGCCGTAATTGAAGGCGTTGCACAGTGCAACTGTTGCCTAAACTTGGTCAAGTTGACGCCAATGATGCCTGATAAATCAAGGAGTTGACAATGTTTTACGGCGAGCGGGTTCGACTGAGGGCCATCGAGAAAAGCGATGTGCCCACCTTTGTGCGCTGGTTCAACGACCCAGAGGTGCGCAAGTGTTTGCTGATGTATGTGCCTTTTTCTACCATGCAAGAAGAACGTTGGGTAGAGGGATTAGCTGACCGGCAAGATTATGTCTTTGCCATCGAAGCCCAGGCTGGTGAGAAGTGGGTGCACATTGGCAACACGGGCTTGCACCAGATTGATTGGAAGAACCGCTTGGCTGTGTTGGGCATTATGCTGGGCGAGCAGCCCTATTGGGGCAAGGGCTACGGCACCGATGCCGTCCGCACCATGTTGAACTTTGCCTTTCGCGCCATCAATCTGCATCGAGTAGAGTTGGAAGTCTTTGAATATAATCCTCGCGCCATTCGCTGCTACGAAAAGGCCGGTTTTCAACGCGATGGTGTTCGCCGCCAATCGCATTTCTACGACGGGCGCTATTACGATGCTTATCTGATGTCTATTTTGCAAGGCGAATTTTGTTAAGGAAAATTTAACCACCAAGGACACGAAGGACACTACAAAGATTCAAGTAGGGCAATAAATGTCTATAATCGTTGACACGTCCAACAGTCCCTATGCGCGGTTGCGGCCTGTGCCGCTGACGGCCGTCAGGCTGGCCGATACGTTCTGGCTGCCGCGCCTGCGCCTCAATCGCCAGGTGACACTCTCTTCACAATACCGCCAGCTCGAGCAAACCGGGCGCGTAGACAATTTTCGGCGCGCGGCAGGCAAAAAAACAGGTCCCTTTCAAGGCTACTGTTTCAACGACTCGGATGTTTACAAATGGATTGAGGCTGCTGCCTGGACGCTTGCTGCTTCTCCTGACCCGACGCTAGAGCAGATGGTTGATGCGCTCGTTGCCTGGGTTGCCGCGGCGCAGCAGCCGGATGGTTATTTGAATACCTACTTTATGTTTGACAAAGCTGCCGAGCGTTGGACCAACCTGCGCGACAGGCACGAGCTTTACTGCGCCGGGCACTTGATCCAGGCGGCCATAGCGCATTACCGCGCCACGGGCAGCGCCGGCTTGCTGGATGTGGCGCGCCGCTTGGCTAATCATATCTGTGTTGTCTTTGGGCCGCGAGCCGGCCAGCGCCTCGGCGCGGCCGGCCACCCAGAAATAGAGCTGGCGTTGGTCGAGTTGTGGCGCGCCACACGTGAACGCAACTATTTGGAGCAGGCCCAGTTTTTCTTGGATGTGCGCGGGCAGGGCCTGGTTGGCGGCGACGCTTACCGACAAGATCACCAGCCTTTCCGCTCGCTGGATGCAATGGTCGGCCACGCCGTTCGCGCCGTTTACCTTAACGCGGGCGCGGCTGACCTGTATGCCGAAACGGGCGAGGCCGCTTTGCGAGGCACGTTGGAGCGCCTGTGGAGCAGGATGGTTTCGCGCCAGATGTACATTAGCGGCGGCATCGGCTCTCGATATGAAGGCGAAGCGTTTGGGCAAGATTACGAACTGCCCAACGAGCGCGCCTATGCCGAAACGTGCGCCGCCATTGGCAGCGTGATGTGGAACTGGCGCATGCTGGCGTTGAGCGGCGATGCCCGTTATGCCGATGTCTTGGAAACCGCGCTCTATAACGGCGTTTTGGCCGGTCTTGGACTAGATGGGCAATCGTATTTCTACCGTAATTCTCTCGCAACTACTGGGGCCCATTGCCGCCAGCCGTGGTTTGATTGCGCCTGCTGCCCGCCCAACATTGCTCGCTTGCTGGCTGCGCTGCCGGGGTACTTGTACAGCTTTTCAAGCGAGGGGATATGGGTGCATTTATATGCGCAAGGGGAAGCTGAGCTGGCCCTGGGCAATTCCATTGTTCGGCTTGTCCAGCACACCCATTACCCGTGGGATGGCGAGATTGCGATTGAGGTCCACGGCGAGGGAACATTTACCTTGTTCTTGCGCGTTCCTGGCTGGTATGATGGGGTAGGGGGCCAACTGACGATTAATGGGCAGCCGATAGCAGAGGCGCTGATACCTGGTTCGTATGCGCAGCTTGGTCGCCGGTGGCATGCAGGTGATGTGGCGCGGCTCAGCTTGCCCATGCCGCTTTGCCATATTCAAAGCCATCCTTACGTTGCCGAGAACGTAGGGCGGATTGCCCTGATGCGCGGCCCGCTGCTTTACTGCGTCGAGCAGGCTGATCATGCCGATATTGACTTGCGTGATATTGCCTTGTCCAACGCTGCCCCGCTCACAGCCGAATTTTGCCCCGACTTGCTGGGCGGCGTGGTCGTGCTGCGAGGGCAGGCCAGAGTGATTTTGTCGGGCGAGGTTTGGGGCGGGCAACTGTATCGCGCGTTAAAAGCTGGCGCAACAAATCATGCCAGCCGCCCGCTAGAATTGACGGCGATTCCGTATTACGCCTGGGCTAACCGCGCCCCCGGCCCCATGCGGGTGTGGTTGCAATGTGGAGAGTAACCAGACGCGATTTTGGGGTTAATTACACATGGATGCAAAAATTGCTTATTTGCTTCTATTCCCATTTCATACTATACTCATGGATGGTTTTCATGTAACCAGGTCTCGCTGTGCGCTTGCTTTGCCAGGTTGGATTTTATTGGATCAGCAATTTGTATTTAGCCAAAGCTAGACATTCGTCAAGGAGGTAAATATCATGAGAATATCCGCAAAAGCTTTATCTGTTCTGGCGCTCGCGCTATTGTTGTTGGCTGCGCCGTTGGGCACGGCTTTTGCCCAGGATGATACAACGGCCACTTTGATTGGGAGCGTTATGTATATTTTTTGCTGCCTCGTTGTGCTCATCGTTGACATTGCGCTGGCAATCTGGACAAAGAAGGATGCTGACAAGCGCGGGGCCAATGGCACCCTGTGGGCGGTGCTGGTTTTCTTCTTTGGCCTTGTGGCGCTGGTTATCTACTTGCTTACACGCCCCAAGCAATAGTGGACGCGCGCAACAGCGCGCAAGGACGTGTTGCGGACGGCGAGACCGAACAAAGGGCCAGGGGAATTTTCTCTGGCCTTTTTTGTTTAATCTTTTTCACATCTTCACCAATGTTCGTAGCGCACCAACTCGGATAGCGCCTTGCGCTCTTTGGCGCCGGGGCGATCGGCCGGGTAGCCAAGGGGTGTAAAGGCAATTGGCTCTACCTCGTCGGGCAAGCCAAGCGCCTGGCGCGCCGCAAGCGGGTCAAAGGCGGCAATCCAGCATGTGCCCAAACCAAGGTTGGCAGCAGCCAGAATCAAATGATCCATGGCAATGGCCACATCTACGTCGTTATAGTTCTTGCCGTCGCGCCGAACCCAACTTTTCCCGGGCAGCCCGCACGCGCAGAGAATGAGCGGCGCTTGCAAAAACCATTCTCGCTGATAAATTCGCCCCAGCTCGTCTTGGCGGCCGGCGGTGTGAATGACAATGATTTGCAAGGCCTGCCGGTTGGCGGCAGTTGGGGCCAGGCGCGCCGCTTGAAGCACCTGCTGCAATTTTTCATCTTCAACCGGGTCGGGCTTGTAGGCGCGCGCGCTGTAGCGCTTTTGAATCAATTCGGAAAATTCCATTTTTCACCTCCTGTTAGCTATTTTACCATATACCTGCCGCTACCGTATGGGGATACGGTAGCTACAGGTGGGGATACGGTAGCTACAGGTGGGGATACGGTAGCTACAGGTGGGGATACGGTAGCTACGCAGGTTTTGAGACAGGTGCTAGCCTATCCTCTTTTTTCACCGTACTAAAAACTGGATATCTTGTGTATAATATAAGCAAGGCGCGCTGCGCCTGGCCTGGATGGGCGGGCAAGCTGTACTGTAAATTTAGCTAATCCATAGGACGGCTCTGGCCGTAGGAATTTCCTTTTTCACCACAAAGGCACACAAAGGCACACAACGGAAAAAGGGAACTTGGTGCTCCTTTGCCTGCCCTGCCGGTCAGGCAAAGGGTGTACTTGGTGGTTAACTTGAATTTAATAGGAATTTCCTTTTTTCACCACAAAGGCACACAAAGGAAAAAGGGAACTTGGTGCTCCTTTGCCTGCCCTGCCGGTCAGGCCAGGGTGTACTTGGTGGTTAACTTAGAATTGAGGCGAGCAAATGTTGGATTTTTTTAACCGAGACCTAAGTGTGCTAGATCCTGCCGTTGCCAAATTGATTGACTATGAAGTAGAGCGGCAGGCCCGCAAGTTGATCTTGATTCCCTCTGAGAGCCAGGCTCCGGCGGCAGTGCGCGAGGCGCTAGGCTCGGTCTTTCAAAACATCTATGCCGAAGGCTATCCCGACCCTGGCACTCATGGGTTGCCGCAAGCGGCTGTTCTCGATTACGAGACCCAGTTGGCTCACTATCGGCGTTTTTCTGACCTTCGTTATTACAAGGGAGTGGAATACGTTGATATCTTGGAGGCGCTGGCCCGCCGCCGCGCGGCGGAAGCCTTTGCTACGGCTGCGGTTCCGCCAGAAGAGATTTGGGCCAATGTTCAACCGCTGTCGGGTTCTCCGGCCAATAGCGCCATCTATGCGGCCTTGGCGCCGTTGGGCAGCACAGTGATGGGAATGGATCTCTTGCACGGCGGGCACCTGACCCACGGCAGCCCCGTCAATCGCTCTGGCAAGCTGTACAACATTGTCTCGTATGGCATTGACCTCAAAACCGAGCGGTTGGATTACGATGCCATCGAGGAACTGGCCCGCCAACACAAGCCCAAGATGATCATTGCCGGATATACCTCTTATCCGTGGATGCCCGATTGGGCGCGTTTTCGCCAGATTGCCGACGGGGTGGGCGCATATTTGCTGGCCGATATTTCTCACATCGCCGGCATGGTGGCGGCGGGTGTGGCGCCCAGCCCGGTGGGATATGCCCATGTCATCAGCTTTACGACGCATAAAACATTGTATGGCCCCCGTGGGGCGTGCATCCTGACGACCGACAAAAAGCTGGCCGAAAAGGTGGATGCGGCTGTTTTCCCTGGCGAGCAGGGCGGCCCCCACGTCAATGCCATCGCCGGCATGGCGGTGGCGTTTCAATTGGCCCGCTTGCCCGAGTTTGTGCAGCTTCAACAGCAGGTGGTAAACAATGCTCGCCACCTGGCTTTGGAGCTGAAAAAGCATGGCCTGCGCATTCCCTACGGCGGCACCGATACCCACATGCTGCTGGTAGATTGCAAGAGTGTGCGGGCCGGCTCTGGCGTCAACCCCGATGGCAGCCAGGGCATCCCGTTGATGGGCGATGTGGCCGCGCGTATCTTGGATATTGCCGGGATTGTCCTCAATCGCAATACCATTCCAGGCGACCGCAGCGCGCGCGCCCCCAGCGGCATTCGCTTGGGAACGCCGTGGGTCACTCAGCGAGGCTTTCGCGCGCCAGAGATCGAGCGCCTGGCCGAGATTATTGCCCGCGTGCTACAAGCCTGCCGGCCCTATACCTTTGTCGGGCGTTATGGGCTGGTTTACCATGCCGAAATTGACTTTGACGCGCTGGAAGATGCCAAACGCGATGTGGTGGACCTGGCCTGCTGTGTGGACCTGGGGCCAGAGTATAGCCCCAGCGGTTATCCGCACCACTATTTTCTGCGCAAGCCTACCCAGGCCCCAAGCGGCGAATGGGACATTATCGAAATTGAGGGCGTTCACGCGCGCGGCTTTTGCAACGTGACCATGACGAATGATGTTTATGCGCTCAAGCCAGGCGCAAGCCAGCCCACCTGGATTTTAGAGCCAGATGGCCGGCTGATGAGCTCCGCTGTGCTCAAGCGGCCCGGCGCAGAAAGCACGCGTTTCCAGTTGCTCATGCCCAAGTCGGCCGAGGCCCGCGTGGCGCATTGGCTGCGCGCTTTGTCGGATGGATATGTTCACATGGACGATGACGACATGTTTGCCAAAGCGCCTGGCCCGGTGGTTATCCGCCGCTTGTCTCACCAACTGGCTGAGGGTTGGCAAGAACGCCCGCCGGCAAAGGAGGCCTTTGAGACCGAGGCCGCCGGCTGGGCTTTTCAAAAGCCCTATTGGATTGGGCGGCGGGCGCGGGCCAACGCCCCTGGCGGCTTCCGGCCATTGCCGGCCTTTGAGTGGCAAGAGCCGGCCGACCAGCCTGTGAAGCAGACCACCTTGCGCGACTTGCACGATAAAGCTGGCGCGCAGATGGCGCCTTTTGCGGGCTGGCACATGCCCATTCGCTACACCACCATTCAAGACGAACATCTGGCGGTGCGCCAAAAAGCCGGGTTGTTCGATGTCAGCCACATGGGCCTGTTCGAGTTCAGCGGCGATAACGTCCATCTTTTCCTCAACACGCTGGCTAGCAATGACATTTCTTTGCTGGCGCTTGGGCAGGCGCACTATTCCTTTTTGCTAGACGCCAACGGCCACGTGGTAGACGACATCTATGTCTACCGGCTGGAAAAAGACCGCTATTGGGTGGTCGTCAATGCTGCCAACGCCGATAAAGATTGGGCCTGGGTGAACGCCGTGCGCCAGGCCCAGGCGCAAATTGACCCAGAGCGGCCCTGGTCGCGGGCGTTGGGCACAGAGACGGTGGTCGTCCGCAACTTGCGCCAAGAGCGCGTCCAACTGGCCTTGCAGGGGCCTTGCTCAAGAGACATTTTGTTGGCGCTGCTAGGTCAAGATGATACACTCCACGAGCCGCTGCTGGATATGAAGCGCAACGAGATTATCCACACCAGGCTGGCCGGCTATGATCTGTACCTGGCGCGCACCGGCTATACCGGCGAGCCGGTGGCTTTTGAGATCTTTGTGCACCCGGCCGCCGCGCCTGCTTTGTGGCACGCGCTGATGGAAGCCGGCCAGCCGTTTGGCTTGCAGGCGGTTGGGCTGGGAGCGCGCGATAGCTTGCGCATAGAGGCCGGCCTGCCGTTGTACGGCCACGAGTTGGCCGGCGCGCTAGACCTTGGCCCAGCCGACGCGGGCTTTGCCCCCTATGTCAAGTTGTACAAACCTTTCTTTATTGGCAAAGCTGCCTATGTGGCTCACGAGCTAAAACGGCAGTCTCAGTTGGTGCGCTTTCGCTTCGACGAGGAGCACGCCCGGGTGCCGCGCCAGGGCGATGTGGTGGTCAACCGCAGAGGCGATGTGGTGGGGGCGGTGACCAGTTGCTCCACCGACAGCGAAGGCTGGTTGGCCGGCCTGGCCTACGTGCAAAAGGCTTTTACCAAAGTGGGCGCTCATCTGGGCGTGTTTCAAATGGGCAGCCGGAGCTGGGCCAACAAGCCGCTGTCTGATCTTAAAACCGGCGACCGGGTGCAATTGCACGACGATATTACGGTCATCAAGCGCTTTATGGATAAAAAAGAGTAGCCAACGTATCCCCACACCTGCACTTGCGCCAAGCGTCAGCGCAGGTGCAAGTGTACGTTGGCGGGCCATTTCTAGAAAGGAAGGTAAAAAATGAATAGGCTCAAATATTTTTTTGCCATTATGTGCGTTATGTGCGCTCTGTGTGTATTCTTGTTCCTTGCTTCTGCCCGCGTTGACCAGCCGGTGGCGGCCGCCGCCGGCGCGGCGCTGCCGCTGCAAGAGCTGCTCAACCCCGATGGCACGCTGAACCTGCCCAAGGGGCAATCTGGCGCTATTGACCCCAGCGGCTGGCAGATGGTCAGCGGGCCAAATGAAGCA
>JBGSMF010000475.1:0-5718 GCA_041740315.1 Thermoflexales bacterium
GTATTTCTATACGGTTGCGTGTAAAAGATGAATCGGTCATGTTCCAGTACGAGAGTTTTGCACTCATTGAAATTAAACGCCTATAATGTCTATTATCGGAAATAGCAGGACTGGCATCCCCATGCCAGTCCGCCAACGTATGGGGATACGTTGGCTACGTTATTTCCGATAAACTCTATTATACATGTACAGGCCAAAATAGTCTACACTTTTTCACTTTCTCATGCTATACTCTTGGCATCTTGCCACAGGATAAAAATATGCTGAGCACAGTTGAAAAAATCCTCTTTATCGCGCTCTTGTTAGGTTCCATCTATGCGGCCTTGCGCGCCGCCGAGCGGGTCGCGCGCATTGTCCGGCGCGGGCAGGGCAGCCTGGCCACCGATAACCTGCCTGGCCGGTTCATCCAGGCCAGCCTTGTCTTTATAACACAAAAGACGGTCCTCAAGCGTCGCCTGCTGCCCAGCATTGCCCACGCGTTGATTGTATGGGGGTTTGTCTATTTTTTGTTGGGCAACCTGGGTGATGTATTGCAAGGCTTTATTCCCAATTACACGTTTATGGGAACCGGCACGCTGGGCGCTGTATATCGCTTTATCGGCGACTGGCTCAGCATCGGCGTGTTGGTTGGCATGGCCTCGCTCATAGTGCGGCGGCTGGTTGTGGGCAACAAGGTATTTGGATTCAGATCCAACACCCTCATTCATCCCAAGGCCATCGCCGGCATCAGGCGCGATTCGCGCATCATCGGGGCCATCATCCTTGTGCACGTAGGGGCGCATTTTCTGGGCAACTATGTTCACATGGTTCAAATCGGCCAAGCACCCTGGTGGCCGCCGGCCAGCCTGACCAGCGCACTGATGACCCATTTGCCTGAAACGGCCCACATTATGTTGGAACGCCTGCTCTTTTGGATTTCGATTGGCTCACTGCTGATATTGGGACCCTATTTTATCCGCTCAAAACACATTCACATTTTTGTGGCTCCGCTCAATTTTATGCTCAAGCCCAAACGCCAATCAATTGGACAACTTGACAAGCTTGACATGGAAGACGAAAGTATCACCCAGTATGGCGCGGCCAAGCTAGAGCATCTTTCACAGCCACAATTGCTGGATGCCTATGCGTGTATCATGTGCAATCGCTGCCAAGACGCCTGCCCAGCCTATGCCACCGGCAAGGCGCTCTCACCGGCGGCACTGGAAATTAACAAGCGTTACCATCTCAATGACGAGGGAGCCGCCTTGGCCGCCGGGCAAGAATCAAACCTGGGGCTGCTCGATTTTGCCATCAGCGCCGAGGCGGTGTGGGCCTGCACCGCCTGCGGAGCCTGCGTGAGCGTTTGCCCGGTCAACAATGAACCCATGCGCGATATTTTAGACATCCGCCGCAACCTGGCGCTGATGGAAAACACTTTTCCATCACAGCTTCAGCAAGCTTTTAGGGGGATGGAGCGCACCGGCAACCCCTGGACGATTGCGCCCGAAGCGCGCATGGATTGGGCCAAAGGGCTGGCCGTCCCCACCATCGAGCAGAACCCCGACCCAGACTTGCTGTGGTGGGTGGGCTGCGCGCCCGCCACCGACCCGCGCGCGCAAAAGACGGCCCAGGCCTTTGCCAGGCTGCTTGCGGCTGCCAGCGTCAACTATGCCGTGCTGGGCAAGCTGGAGCGATGCACAGGCGATTCGGCCCGGCGGGCAGGCAACGAAGCTCTGTTCTACGAGCTGGCGTCGGCAAACGTAGAGACACTCAACCAGGTCAAGCCCAGGCGCATTGTCACCACCTGCCCGCACTGCCTGCACACACTGGCCAACGAATACGGCGCATTTGGCGGGAACTATCAGGTTATTCACCACACCCAGCTGATTGAAGAGCTAATTACGGAGGGCAAGCTCCGCATCAATTCATCCGTTCAAGCCCGGCTTGCCTTCCACGACCCGTGCTACCTGGGACGGCACAACAACATTTATGACGCCCCACGCCAAGCCCTGACCTGCGCTGGCATCACCGTGACCGAGCTGCCGCGCCACCACAGCAACTCTTTCTGCTGCGGGGCGGGCGGCGCGCAGATGTGGAAAGAAGAAGAACATGGCGCCCGGCGCGTCAGCGAAGAACGCTTCCAAGAAGCCACACAAAGCGAGCAAGCTGCCCTGGCCGTAGGTTGCCCGTTCTGCATGATCATGCTCACCGACGCCGCCACCGCCGCGCAGAGCACCATGGCCATTAGAGATGTGGCGGAAATCATTGCCGAGCGCATCCAGCCGGCCCCAGCCGCTTGAAACAAAACGACGCGGTGTCTTTTACCGCGTCGTTTCACTTGCGCGCCAGCACAAGCTTATACGCGCTTGGGCCCGCCCACCTTGGATTCGGCGTCAGCATCAGCGTCAAGCGGCCGCTGTCCTTTGCCCATCTTGTCGGCAAGTTTCATGCCCTCCGCGGAAAAAGCCTCCGCGACGCCAGGAATGACCAACTCCAAGCCAGCTTGAATAACGTCGGGGTTCTTGATTTTGCCTTTGTTGGCTTCGTAAATCTCTTTCCATCGCTTGGCGTCGCCATAAAATTCCTTGGCAATCTTGCCCAAGCTATCGCCAGCCTTGACCACATAGGTTTTGTTCGCCATATTACTCCTCCTGATAGATTCGATAAAAGGTTTATATTTTTACCTTCGTGGTACATTGTCCTGCGTGGACAGGCTCGGTTGATCATAATTATACAAGCAGCCACGCCAAAGTCAAATAGGAAATTTTTCTTGTGGTATCATGGATACATTCCTGTGGAACAATGGGGGGATATCTATGCCCAGCAGAGTTGATTTATCATCGTTTGGAATTCAATCTACATGGCTCAAAAGCACACCTCAAGAGCAAAAAACGCTTTTGGCAGTTTTCGCCCATCCCGATGATGAAAGCTTTGGGCCAGGCGGAGTGCTGGCCAAGTATTCCGCACAAGGCGCTGGCGTGCACTATGCCTGCGGCACGCGCGGCGAGGCGGGCACGCTGGACAACCCCGACATGCTGCAAGGCTTTGCCTCGTTAGGCGAGCTGCGCTGGCACGAATTGGAATGTGCGATGGGATTTTTGGGGCTGACCGGCTTGCACTACCTAGGCTACCGAGATAGCGGCATGCCCGGCTCGCTGGACAATGACCATCCAGAATCGCTAGTGCAGGCCGAGCGCGCCACATTGGTGGGCAAGCTGGTGGCGCTGATTCGCTCGTTGCGCCCGCAGGTGGTTGTCACATTCGACCCTCACGGCGGCTATGGCCACCCCGATCACATCGCCATTCATCATGCCGCCACAGAGGCTTTCTATGCGGCAGGCGACGCCGAGCGATACCCGGAGCAAATCAGCCAGGGGATAAAGGCCTATGCGCCGCAAAAGCTGTATTACACCACCTTTCCCAAAGGCTTGCTCAAAACGGCTGTTTTTGTTCTGCGCATGTTGGGGCGCGACCCCACCAAGTTTGGGCGCAATCAAGATATCAACCTGGCCGAGATTGTCTTGTGGGACTATCCGGTCACCACGCGTGTGGACATCGGCCCCTACCTGGAACGCAAAGAGCAAGCTGCGGCATGCCACCGCAGTCAGGCCGGGCCAGCGGGAATGTTTTCGTGGCTGCCCCTGCCCCTCCGCCGCAGGCTGTTAGGGAGCGAAACCTTTACGCTCATTCACCCACCCGCCGACGGGCACACCCAAGAAAAGGATCTGTTTGAATAACAGCTAGCCTCCCGCTAGAGTGTTGATGAAGGATTTCACCACGGAGACACACACTTGCCCCTGGCGCGCAAGTGCCGGGGGGAGTTCACCGAGTTTTTCCTTAGGGTTGCTCTGTGCCCTCCGTGCCTCTGTGGTTCAAACCAAGTCGGCGCGCGTATCAGCACTTGACAGGGAAACCACCGAATAACAAGCCAAGTTAACCCTGTGGTTTGTGCGCAAGGACTTGCCGCCAAATAGCCTGGGCCTGGGCCACGCTCACAGCGCAAAAGCGCACCTGGTCGCCCGGCAAGCATTGAGCCAACAGCGGCAGATCGGCTTGAATCACCGTGGCAAGCTTGGGATAGCCGCCCGTCGTTTGATGATCAGCCATCATCACAATCGGCTGGCGATCGGCCGGGACTTGAATACTGCCCGCCACCACCCCATCCGAAACAATATCGGCCCGCTCTTGGTGAGCAATCGGCGGGCCGGCCAAGCGGTAGCCCATCCGGTCAGAGGCAGGCGTAACTTGATATGATGAGTTTAGAAAAGTCTGAATGCTGTCTGGCGAAAAATAATCATCTTGCGGCCCCATCACTGTTCGCAACGTAGGGTTAGGCGCATAAGCAGGTCGGGCAGACCTGGGCCAGGCTATTCCCGCGCGGGCAGCAACCTCTTTGCCCTGCGGCGCAAGCGGCAACTGATCGCCGCCTCGCAACGGCCTGCTCTCTAACCCTCCCAAATTCGCCGAAAGACAAGTGGCCTGCGAGCCTAAAAAGGTTGGCAGCGCAATGCCGCCCGATACTGCCAGATAGGCCCGCGCGCCGCAGCGGCGCTGGCCAAAGCGAAACTCTTGGCCGGCGCGCACAAAAACAGCGTGCCACATCGGCACAGGCAACTGGCCCGCCCACAGCTCAAACTCGGCCCCGCAGACCGCCACCAAACACGCGCAAGTCGCTCGCAGCACCGGCCCAGCTAGCATGATTTCCAACCCGGCCGCGTTGGGGTCATTGCCCACCAACAGGTTGGCGGCCCGAAAGGCCAGGCGGTCCATCGGCCCAGAAGGAGGCACACCAAAGCGCCCCCATCCCCGCCGCCCGGCGTCTTGAACAGTAGTCAAAAAGCCGCCATCGAGTATTTCAATCATTCCTGGTGGATGCTCTCAAAGCGCACACAGTCGCCTGCCTGCAAGGCAAACGGCTCTGCGCGCTGGGGGTCAAACAGCTGCACAGGGGTGCGGCCAATAACCTGCCAACCGCCCGGGGTAGCCAGCGCATACAAACCGCTTTGCGCGCCGGCAATGCCCACGCTGCCCGGCTCTACCCGCAGGCGTGGGCTTGCCAGGCGAGGGGTTGCCAATTTGGGGTCAAGCCCATACAAATAGGCAAAGCCGGGCGCAAAGCCCATCATCGCCACACGATAAACCGGCTGGGTGTGCAAGCGCACCACCTCGGCGGGTGGCAGGCCGCAATGCACCGCCACCGTTTCCAGGTCTGGCCCCCACTCACCGCCATAATGCACCGGAATTTCAACCAGCCGCGTTTCCAAGCCCGGGTGGGCCGCAAGCCCCAGCGCCAGGCAAGCTTGGAGCCTTTGCCGCACAGTGGCCTCGTCGGCCACCAATGGATCATACTTGATCAGCAACGAGCGATAGGTAGGAACTGTTTCAACCAGGCCGGGGAAAGGTGAGGCAGTCAGGGTTGCATCCAGCGCATAAACCCGGCGGCCCAGCTTTTCATCCAGTTGATCGCCAAACTCGACAGTAAAGGCCGCCTCGCCCACAGGCAAAATGCGCGGATATTTGCTCATGCGTTTGATTGTTTGGGCGTAACTATTCCGAAAATAACCACAAAGGGCACCAAGGACACGAAGAAACACAAAAACGCTCTATTTTCATTCCTGGTTGAGAGCGCAGCTCATGTTGTCTACTCAGCATCCTGAGCGGAGCGCCGCGCTCCTTCGACTGCGTTTCACTTCGCTCAGGATGCGCGGCGCGTAGTCGAAGGGTGCCGGCTGAGTAGTT
>JBGSMF010000476.1:0-19299 GCA_041740315.1 Thermoflexales bacterium
CTGCAAGGTGCGGCCAATCTCGCGCATCTTGTCCATCGCTGCCTTCCTCATACCAACAAAGTGGAAGACAACGTTAGCGCAAATCTAAAAAGTGTCCAGTGCTATCCCGTAGCTTATGTGTTCGGTTTGAACACTACCCAAAATCTCTCTCCCGCAAGAACCTGAGCGTTTCGCCATCGAGCTAGCGGACATGATTCCGATGTTTAGTTCTGATGACCTGGCGCTGTTGCATAGTATAGGCGAGGCATTGCTGTACAAGAGTGCTGGCAAAAATAGAGCGGGTGTTGAAGAACAGCAGAAGAAAAAGACAGGCGGGCGAGGCAGGGAATGAGCGACTTCTCGCCCAGACCGGGGAATTGGGGTGGTTTTTGGTGTTCAAACGAAAGGTAAAGAGGATGTGCGCGATTGACAAAGACGAGCGGCAAACGCCAGTTGAAATGGATGCTGAAACCCGCGCGGCACTGGCGCGGTGTTATCTGCGCTTTGCCAGGCGCGGCAGGCAGTTGATGGCCGAACGCGCGATGCAGAGCACCACTGGTTCAGACGAAGGCACGCAAGTTGTGGTGCAAGATGAGTGTCCTGTAGCTGAATCGCTCTAGCAGCCAGACTGGTTTGGAGGTGAACTATGCTCAAACAAACTGACCTTGCTACTCGTCAGGCTCGCGCGCTGGGGCGCTGCTTGGTTTACATCTGCGATGTGCTGGCAGCTCGAGGTAAAGCTCACGAGGGAGAGGTGAGTGATGAGGTAGGCGCGGCTAGCCCATTGTCGACTATGGCTCGACAATCAGAGCGAAAAAACGATGGCAAGACACCAGACCACTTGAGCCGTACTCCTCAGACCACAAGCCAGGTTATAGATTCTGAAAACTGAACGCCAGGTTCTCGGTGGCATTTGTACTTTGACAACTAGATAAACACTGCATGTCCCAAGTTCAAAGGGGTGCATTTCGGTTTTAGTTACTTGGCCTGCCAAGCCTGAAATGCACCCTTGAATTTTGGGTATTGACAAATGGTTGAAAGGTGTTATAATATGACTATGCACGTTAATGCATAGTTGAGTGACAATGCCTAAGGTAAAAAATCGAAGCACTCTCACTATACCAACTGAGGTGTCCCGTAAGGCACGCGGACGAGCTATCTCGGAAGGGAAAAGCTTTTCGGCGGTTGTCACAACGCTTTTGCGGATGTGGCTGGCAGGCCAAGTTCAATTACCAGAACCCAAGCTGGAGCCAGAAGTGAAACGCAAAAAGAAGGGGAACCCTATCGAGTAAATACCGAGAGCGGGGCCGTGCAGTGCGACCAACACTCACACGACCCCTGACCCGTACGCCGAGTACACGGCGCATAGGCTAATAGTATTATACCATGTGGCACTGTCCTCGTTAAGAGAGAGGATGGGCAATCAGATTAGCACCGCCCCATCCCTTTCTTGGCAAGCAGCCTGGCCGCAAGCCTCTGCAAACCGAAACCGGCGTATGATGCGCCGGTTTTTTTATTTCCATCACCCAGTTCACGCAGGAGGCTCAAATGAAAGGCAAGTTGCAAATTGCGGCAGGCGCTATCTCCCTGGCAGCCCTGTTGACCTATACCCTTGTCCACACAGGTGGGCTGCTGGCTGGATATGTCCGTCCGGCAATTGTGGGCTATGTGGCAGCTTTGGGGATCGAGCTTGCCATTGTGAGTTTGTCTCTCCGCCTGGGTGATCTCCGCAAGGCAAACCAACACACCGGCTTTTTCTACTTTGTCCTCGTCAGCGTCGTAATCGTCTCTGCATTGGCCAATATCGCTGAAGGTTTCCAGGTTGCGCAAGGCGAACGCCTGACACTTGCAACCGTCCAACACCTGGACGCCGTCCAGGCCGTCATCGGGCTGGCGGCCACCGGACTCATCAGCCTGATCGTGTTGGCCTTGTCCGAAATTGTTGGAAGCGATGTCCAAAGCGTCACCATCCTGGCCGAACACGAGCGCAAAACGACTGGACGGATTGAGCGGACGACTGTCCAGATTGAAACAGCCGAATCGTCCAATTTGAGCAACCTGGAACTGGCCAATGTAGCACGGTTAGGAGCCAAGTCAGTCGCTTTGGACGCTTTGCTGGCATACCTGTCCAATAATCCAACCGCAAGCCTAGCCGAAGCAGGTGTGGCGATTGGACGCTCCAAGTCCACCGTTGGAAATTACGTCGAAGAACTGGTCGCGGCCGGCCGTCTGAGGAAAAACGGCGACGGATGGGAGATTGTCCACCTGGACGCCAGGTCGGTCACCATTTTGGACGCCGAGCCAATGGCCAATTGAGGGAGGGCAAGATGAACGACAAGCGAGTCAAGCTCCTTGAACGGTGGGCGGGCAGTCTTGTCCAGGCAGCCATGAGTGGCGCTCTGGCGAGTGGCAAGCCAATCTCCATCCTCAGCATTGAGACAATACGGGGACCTCGCGCTGGCGCATTGGAAATCCACGCCGGATTGGACAGCGGCAAGCTGCTCCAGACGCTCTCGGCCAATGATTTTGCCATCCATCGCCAATTTGTCCCCTGGCGATTCGAAGGCCAACCATCGGTGTACTTGGTCTCGCGTTATGTCCGATTAGAAGCGGCCTGGCCGGATGATATGGCTGAGCGAGACATCAAGCTGTCCGACATTGCCCAACATCCCAAAGATGGCGGGCGTTGGATTGCGGGCAAGAACGAAACCGGCGCAACTGTCACGCTGGGCTTGAGCGACAAGGTACCGCACTATTTGATTGGTGGGTGGACCGGCTCTGGCAAAACCTGGGCAATGCGAAGCGCGCTGGCTCAACTGTCACGCGATGCCGAAAACCGCCTGGTATTGGTTGACGCCAAGTGGGGCGATGGTCTTGGGTGCCTTGGCCACTTGCCCGGATTGGTGGGGCCAGTCGCCACCGATATTGAAAGCGCGCGGGCGGCCTTATCTTGGGCAGTCAGAGAAATGCGCTGGCGTTACGAGGCAGGCAATAGCGCAGCCAGACAGGGACGCTTGATCGTGGCGATTGACGAGATTCAGGAATTGACGGGCAAAGCTGGAGATGCCTCTGCCACAGAGATGATCCGGCGATTGGTGGCTCAAGGTCGGGGCGCGCGGGTGCATTGCATCATCGGCACGCAGCATCCGACGATGGACGCTTTCAGCGAGCCGGCCATCAAGCGTAATCTCACTGGCAGGATTGCCCTCCGTACCGAGGATTACAAAGCCAGCGAGGTAGTGGTGGGCGGGCCGACGCCGCGCGCCGACCGGCTGTTGGGGGCAGGCGATAGTTATTGTCTCACGCCGAGCGCCACCCATCGAGCTCAACTGGTCTACATTCCACAGACTGAACTGGACAAGATGGGCACAGGCAATCCAACGCTAGATGCCTGGCCCGAGTTTGACCCAGAAGCGGCGGGAACATTGCTTGCCGAGGATACCGTCCGATGGGAATATTCTGGCGCAGAATTGGCTGTAGCACTGGTGCAGGCGCACTTGGGCAGTGGGAGGCCAACATTACTCAAAGCCCTAGAAACAGCCGGCCTGGGGAAACCAGGCAAGGACAGAGCCGTTAGATTGCTTCAGCTTGGGCGTGATGCAAATAGCTGGCTGGCCGAGAATGGCTGGCAATTGAGTGAAACAGACGAATGACTGGCTGGCTGGTAGCAAAAGGCACACTAACCGGGGCTGAAACTGGCACATTTGGAGCAATGCAAGGCGTGGATCAAATTGGCAGCCAGCCAGCCACAAGACAGACAATCAAGAGGTGAGTCAATGAGCAAGAGGCAAAGAACTATTCAATTTGACCCGGTGGTTATAGGAATACTCACTGGCGTGTTGATTGTATTGGGTATTTTGGGGCTGGTCATTTATGGCCTCTGGATATTTGCGAATGGGATGGAACACGGCAAGCTGGCAGTATGGGCCATCGTGGCTACCTTCATTGTCCCCCTGGTGTTCTTGGCCGGTTTTTGGTTCGGCAAGACCGAAGTGCGCGGTTTTCTGGCTGGTGTAGATGCTGGCCTTGATCGGCTGGCGCAGGCGGTCAATATGCGTGATTCGTCCAGGATTACGGTGCACACCGCTACTCGCACCCCACGCCAACCGCCAACGCCGACGGCCTACAATGTCATTTTGCCGGGCGGCTTGCCACAAGGATATATTCCGCAGATCACTCACCGTCAACTGACCGACGATGACGTGCTGGACTTGTGAGGCAAATAACGATGAAACTTGGGTTGCTGACGCTTGGTTTGTTCGTGCTTGCACTTGCTCTTGCAGGCTGTGATGTGACGCTTGATGATAAGGGCTTCGACATGCACGATCCTGTACGCCAAGCTGCTGCCACTGCCACGATTGCAGCTGTCCAGGCGCAGGACAAAAACGCACAGGTCGAGATTGCCATCAAGCAAGCCGTGGCTGCGCAAGAGATCGAGGCCACACGCACAGCCATGCAAGCCGAACTCGCACACAAAATGATTGTGGCGACCGTTGAAGCTGGAGCTCAGGCCCAGGCTATCGAGACGCAAAGCCAGGCCCAAACCCAGGTCACGGTTGCGCTGGGACAAGCTGGTTACATCGCAATCCTGGCTATCGGCGTGGGCTTGGCGATCGCGGCTATTATCCTGGCGACTGGTCACAGTGTTGCCAGTGTCAAACAAGCCGTGCTCGCAGCGAACTATGTCCAGATTGGTGTCGAGTCTCGCACGCTGTTACCGCCGCCCCTGATTATTACAGTTGACGGCTACTTGATTGACACCCGGACCGGCGAACGCGCCAGACTACGAGATGCAGTGGGCGTGAGCCAGCTACGCCTGGCTGCAACAACACACAGTACCGAAACAGCACAGTTAGCGTTGACAGAGATCGAAATAGCCAAGACCACAAAAAGTGACAAGGCCGCTGACGCCTTGATGGTTGCAGCGGGGAATGTGCCAATGTTGCAGGTGGGAACATCGGCAGACGAAGATGGAGCATATAGACAATGAGCAAACAAGCGATTCTATATGCAAGGAGGCGAAGCAATGAGTAACGACCAGGCAACCAAGCCAAGCGCAAAGAAGGCGACTCTGTTGCGTGCTGTGTTGTATGCACGTGTGAGCAGTGACGATCGGGGCAAGGATGGGCGCAATCTCAAAAGCCAATTAGACATGTGCCGTGAATATGCCCTAAAGCAAGGATACAGCATCATTGCGGAACTTGCAGAGGATGACAGAGGTGCTTCTGGCGCATCTTTTGAGCTTCCACAATTGAGCAACGTTCTGGCAATGGCAGAGCGTGGTGAGTACGATGTTTTGGTAGTGCGGGAGCTTGATCGCTTATCACGCAATCTTGCCAAACAACTAATTGTCGAGGAAGAACTGCGGTATTACACAGTGCTGATTGAATATGTTTTGGCTGACTATGACGATACACCAGAAGGGCATTTGCAAAAGCATATTAGGGCAACAGTGGCAGAATATGAGCGTGAAAAAATCAAAGAACGCTGTCTCAGAGGTAAACGTAATGCGGTGCGAAACGGCAAAGTTTTACTATACAACGAACCGCCATATGGTTACAGATTGTCTGAAGATGGCGAGCTTGTGGTTCATGAGCCGGAGGCAGAGATAATCAGACTCATTTTCCAGTGGTACACCGAGGGAGATGAGAATGGTGAACGATTATCTGCTGTCAAGATAGCGAGAAAGTTAACTGAGATGAATGTGCTGACTTGGACAGATGCTCGGACGCAAAATAAGATCAAAAAACGGAGAGGGTCTGGAGAGTGGGCCCAGGCAACTATTGGTCAGTTTTTGCGCAATGAAATGTATATCGGGAAATGGCACTATGGCCAATGGAGCAATGGGAAGATGAATCCAAGAGAACAATGGATTGAAGTACAAGTACCGGCCATAATTGATGAAAACACGTGGCTGGCAGCGCGAGAACAAGCATGCAAGAATACTACTACAGCGAGGCGAAATGTAGCCCATAATTATTTGATGCGCTACCGAGTGGCGTGTAACTGTGGATATTCAATGCAATGCAAGGTGTGTTACAGGGGGAAAGATCATGTATATCTGTATTATCATTGTCCAAGCATGGAGTTTGATATGGTGAAGGGTAAATGCAATACACCACACTTTCGAGTTGACCAAGTGGATGCAGCTATTTGGGAATGGTTAAAGGGTTGGCTGCAGAATCCCGGTGAATTGGAGCGTAAACTACAAATATACAAGACAGAACGAGAGCGGGCGAACGCTCCTATCTTGGCGTTTCTGAATACTAATGAGAACCTGCTTCGAGAGAATCAAGCACAACTCAAGCGATTGCTCGACTTGTACCTGGCAGGAGATTTTGACAAAGATTTGCTTCTTGAGCGCAAAAAGCGCCTAGAAGATGTTGTAGCCAAGCTGGAGCAGGAACGTAAGCGGCTTATGGCGCAATTGGAGCAAAACGGGTTGGGGGATACTGGGATCGAAGAGATTATCACTTTTGCCCACAGACTATCTCAAGGACTTGAAGAGGCAGAAGTTTCTTTTGAGGCACGCCGGCGCATCATTGAGCTTCTTGATGTGCACATTGTGCTGACAGTAGAAGATGGCGAAAGAGTTGTATACCCCTCGTTTATTTTGGGTGAAGAGCAAGACCAAACCCGTTTGACTCTGACCCGTTGTAACCGCTCGCTCAGAGCGTAAAAGTTGGGCAAAAAATCCAGGCTTGCCAGTGTGGCCCTGCTGCGAATCAGCTTGCCATAATACCACTGCTTTTTGTTGAGCGAATCGTCTTTCCAGCCCCACGTTCGGTCAATCTCATAGCCGCTGTGAGACGAAGACGTTGGGACCACCCGCCCGGCAATAGCATCCCATAAGGATGGCATGACCACGTCCTTGATGGGAAAAAGGAAGCAAAAACCCACGTCGTTTACAAACTCGACGGCCTGTTCCTGCGTTGTGACCCGTATGTCCATTCGCCGCCGGTAGCGCGCCTCGCGGGCGGCTAGTATGGCTGGCCTGGTAAGCCTGACCATTTGTTGCCCGCGCCTTTTCTCTGTTTTCACTTGTTTCTTGTTGACCTTGTAAAAATTGTTCCACCATCAATATCAAAATAGGGTAGATGACGGATATTGACCATTCGACATTGTACGCCAGTTTGCCCAAAAGGCAACCCCAATTTTTACCACTTTACGCCCGGTGGTATAATAGGCCTGCAATGATTATTCGCCATCTTTCGCTGACGCATTTTCGCAATTACGCTCGATTAGAGCTAGACCTGCCCCCTGGCCCGGTTTTGCTGTTTGGCGACAACGCCCAGGGCAAGACCAGCTTGCTGGAGGCGATTTATTACCTGGCGACTGCGCACTCGCCGCACACCACCAGCGATCGGCAGCTCATCAACTGGCTGGCCGGACAAGACAGCCTCATCCCTTCTGCGCGCATTGTGGGCGAGGTGGCACAGGCTGACCGGCTGTGCAAGCTTGATATCACATTGGCGGTAGAGCCAACGGCCAACTCGCACGAGGGGCGCTTTCGCAAGCAGATAAAAATCAACGACATTCCCCGCAAAAGCGCCGAGCTGGCGGGCAAGTTGATGGTGGTGCTTTTTTTGCCCCAAGATGTCGAAATCATTGGCGGCGCGCCTGGCTTGCGCCGGCGTTATATGGATGACTTGCTTTGCCAGGTAGATGCGGATTATGCCCAGGCTCTATCTACCTATACCCATGTGCTAACGCAGCGAAACGCGCTGCTAAAGCAATTGGCCGAGCGCGGCGGCGACCCAGACGAGCTGGCCTACTGGAATGAACAGCTCATTCAGGTCGGCGCGAGCATCACACTGGCGCGGCGCGCGGCCATGGCAGAGTTGGAGCAAGCGGCTGGGCCGATTCACCGCGACCTGACCGGCGGCCAAGAGACCCTGTCGCTCAATTACCAGCCTGCGCTTGACCTGGGTCGCCTGGGCGCGCCGAAATCTCAGATGCTTTTGCCGATAGAAATTTTGGATTCCAGGTCCAAGATTTCAGATTCGGACGCAGCTCTTGTTTTTTCGGCGCAATTGCAAGAACGGCAGGCCGAAGAAATTATGCGCGGCGTGACATTGGTCGGGCCGCACCGCGACGATCTGCGCCTTTTGATGGACGGGATTGACCTGGGCATCTATGGCAGCCGCGGCCAGCAACGCACGGCTATTTTGGCGCTCAAGCTGGCCGAGGTAGAATGGATAAAGGCGCGCGCGGGCGAGTGGCCGGTGTTGCTGCTGGACGAAGTCTTGGCCGAGCTAGACGCCCGACGCAGGGCCTATTTGTTGGCTTGTATCAATGGCGCGCCCCAGGCGCTAATGACCTCAACCGACCCCGATTTGTTCAATTCTCAGTTTAAAGCGCGCGCCAGGCTGCTGCGTGTTAACAGGGGGCAAATCGAAGAGGTGGCGGGCTAGCGATAATCTTGCCTGGGCGGGCTAAAGGCATCCACAATCACCGTCGGTTCAAGCGTGATGGCGCTGTGGCGCACGTTGGATGCAGCGCGGTAACTATCGCCTGCCCCAAGCTCAGAGCTTTTTCCGTCAATCGTCATGCGCACGCGCCCCGAGACCACATAGCCCACCTGCTCGTGGAAGTGGGCATGATCGGGTATCTGAACACCAGCCTCAAAGCTAAACTCGCAGAGCATCATCGCTTCGCCGTCGGCCAGCGTGCGGCGGACAAGGCCGGGCAGCATTTCTACCGCTTTCGCATCGGCATTTCGGTAAATCATTGTTTCTCCCTCAAGGCAAATATTAGACCTTATCGGAAATAGCAGGACGGGCATCCCCACACCCTGTCTGCGCCAGGCAGGCTGCACTCCCGAAGGGGCCAAGCGCAGCGCAGGTGCAAGTGTGCCAGTCCGCCAACGTACACCCTGGGGATACGTTGGCTGCGTTATTTCCGATAAACTCTGATTGTAACTGAATTTTACCACAAAGATATACGATGCACTTGTGCACGTTGGCTAGCAGGCTGTCGGAGAGCGGGCTGGTAGGCTCGTAGTGCGCGCTTCAGCGCGCTAAAGCGCGCACCACGAACGGCCCTCTCCGACAAGCTCCTAGGCAGCTACTATTGGAATTCTGATATAGTGTGGTTATAGTGGCAGTTGCACTGCCACTGCCACAGTGTAACTGCGGCAGCAACATCTTGTATCAGAATTCCAAAGCTACTACATATTTGAAAACCGGTATTGCATCTTGTCACTTGTCTGTAACATATTTTTAGCCATATTGTGGTATCATATAGCCATCAAGTATAATATTTCAATCATAATGTTGTAATCTTTAGGCCGTTGAGGGGAGATTTAGAGGCGCTGCAACCATGGACCAGGATGAGTTTATTCTCAAAATACGTGGTGTCCGGGGTGGATATCCTATGCCGGGTGTAACGACAAATCGTTATGGCGGCAATACCACCTGTTTTGAAGTGCGAGTAGGGGGGCATGTCGTTATTGTAGATGCGGGCACAGGTATTATTGGCTTGGGGCGCGAGTTGATGTCTGAACACCAAACCAGTGGCAAGCCGATTCGAGTTGTGCTGCTCTTTACGCATTTGCACCATGATCATACTCAGGGCTTGCCCTTTTTCACGCCCTTTATTGACCCGCACTCGGTGCTGCACATTTTTGGCGCGCGGCCCAACGATTCGACCACGTTGGAAGACGAATTGGTGCGGGCCGTTCAAGCGCCGCTTTTCCCGCTTGGGCTAGAAGAATTGTTCAGCCAACGTCAAATCCGCCACGTGCGCAGCGGCGATACGATTATCTTGGATGAGCACGACGAACCTCCCCAGTTGGTTATGCCGCAAGACAGCCTGTCCCAACTATCTGCTCAGGCCATCACCATCAATGTGCTTCATGGCTATCCTCACCCAGGGCGCATTCTCAACTTTCGCATCAACTATCGAGGCCGCAGCTTGGTCATTGCTACCGACACCGAGGGTTTTATCGGCGGTGACCGACGGCTGATCAACCTGGCTCAGGGGGCCGATTTGCTGTTGCACGATGCAGAATATGATGAGCACGAATACGCCGATCAAAAGGTGATTCATCAGGGGTGGGGCCACAGCACCTGGCGCATGGCCATCCAAGTGGCCCAGGCGGCCGGCGTCAAGCGTTTGGGGTTATTGCACCACAGCCCTCAGCACAGCGACGATTATCTGGATGAGATGGAGCGCAAGGCGCAGGCTGTTTTCTCTGAAGCATTTATGGCCCGTGAAGGAATGGCGCTTTCTTTGCTCTGAGGCCGTGGCATTCTATGACAATTAGTAACTACTCAGCGGCACCCTTCGACCTGTCTGCCGACAGAGCAGGCTACGCGCCGCGCATCCTGAGCGAAGTGAAACGCAGTCGAAGGAGCGCGGTGCTCCGCTCAGGATGCTGAGTAGTTACGACAATTATACCAAGGTGGTAACTGCTCAGCCTACCCTCCCGCAGGTTACAATCTAGGCAATGGAGCAAAACTTGCTATGGGGCAATTGGCCCCCCCTCAATCTCCCCCGTTGCGCTACGCTTGCAGGGGGAGGTATTTAGCAACTTTTGTGGTATTGCCAATTTAGCAATCTCGGCAAGCATGTTCACCCACAAGCGTTCAAACCTGCGGGAGGGTGAACAGTTACCCAAGGTGTGGCATTGGGTTATGCTGCACCTTTTTGTTTGGTTACGCCTGCGGCAAAGCCGCAGGTTGGGTGCATGCCTCGCCGCTTGTGGCGGAAAAGGGACAGGGCTTGCTCTGAGGTCTGCATGCCTTTGGTTACATTTGTGTTACGGCTGCCCAATAACCCCTCGCTGTCCAGATACCCCCGGAACTTGATAGTGCGTTTGCGCGTCATATCGTTGAAATTGCACAGAACAACATACTGCTTTTGAGGTGTGGTTTTCTCATCCACCCAAGTCTAATGAACATGATTGCATTGCAACTTGCGGAAAGGTAAAATTTACAAAAGGATTAGGAGGTTTACTATGTTTAGCAAGTTTGGACGAATTTTCTTTATCACCGTTGCCGCTTCTTTGTTACTGACGAGCGTGGCCCTGGCGCAAGACCCCGGGCCGCAGCACTCGGATCCATACTGGCAGGCTTCTTATTGGAACAACACGACGCTCTATGGCACGCCCGTGCTGCAACGCAGCGAAGCCAATATTGATTACAATTGGGGAGCCGGCTCGCCAGACTCTAGCGTGCATGCCGATCAGTTTTCGGCTCGCTGGGCGCGCTATATTGATGTGACCCCCGGCGTGTATCGCTTTACGGTGACCAGCGACGATGGTATGCGTGTTTGGGTGGACAATGACCTCATCATCGATCAATGGAACGACCACCCGGCTCAAACCTTCACCGCCGACAGGAACCTGGCAAGCGGGCATCACCTGATCACGGTAGATTTTTATGAGAATGGCGGTTATGCGCAGGCCCAAGTAGCCTGGGCGCTGTCGCCGGTGACCATCTACAACTGGCGCGGCGAATATTTTAACAACCCAAGTCTTGCCGGTTCGCCGGCATTGGTGCGCGATGATGCCCAGATTAATTTCAATTGGGGCAATGGCTCGCCTGCTTCGGGCACCGTCAACGCCGATGGCTTTTCGGCTCGCTGGACGCGGACACTGAACTTTACGGCGGGCACGTATCGCTTTACGGTGACAGCCGATGATGGCGCGCGATTGTGGGTGAACAATCATTTGCTGGTTGACGCCTGGCGAGATCAAGCTGCAACCACCTACACCGGCGACATTTACTTGTCTGGCTCGGTGCCGATCAAGCTAGAATTTTACGAGAACGGCGGACTGGCTGTGGCGCAGATTGGATGGACTATGGGTGGGGGCACATCAACGCCGCCGCCAGCCGGGGTGGTGATTGTAGACGATGCCGACCCAGGCTTTACCAAGGGAGGGGTGACGACAGGCTGGCGCACCGCAGACGAAGGCCATAATGGCCGCCTGACCTGGACTCGCAATAACGACTATGAGCGGCCCAATTACAACTGGGCGCGCTGGTATCCCACTCTGGCAGCCGGGCGCTACGAGGTCTTTGTCTATATCCCAGAGCGCTACACCACAACCTCGAATGCGGTTTACTGGGTTTCGCACGCCAATGGCTACACCCAGCGCTCTGTCAACCAGTCAACAAATGGCGGCCGCTGGGTTTCGTTGGGCACGTACAACTTTCGCGGCACGCGCGATGACTATGTTTCGCTCAATGATACTACTGGCGAGACGCGCCTGGAGCATTTGATTGCGTTCGATGCGGTCAAGTGGGAGCCGCGCTAAATCATCGGATGGGCCGCTTGGCAGGCATGCCGGCCCGACGGGGATATTTATCTGGCGTGGCAGCCACTTTATCTATGATGACCAAATAGCGCGTTTCGGCAATGCCGTACAATTCCAACGGCAGCAGGCGATTGACGCGCCCGCCCAGGTGACTGATGGCTGTTTCGGCTGCGGTCGCTTCGGCTGGCGCGTTTTCGCCTTTTTGCGCCAAGGCTCTGCCCCCGATTTTTACCAAAGGCAGCAGGTACTCGACTAACGTGGGCATTTCAGCTACAGCCCGCGCCACGGCCCAATCGTATTGTTCGCGATGGGCCAGGTCTCGCCCCACCTCCTCGGCCCGCGCTTTGACCACCATCACGTTCTGCAATCCCAACGTGCTAACCATGTGATTCAAAAACGCAGCCTTTTTGCCGGTTGCTTCGATCAGCGTCAGGCGCATCGCCGGGCAGGCGATCTTGAGGGGCAAGCCTGGAAAGCCCGCCCCTGTGCCCACGTCCACAAGGCGTATTTCAGATTCGCAATTTGGAATTTGGAACTTTGCGTCTGACATTGCCTTGAGGCAACTGAGCGAATCTAAAAAGTGCTTGATCTGGATGCCCTCATCGTTGGTGATGGCCGTCAGGTTGGCGCGCGCGTTCCACGCTATCAGCTCGTCACGATAGCAGCGAAAGGCGGCTTGTTGCTCTGGCGTAAATGCCAGGCCAAGCCTTTGGGCACTTTCGGTCAGGTGGTTTATCATCTCTGCAATTATAAACGCGCCAAGCCATCTTGGCAAAGTTGGCTTGGCCCTTGGTTGGCGCAGCCGCGTGTGGCCTATACGTTCAAGCACAATGTAGCACAAGAATTTAGCTTACTGCGCGTTTCGCAACACCAATGGCAAATATACTTGCCTGAAGGGTTCCTCGTTGACTGCCAGCACAAAGGCGCTGCTGGCTGTGTTTGTTCCATCGCTCACGCTGATTGTAATGATGCTGGTGCCGGCGAGACTGGCTGTTGGGTTAATGGTTACGCTGCGGCTTGAACTGCTGCCCTCTAGCACAATCTGACTGACAGGCGCCAAGGCCAGGTTGGAAGACGCCACCCAAAGCGTCAGTTGGTCAGCCGGCGTTTCGATATCGCCGATGGTGAAAGCAATAGGCCCTACCGCCAGCCCAACTAGGGTAGTTTGATTTGAAATGCTCGAAATAGTGGGGGGGTCATTGACCGGTGAAATTGTTACACTCACCAAGGCTGTGTCAGTCAGATCACCGTCGCTGATAGTGTAGGTAAAGAAATCGGCGCCGTTGTAATCCAGCGTTGGCGTATAAATTACCGTGGCTCCATTTGTGGTTACGTTGCCGTGGGTGGGTGAGCTGACATCAACCACGGCAATGTCGTCGCCATCGGGATCGGAATCGTTGTTCAAGACGGCAAGAATTGCTGGTGTGTCTTCTGGCGTGGAGGGAGAATCGTCAACGGCAATAGGTGGAGCAATGGGGTGCAACGGCCATTCCCACACCTGGTTGTTATCCCAGATGGCAAGGGGAGCCATTAACTGTGCGCCCATTTGTGTACCTATTTTGAATGTCACCGTTCTGCCTGTTTCTCCGCAGCCGGGAGCCATGATGCTTTCTGCTTGCACATTTACAACGTATACTACCTGCCCCTGCTCTAGCTGTGCTGGGTTTTGGCCGCATAGATGGCCGCTAATCCAGGCGGTAACTGTCAACCCGGCTGCCGGCGTAAAGTAGGCGCTGGGCAGCACCTCACCATAAAAAGTGGCAGGTGGGATGGGAGGAACGAGCGTGGCGGCTGGTTGATAATTTTGTTCAATCGTTTGTTCGCCAGCCAAGGCAGGCATCCCGACCAGCACAAGTACGATTAGACTCAAGACATACGCAAGTACAAGTTCCTTGTTCATATTTTCATCTCTGCTTGGTGACCAATGGCAGATAAATGCGCCCGCCTGGGCGCAAGGCGAGTTGCCGCACACGGCTATTGTCCCAGTTTGCGATGGGTGACATTGGTTGCGCGCCGATCTTGAATGTGACGGGCTGTCCAATCATACCACAAGTTGCCCCGGTATCTGCTGAACGGACATAGAACGTAAACCAGTTGGCTGTTTGCTTGCATCACAGCGAAACTATCCATGCGCATGGTATAATCCTCTTATGATGCGCATTGCTCTTTTAGCCGATCTTCACGGCAATCCCATCGCGCTGGATGCAGTGTTGGCCGATATTCAGGCGCAGGGCGATGTGGATGCCTATCTGGTTTTGGGCGATCTGGCTGCCATTGGCTATGATCCAATCGGGGTGCTGGAACGCCTGGTTCGATTGCCCAAGGTCTATTTCGTGCGGGGTAATACCGACCGCTACCTTGTCACGGGTGAACGGCCTGGCCCACCTATAAAAGTGGTGCAGGCCGAGCCGGACTTGCTCTCCAAATACATCCAGGTGGCGCGCAGTTTCGCGTGGACTCAGGGCGCGGTTTCTGCCACTGGCTGGTCGGCGTGGCTGGCCGAGCTGCCTCTGGAACATCGCCTGGTGTTGCCAGATGGCACGCGGCTGATGGGGGTGCATGCGGCGCCGGGCTGCGATGATGGACGCGGGGTATCCCCTACGATGAGCCAGCCAGAACTGCGGGCCTTGTTGGCCGGCTGCCAGGCCGATTTGGTCTGTGTGGGGCATAACCACTGGCCGATTGATCTTGTGGTAGATGGTATGCGGCTGGTCAATCCTGGCAGTGTGAGCAACCCCTTCCCGCCCGACTTGCGCGCCAGCTACGCTCTACTGGAGGCCGATGCATTGGCCTATCAGCTTGAATTCCGACGGGTAGATTATGACCACCAGGCGGTAATTGAGGCTGTGCAGCGCGTGCGGCACCCGGCGGGAGAGTATGTCATCAGCTTTATGCTGGGCCAAAATCAACCTCCCTGGCAGCAAAAGTAAGGTGTTTCGCAAGGCCCTGGAATGGAAATAATCACATACTCGCTCAGAAAGAATCAGGCCAAGTCTGATGGCTATTATGATGCCGTGGCGGGTTTTACGGACGCGGTGTTGGCCGAGGCTCAAGATCGGCTGAGTCCTCTGGTAAAAGCTTTTTGCGCTCACGCGCAAGCGGCTGAAGGCAAGGCTACTCGCTCCTGGCCGGAATACGTTTTTGAGTTGTTGACGCTGGGTGTTGTGTGGCATGTGTATGCCGGCCGCGCGCCCGGCGTGGCCCAAGCGCCCCGGCAGGTTTTAGCCGGACTGGTTCGCTTGCGCCGACAGGGGGGCTGGATCAAATCTGTCGCCGATTGGGCGCGTGGTGTGTTGAGTGCTCTATTCCTTTTGCCCAATGTCCATTCTCCCAAAGAAAGCGCATTGCCCACACTGGAGCGCTTGGATCAATTGCTTGGGTGGCTTACCGCTACAGACAATTTTAAGCAAGAGGTGGCGCGCTTGCGCGCCTGGCAGCGCTTTTGGGCTGGGTTGCCAGTGGAAGAGGCGATCCAAAATTTGGCCGCTGTCATTGCCTTTGCAAGCTGGTTTCAGGCGCAGAGCGAGGCCGTCCTTGGCTGCTATACGCCTAATGTCGAACGTTTCCTGGCTCAAACCCATCCCGGCTATCGCTGGCGAGAGGACTATACTTTTTGCGGGCGGCAACCCGTAGAATATCACTTGAATATGGTTGGGACAGAAATTCTAAACCGCGCTTTTCGCCAGGCTTTTCTGGCCAGCGCGCTCAAGATTGTCATCGTGCCGCCGTGCATGCGGGCCAGGCCAGAAGGCGAATGCCAGGCCCAGGTTACCCCGCATGGCGCTCGTTGCGTTGGCTGCACGCCAGGCTGCCGGGTGAACCAGGTGACCCGCTTGGGAGAAAAGCATGGCTTTACGGTGCTGATCATGCCTGATGAATTATCGGTCTTTTCAGGCGGGGCGGTCAAGCCGGCTGTGAGCGAGCAGGTGGGCGTGGTGGGTGTTTCGTGCGTGCTGACCAACGCCCCCGGCGGGTGGGAGACCCAAGAACTGGGTGTGCCGGCCCAAGGCGTGCTGCTGGATTATTGCGGGTGCATCTGGCACTGGCACAAAAAGGGCATTCCCACCGATATCAACGTGGGGCAGCTTTTGAGAGTAATGGGAATCAGCAAGGAGTAGGTGATGGATGTAGATGAGCATGATCAACTGTGTGATTATGTAAAAGGCTTGTTTGCGGTTGAGGATGACGTTCTTCGGGCGATATGCGCCAATGCCCAGGCGGCCGGCTTGCCGGATATTGGCATTGACCCTGATGAGGCCAGGCTCTTGCAGCTTTTGATCAAGGCAGTGGGGGCGCTGCGCGTGGTAGAAATCGGCACGCTGGGCGGTTACAGCGGCACGTGGATTGCGCGCGCTTTGCCAAAAGGTGGGCGGCTGATCACGCTGGAATTAGAACTGCACCACGCTGAGGTGGCGCAGCGCAATTTTGCGCTGGCCGGTGTTGCGGACCGCGTACAAGTTCGCATTGGCCCGGCGGTTGATAGCTTGAAGGCTCTAGTTGCTCAAGGGCCGTTTGACGCGGTGTTTATTGACGCCGACAAGCCCCACTACCCAAATTATCTAGAGTGGGCGCTGGCTAACGTGCGCCCCGGCGGGTTGATTGCCGCCCACAATGCCTTTCGCCACGGTGATGTGCTTGAGGCTGAGCCGGCTGATGAAGGCTCGCGGGCCGTCAAACGCTTTAACGAGTTGCTGGCGCGCAGCCCTCGCGTGCTGGCCACCATCATCCAGGTGGGCGATGGCATGGCGGCGGGAATTGTGTTGTGACCACCGACGAGTGACCGATGGCGATGGTTTGTCGTTCGTCGTTGGTCTGAACCAGATGAATAGAGGCGCCATTGAACGAATTGTTTCCTCTTGAAGAAGGCGAACCGGTTCAAGCCGAGGTTTACACCGATGGCGGCTGCGAGCCAAACCCCGGCCCAGGCGGCTGGGCGGCCATTATCCGGCTGGGCGAGCGCGAGTGGGTGCTGTACGGCAGCGACCTCAATACCACCAACAACCGCATGGAGCTGCAAGCGGCTATTGCCGCATTGGCGCTGCTCGAAAGATCGGTGGGGCGCTGCCAGGTAGAGCTGTACACCGATTCGCAATATCTGCGCCAGGGCATCACCGAGTGGATTGACCTGTGGATTCGCAAGGGGTGGCGGACGAATGACCGCGAGCCGGTGAAAAACCAGGACTTGTGGCGCGCCCTGCACCAACTGACCCAGGCGCACGAGGTGGCCTGGCACTGGTTAGAGGGGCACGCCGGCCACCCCTTTAACGAGCGCGCCGACCAGTTGGCGACCCAGGCCAGGCGTTTGGGTCGTTCTACTCGGCAGCCGGCGCAATCGCCAGCGGGCGGGCGCCCGGCAGAGAATCTGTCTGCGGTTGAGGTGTGCCTCAGGGCCGCCGGGCGAGGCAGCACGCAGCCAGGAGTATGGGCTGCGGTGTTGAGGTCTGGCGACAATACGCGCGACCTGAGCGGCACCGAGCAGGGCGCAACCACCAATGCCTTGCTCATTCGCGCCGCTGCCCAGGCCCTGCGGGCGCTGACGCGCCCGTGCCGTGTGACGGTTTACTCTGACGCCGAGTATCTCATCAAGGGGGCCTCGCAATGGATCAGGGGTTGGCAGGCGCGTGGCTGGCAGACCAAAGACGGCAAGCCGGTGGCCAATCGCGCTGATTGGGAGGCGCTGCTGGAAGCGGCCGGCCAGCACAACGTCACCTGGCAAATTGTCACCGACGAGACTGCCCCACCCGATATGGAGCGGGCTGCCCAGGTGGCCAGCGAGGCGCTTGAAGAACTGGCCGGCCGCCTGGATTGACGACAATCAGATTGACGACAATCAGATTGCCACAATTTATTTGTGTGGGGTGTAGCGCCATTCTACCTGCCCATAATCCTTTTGCGCTCCGCTGCCCACCGCTGTTAACCAGCGGAAAAGCTGGGGCGCCAAGTCAAACAGCAGGTAAAACATGCTCAAATAACGGGGAATATCTACCAGGGTGTGTTTGCAGCGAATCGCTTGCACCACGCTCAGAGCCACCTGGGGCGGTGTGAGCGGCGGAACCAGGTCTGTCAGCCGTGGCAGGCGAGACGAGGCGTTGTGCTTGCGAAAGAAATCTGTGCCGGCTACTGTGCCGGGCCGCAGCAGGGTAACGCGCACCGGTGAGCCTTCAAGTTCGGCTTGCAAGACTTGGGTGTAGGCATTGATGGCAGCTTTGGCCGCCGCATAAGAAGCCGGCACGCCGCCCAAAAATACCCGCCCCGCCGATGAGCCGATATTGATGATATGGCCTTGGCTGGCTGCCAGCATTAGCGGCAAGACCGCTTTGATGCTGTACACCATCCCGTCATAGCCCACGCGCATTACGTGCTCGGCGTTTTCGATCGAGCTTTTAACCACGCTGCTCCACGTGATGACATTGGCGTTGTTAACCAGAACATCAATGCGGCCTGTTTGCTGGTAGAGGGCGCTTATCCAGCTTTCTACCTGGGCGCGGTCGGTGACATCGCATTGCGCCAGATGAATGTGGTCGGCCCACGGCAAGCAGGCCAGTTCCTGGCTGGCGCGATCCAGGCTGGCGATTGAAAAGGTGCAGGCATACACATCTGCGCCGTGGTCGGCCAGCGCCTGGGTGATGGCCCAGCCAATGCCCTGAGCGCCGCCGGTCACCAGGCAGACTTGGTTAGCTAAAAAGTCTTGCATGGCTTTTCCCTTGTCGCAGAGGCATTATTCAGAACATAGTGCGGCTTCCAGCCAAACCTAAACCTGTCCACGAACCCTCTGCTTGCGCGAGGGCAGGTGACACCAACCTGTCTGTCTACCTGGCGGCAGACAGGCCGCCAGGTAGAGCAACACAAAGGTAAAAATAGAGTAACTATTCCGAAAATAACCACAAAGGGCACCAAGGACACGAAGAAACACAAAGACGCTCTATTTTCATTCCTGGTTGAGAGCGCAGCTCATGTTGTCTACTCAGCATCCTGAGCGGAGCGCCGCGCTCCTTCGACTGCGTTTCACTTCGCTCAGGATGCGCGGCGCGTAGTCGAAGGGTGCCGGCTGAGTAGTT
>JBGSMF010000477.1:0-13604 GCA_041740315.1 Thermoflexales bacterium
ACCGGGCCGCTCTCTACAATGACGGCGCAGCGCCCGCAGCGCCCCTGCGCGCCGCACGGCTGGTTAATGTCTATGCCGGCCTTGCGCGCCGCCTCGCTGATCAGCGCGTTGGCAGGCACTTTGACCACTTTGTTACCAGGATTGAAAATGACCTTGGGCATTTGAAACTTGTTATTAACGCCAAGACGTCAAGCGGCAAAGGCACAAAGCCAACCTACTCTTTGCGTCTCGGCTGCTTGACGCCTTGGCTGATCAATCTATCCGATTATTCAAAACTGGCTGTCAATCCCCGCGCCACAAACTCGACTGCGGGCGATTCGGCAGCCTGGCGGTCAAACTCCGCCAGCAACTCTTCCGCCACCCACATTGAGCCGGCCAGGATGCTATCAGTGCCCAGGCAAGCCCAGGTGCAGGGCCGCTCGTCGTTGCAACGCGCGCACCGCGCCTGGGGGCGCGCTTCTGGGGGCAGGCCGCGGAAATTGGCTCGCTCCATCTAGGCAGCCGCCCACACGTTTTTGAAGAATGACCCAATATCAACTGCTTCGCGCGGGCCAACCATAATCTTCCAATCAGGCAATTCTGCTTCCAGCTCGCCCGAAAGGACCGCCACCGCGCCAGGGATAACAACCTTGCGGTGCGAAACCTTGTCGGTAATGCCGGTGGTCTTGATCGTCTTGGCAATCTTTTCTGCATCGAACTTGCCGGCGGCCCAGGCTGTCAGCACGCTCATGCCCTCGGCATCGGCAATGAGCAGCCAGGCCGGGAACCCGCCGCCTTCCACTTCGTTTGCCACCGAAAAGTAGGTAATGGAAAAGTTGGTCGTAACCAGCACCGGCGACTCGGGCTTGGGGTTGTTGATTTCGTAAATTCCCGGCAACACCTGAATGGGTTTTTGCGGGTCGGTGTAGATATTCTGGCGCAGCACCAGCAACGGATACACCAAGGCCGGGCTAAAGTGATCTAGCACCACAAAGCCGCCGTACTTGGCAATGTGCTGGGCAGCCAGCGCGCCTTCCAGCTCTGCGCTGGCGGGGTTTTCGCCGGGGAAGGTAATGAGCGGAAAACCGCACGCGCGTTGGTTCTGCTTAATCGCCAGGCGGCGCATCTGCGTGGCAATCTGCAAGTTGTCGGCAAAGCCGCGCGCGCCAGGGTCTAGCACCAGGTCTTCCAGGCCGGTGGCCTTGACCTGCTCGGCCAAGTTCGCCAGCGCCTGCAAATCACCCTTGGTTTTCAGCGCCAGCGGAGCCTTGTTGGCCTTGGCCAATTCCGCAAAGGCCTGCCAGTTGCCCTCATCGGCGGCGTAAATCAGCGGCACAAGCCCGCCCGTGGCCGCCAGGCCGGCTTCCATCACTGCCTTGTCGGCAGCGATCAGGATGAGCGGCATCTTGGCTTGAGCGGCGGCCTTGACCGCAGCGGCAAACTTGGCCGCATCGCCCGAAGCAGCTTCAACGGCCAGACCATCTACCTGGAGCTTGATGCCCACATAGTCTACCATGTAGGCAGCAATGGTCTTGGCCAGAGCGGCCAACTCTTCTGCCGGCAGAGTATCCTTCAGGCGAATGAACAAGCCCGGCCGGTTGAAAAAGGTCTTTTCGTGGCGGAACAAGACAATTTCGTTGCCAGCCTGAACTTTGCGCTCACCGGCCGTCAGCGCCACCAGGCGCACCGGCGGCGCCGCCGAAGCCTCTAGCTTGGATTTGGCCTCGTCACTCACATACTGGCAGGCTTTTAACTCGGCCTGCTTGGCGGCCAACTTCATGGCAAACGCCAAACACGTTGGAAACCCGCACTCTTTGCAATTGGCTTTGGGATGGGGCGGCTTGAGCCCGCCGGGCAAGAGCTTGTAGATTTCGAGTCCAGAAAGTGCCATAGTGTTCTCCTTTAACGTCGAGGGTTGAACGTTAGACAGCTTCAACCGATTTTATAGTGGGGAACAGGTCGCGGATGGTGCGCTCGACGACGTGGGTGAGCGTCCAGGGCATCAGCGGGCAGCCTTCGCACGCGCCGCCCAGGTGCACCTTGACGTGTTCGCCATCAAAATCCACCAGATCGACCGTTCCATTGTGATAAATTTCGGCATAGTGACTGATCGTTTCGATCAAGTCATTCATGCGCTTGTATTCGTCAGTCGCGTTCATAGTATCCTTCAACAGGCTCGGCCCTAGCGGCTATGCGCCCCGCTCCAGCTTGCGCGTCAATTTCTGATATTCGCCTTCCAGTATCTCGGCATGGATGGCCTCTTCATTCATGAGCCGCTCAAAAACCTTTTTAAGCTGCGGCGAATCGGCCGCTTCCATCGCCATCTTGTATTTGTCATAGGCGGCCTTTTCTTCGGCCACCATCATCCGAAAGAACATTCCCCAACTTAGCTCGCCCATCTTGTTCTCCTTTTACGCAGCCGCCAGCGCGCCAATCATCTTGCGAATGCGCTTGACCGATTCGGGATGCCGCATAACGACAACATCTGCGCCCGATTCAACCAGGGCCGCCGTGGTAAGCGTTTCCCAGTTGATGGCGCGTTCTTTCCAATCGCCCCAGGCTTCTGGGACACCCGTGCCCACTTTGGATTCTTTGACTTTCCAGGCCTCTTCGCCAGGCGTGACCACAATCGGCTGGGCTGTCATGCTGTCGCCGGTGAGGGCGGCCAGGCGCAGGCGCTCCATGACCGAATAGCCATATTCAATGCCATAGCCCAAAGCGCCCGTGCTGGGATCCATAAGAATGCGGTCAAGCGGCAGGCCCATGTCTTTGATGAGGATGATGAGCTGCTTGGACAAGTTCACATCCATCGGGGTGCGGCTATCTACCAGGTGATTGTTTGCCAGCGCTGCGGCGACAATGGTGCGGTAATTCTTGTCTTCGCACACACCCAACACCAGCCGCTCACCCGCGCCGGCTTCGGCCACCGGCACCATCAATTCATTGTCTTTTTCCGCTTGCCCGGGGCCAAACACCATCACTGGCAGGCCACTTGCGCCCAGCACCGCCTTCAGGGCGGCCACGGCGCTTTCGGGCGTGTCGTCTGCCGTAAGCGTCAACAAGATGACATCCGCGCTGGCCGCTTCGGCGGCTTTGGCCCATGAGGCTGTGTCATTCATGGCCTCGCCCCAGGCCTCGGCCAACAGCGGCGACCAATCTTCCGGTTTTTTGCTCTTGATCTCAATAGCAATCACCGGTGGGTGCGGCAACTGGCCTTCAAAATGCAAAAATGGCAGCGTCGTCTCTCCGCCAATAGTCACCGTCTTGGCGCGCGTTCCACCTTCGGCAGCGGTCGCGCCCAACGTAATTTCGCGGACCTGCCCGGTCCATTTTTCTTTGGGAACCGTAATGTTTACAGGCATAGTGTTCTCCTATTGTGCATTTTTGGATGGATCTAGAGTCTATTAGACCTTATCGGAAATAGCAGGACGGGCATCCCCACGCCAGTCCGCCAACGTACACTTGCACCTGCGCTGCGCTTGGCGCAAGTGCAGGTGTGGGGATACGTTGGCTATGTTATTTCCGACAAACTCTATTATATAGTCAATCAGCCACTCGGTCAATCGGCCAGCCCACCAAAAGATCCAGTGGACAAATCACCAATTGACCGAGTGACTGATTCGGGTCGGCTACGCCGACCCGCCTAGTTTAGAACATTGGATCCATCGTCAGGGTGGGATGGTTGTGCTCGGTGATGTACGCCACCAACTCGTCAACCGTCGTTGCCGCTTTTTCATCGGCGATCTTGCCCACCAGCTCAGGGTCGCCTTCACGCGCGCAGACTTCGGCCAGTTCTTTGGCCATGGACTCTTTAAGGTTGCTCGACATCCATACCACGCGCTTGAAACCGCCGTCGGCGCTGAGGAACTTGGGGCTGGTGATGTAAAACTTGCCGTGCCCCATCACGCCGGGCGTCTGCAAGCCGCCGCCGGCCATGCCGGCCAGCGTGCTAAACGTCATGCCAGAAGGCGTCATGCTGGGGTCTTCGCGGCTGACGACCATCACGCCGTTGGCCTCTGGAATCAGCATGGCGATGCACTCAAAACAGCCGCAGGCCGTCATGGGGTTGTCCATAATCGAGTACATTGAAACTTCGACAATGTTGCGCTGGCTGTGGTCGTACACAAACTCGTTCGGGCCGACCCATTTGCCCTTGACAGGGTCGAGACATTGGCCCTTGAGAATGGGTTGGTTGGGACCGGTCGGGTTGATCTCAAAGCTGGCTTTGCAGTCTAGCCAGTTGTACGCGCCGCACAGGCCCAGGCGCTGCGGGCTGACCACGCACACGTGGGTGGGCGCAAAGCTCTGGCACAGCGTGCAGGAATAGAATGTGTCCACGCTCTCGTCAGTCATGTCGGCCAGGCGCACGTTGCGATCGTGATAGGCCGCGCGGGCCTTTTCTAGCCACTCGTCTACCTTGGCCGGCTCGGTGACAAGGGTGACCTGGGCCTTGTCCACAATTGCGCCAAAGTCTTCGTGAAAGCGCGCAATGAGAATCTCGCCAAAGTGCTTGAGGTCAAAACCCTTTTCCGCCGCCGCCTTGCCGATGCGAATCCAGGTGATGTCGCGCTGGCCGATGTGCTGGATGCCGGAAGCGCCGTTGACAAAGTGGTGAATCTGGCGCTCGAGCACCGGCTCGAAATCTTTTTGCATCTTGCGGCCGGCCACCTCGACCAAAATGCCCATGTCCATCGCGCCTTGCTCTGCCACGCCCGAAAAGTCGGGCCCGACCACCTCGATTTTGCCGTCTTGCACCGCGTCAAAATCAGACATGCGCAGGTATTCAAAGCAGCGCGCCTTTTTGCCGCCAAACTCGACCCGCATATCTTGCTTGCGCACTACCTCGCCTTCAAAGGCCGAGCCATAGGGCACCGGGATGGGGATTTCGCTGACGCGCACCTTGACGCCGCGCACCTCGATGCATTTTTGCACGAGGCGTTCGGCGCGTTCCAGGTCATTTTTGCCTTCAATCTCGTTGAACGGCATCGAGATGACGTGCTCGTAGGTAGTAACGCCGGTGGGTAGGATTTGCGGGATGATGGTATCGGCCACCACCGGGAAGCCATAGTTGATGGCGCCGGCCGCGGTGGCATATTTGAGATCGTCCACTTCGCCCAGGGCCAGCACAAAGGCAAACACGCGCGCTTTGTTATAGAGCAAGATTTCGCGCGCCTGCCCCGGCTTTAGCCCGCCAAAGGTCATCGCCGAGCGGGCCGCGAACCCTAAAGGATAGATGGCGCTGATAGTATCCAGGCCAAAGGGCACGATATAAGTATCATAGCCCATCTCTACGCCTTCTTCTTGCAACTGGTGAATGATCGAGCGGCCATTCACATTGCCGCACAAGAAGGTGAGGATGCTGCGGCGCTGCAATTCGCGCACAATCTTGACTGCCACCTCGTTGCTCTTGGCGCAGCCGACGATGGCGGCAAAGCCGGGCATGCGGCCATCCACCAATTGAATGCCCCAACTGCGCAATTGAATATCGTCAATCGGGCCATTCAGGTGGCCATCGCCATTTGTAAACTGGGGGTAGGCCGTGCCGCCCGAAAGGTGCAGGTTGGGCATTAATTGCGGCTCTTGCCCATACACAAAGCGCACCCCCATGATAATCTCTTCGGCCAGCAAGGTGGCCATGCCACTATCGAGCGTCTCGCCCAGGTAGGGCGTCCAGCGATGCGCAGCCGGCACGGGATGCAGCAACTGCCTGGCCTGCTCCATCGTCTCGGCCAGGTCGCCCAGCTTTTCGACTTTTTTGGCCGTAAAAGAGAGAATGACAGGCAGCGCATAAAAAGTATTTGGGAATGCAACCGGCGTATCCGGCCCTTTTTCGGCCAAAGCTTTCTTGAGCATCTGATCGGCTTCGGCCAAGATAGCATTAGCCCCGCGAATGGCGGATGTAGCAATATATCTACTCATTGAACCTCCTTAAAAAACGTTTCACGTTCAACATTACGCGGGCGCTCCGTACAAGGCCCCGATGCGATCTTCGACCGATTTGGTCAGCAACTCTTCCATGCGCCAATCGCCCGATTTGCCAAAGCGATTCGGATCGTATTCCGGCAGCTTGAGCGCGGCGCGTTTCTTGTCAATATGCTCCAGCGCGCGGCGCAGGATTTCTTCGTCTTCGGTGACAAATTCCATCTTGCCGCCGAATTTCTCTTCCCAACCCTGGCTCATCAACTGCTGCACCACATCAGAGGATTCGATGGGCGAGGTGGCGCCAAAGATGACATAGGCGCCCGAGGCCATGCAGTACATGCCGATGGAAATGGCCTTTTCGCTCATCCACTCGGGCGCCAGGCCCACGGCGGGAATGTCGCTAATGTCATCGCCCAGGCCGCCGGTGGCCACCATTTGCGTCAGCACGGTGAGGATGCGAGTGTTGTCTACACACGAGCCGGCGTGCAGCACCGGCGGGATGCCCACCGCTTCGCACACTTCGCGCAGGCCCGGCCCGGCCAGGTTAAAAGCCGCCTCGGCCTGCATGTGGCCGCATTTGCCCGAAGACAAAGCGCCGCAGCCGGTCTCTACAATGAGCACATCATTCTTGAGCAATTGCTCCACCAGCCACTTGTGGCTGGCATCGTGCGTGACGCGCGCATTGTTGCAGCCCACGTTTGCCACCACGCCGCGAATGCGCCCGGCCATGATGGCGTCGTTGAGCGGGCGGAAAGAGGCGCGGAACGTGCCGCCCAGCATATAGTCAATATATTCGTGCGAAAAGCCCGGCACCATATCTTCGCACAGATTGGGTATATTGATCTCGGTTCTGCGGTTGACAAAATTGTCAATCGAGGTCCGGACAATCTCGCGCGCAATGTCTAACGCCCGGTGTTCGTCAAACTCGATGTGCGTCGCGCCGCTGATTTTGGCCTTGGGCGAGGTGGTGATGATTTTGGTGTGGAAATGCGACGCTACCTCGACTACCGCTTGCATGATGCACTGTATGTCAACCACCATCGAGTCCACCGCCCCGGTCATCATGGCCAACTCTTGGCTCAAAAAGTTGCCGGCGCTGGGGATGCCCTGCCGCATGAGCGTCTCGTTAGATGTGCAACACAGGCCGGCCAACTGCACGCCGGCCGCGCCCTTGCTGCGGGCATACTCTTGCATGGCCGGATCTTGCACCGCCGCCACAATCATTTCAGAAAGCGTCGGCTCGTGGCCATGCACCAGGATATTGACCCAGTCTTGCTTCAACACGCCCAGGTTGGCCTGCGTCACCATGGGCGAGGGCGTGCCAAACAAAATGTCGGTGAAATCAGTCGCCAGCATCGAGCCGCCCCAGCCATCGGCCAGGGCGCAGCGCACTGCGCCCAGCAGAATGTGTTCGGCCTCTTGGTCATTGCCCACATGCGTGCGGTGCATGACTTCTACCACCTCGCGGTCAATGCCACGCGGGACGACGCCGTATTGTCGCCACAGCTTTTGGCGCTTTTCGGGCGCGTGCTGGATGTATAACGTCTCGCCAGTCTGCTGGCCAAACATCGCCAGTCCCTTGAGCGCCACGTCTTTGGCTACCTCTTCTTTGCTGCGGCCTTCGGTGGTAACGCCATATTTGTGCGCCAAGTTCCACAACCGCGCCACATCGCGGATGGTATAGCCTTGGGTTTTGCCTTCGACGGTTGCCAAAAGCGTCATGGCCAGGTCGCGGCCATGGTCGCTGTGAGCAGAAGCGCCGGCGGCGCAGGCGCGCGCCATGTTGCGCGCAGTGATGGTTTCAAGCGTCGCGCCACACACACCTGTTTGCCCATCTTTGGTAATGCGGCACGGCCCCATAAAGCAGTTTTTGCAGCAAATGCCCGACTGCCCGGCGCCAATGGGGCAAGCGACCATTGCCTCGGCGCGAGTAAACGATGTTGATATCCCCAGCGCGTCGGCGCGCTCCAACATAAAAACCGCCGCCGGGTCAACACTGCGTTCTTGATTTGTTCTACTTTTTGCCATTCCTCTATTACCTCCCCAGTAACTTTACATCACAACCTATTAATCGCCCGGGTGACCGCCACCTGGGGCAAACTCGCGGAACTCAAAGCCAGGGCACGGGCGCGGCCCGCCCGAGCCGGTGGGCATGGCCGGCACCGTAAAGCTGGTGATCTGTGCTAACCCGCTGGCGCGGACAAAACGCGGCCCTTCTTGCTGGCGCGGCGACCACACCGGCATGGGAATTTCTTCGCCAACCTTGTAGCCCTGGTCGGCCAGCACCTTTTCAATGGCAGCCTGGTTGGTCTTGGCCGGGTCAATCGTCACAATCACGTGCTTAAAGGCGCTGGTGGCATAGACGCTCTCTACACCCTCCACGGCCCCCAGCAATTGCCTGATGGCCAACACGTGATGGTCGCCGTACATCATTGGGATGCTTAGGCTTATTTTCTCCATTCATTGCCTCCTATCGACCCCCTCCCCGCTCCCCTCCCCCGTTTCACAGGGGAGGGGCTGGGGTGAGGGTATGCTTTAGGTTTTAGAACAATCCAACTACCTTGCCACTATTCAGGTCGAGGTCTACATCGTAAAACACCGGGCGGGTGGGCAAGCCAGGCATGGTGCGCATCGCGCCGCACAGCGGGTACAAAAAGCCCGCGCCGACCGAGGCGCGAATATCGCGGATGGGCAAGCGCCAGCCGGTGGGCCGCCCCTTCAAGTTCGGGTCGTGCGTCAGGCTGAGGTGCGTCTTGGCCATGTTCATGGGCAGCTTGTCAAAGCCCAGCCGGGTGTATAGCTCGATCTTGGCCTCGGCCTCTGGCGCATAATCCACACCGTCCGCGCCGTAAATCTGCGTGGCGATGCACTCGATCTTTTGCTTGATGGACCAGTCGAGCGGATACAGGAATTGGAAATTGCTCGTCTTTTCGCACGCCGCCAACACGGCCTCGGCCAATTCAATCGCGCCCTTGCCGCCGTGCATCCAGTGGGTGCACTTGAACGCGCCCTCGGCGCCGGCCTCTTTGGCAATGCGCTGCACCAGCTTGATTTCTTCCTGGGTGTCGTACTTGAACGAGTTGACAGCCACCACTACCGGCACGCCAAACAACAGGGCATTTTGGATATGTTTGGTCAGGTTCTCACCGCCCTTTTCGAGCAAGGGCAGGTTTTCTTCGGTGTAGGCATTGTCCAACGGCTTGCCCGCCACCACCCTGGGCCCGCCGCCGTGCATCTTGAGCGCGCGCACAGTGGCCACCAACACCACACAGTTGGGAATGAGGCCCGAATAGCGGCATTTGACATCCATAAACTTTTCCATGCCAATGTCTGCGCCAAAGCCCGATTCCGTCACAACGTAATCGGCCAGCTTGAGCGCGATCTGGTCGGCCACAATCGAATTGTTGCCGTGCGCAATGTTGGCGAACGGCCCGGCATGGACAAAAGCCGGCGTGCCTTCCAGTGTCTGCATCAGGTTGGGCTTGAGGGCGTCTTTCATCAAGACCGTCATCGCGCCGGCCACGCCCAGGTCTTCAGCGGTGACAGGATCGCCTTGGGAATTGGTGCCGATGACAATGCGGGCCAGGCGCGCGCGCAGATCCGGCAGACTGTCGGCCAACGCCAAAATCGCCATCACTTCGCTGGCAACAGAAATATCAAAGCCGGTGTAGCGCTCGTTGCCCTTTTCATCGTCGCCAAGATTGATCTGGATTTTGCGCAGGTGCCGGTCGTTAATGTCTACCACGCGCTGCCAGGTGATGCTGTTGGGGTCAATGTCTAGCCGGAACAGGCGGCGCTTGTCTTCGGGTGTCAGGTCTTCAAATTTTTCCGCCGCAATGCCCAGCTTGGCCATGCGCGCGCGAATAGCCGGCGCAATGTAGCCATCGGGGCACAAAGCCTTGGCCAGTTTTTCGTCGTCGGGCGTGGCGCGCTCGTGCAGCATGCGCGCGTCAATCGCCGCCGCCAGCAGATTGTTGGCCGCGCTGACGGCGTGAATGTCACCGGTCAGGTGCAGGTTGAAATCTTCCATCGGGACAATCTGGCTGTAGCCACCGCCGGCCGCGCCGCCCTTGATGCCAAAGGTGGGGCCTTGCGAGGGCTGCCGGATGCAGGTAAAGACCTTTTTGCCCAGGTGCGCGCCCAGCGCCTGGCTCAGGCCGACCATGGTGGTAGATTTGCCTTCGCCCAACGGGGTGGGTGTAATGGCTGTCACGTCAATGTATTTGCCCTGTGGGCGCTTGGCCAGCCGCTCACGCACTTCTAGCTTGACCTTGGCGATGTACGGACCGTGATACTCAAGCTCGCTCTCCCTAAGCCCAACTTCTTCGGCGATCAGCTTGATAGGCTTGAGCTTGACCGACTGGGCGATTTCGATATCGGTGGGGACATCTTTCTTTAACTTGAGGCGAGTCGGCGTAAAGACAATTTTCTTGGGAGCTGCCTTCTTGGCAACTTTGGGCGCTGCTTTCTTGGCAGTCTTGACAGCTTTCTTGACGGCCTTGACTGCTTTCTTGGCTGTGGCTTTTGCTTTAGGTGACATTATTAATCTCCTGTTTGGGTGTTACGGGGCGGCGCGCTCGCGCGCGCTGCTACATGATTTGACAATAGCCGCTTAGACCGGCTGAGCATACGCTGAAATTTGTTCGGATTTGATGCTGGTATTAATCACCTCCCGCAAAATATTTCCTGAAACATTGATTAATGGTTCATTGTATTCTGGATCAACCGCCATGCTTGCCAAGCATGGGAAATGATGATGCAACATGCCTGCTTCAAACTCTACCCTATCCACGCCCACACCGATCAACTTGTCCGCTACATGCTGGCTGCAACCGCACGCGCTATCTCGTACCACTTCAACCGACTTTATCTTTGACGCCTCTTCATCCAAATACACCCGCACAGCGGGTTGACCAAAGTAGCGCGCAAATTCGCTAATGGGGCCATCTACATACCTGACTTTGTGCCCCAGTATATTATATTCATTTTCTGTCAAGCTGCAGAACGGCTTGGGAAAGACCGCCGTCACGCCCATTTGAGCCAGCCACTCGTGCAATTGGTTAATCAACCCCACCGGCAACCAGGCCGCATTATCAATTGGGGCAATGACGCCGCGCGCGCCGCTCATCTTGACCACGTCTGGCAACAGCACCGCCACCGATGGGCTTTCACCCAAGCCCAGAACCAGGTCAGACGCAGGCAACATGGGCGGCAAAAATTCATGCGCATCATCCACCACATTGGGCAGCGACGCAGGAACAACCCATTGCTGCACCTGCCAATGCTCTGGGGCGCGGCGGCGAATATTATCTACAATCCGCTGGCCATAATGACTCTGGGTAATAGCCAAAATACGCAGCTTGGGCGTCTCGGGCAATTTCCATTCTAGAGGCTCACGGATAGCCTCGACCAGCACGTCAACCCCGGTGCTCTTTTTGATGCGCTGGTAATAAACCCGTATGTCGTTATTATCCAACGACAACCCAATAAACTTGATGCCAGGGCTGTGATGCAACAATTCAGGCAGTGAGACAGAGTAATTGCGGGTATCTGTATCCACAACTACCACATCGGGTTTGAGGGTTTGAATATCTGCCAGCGCCTGTTCGCCTGGCGGAGTGACGCCGACAACGGCGAGGCCAGCCTGGCCGTTAATTAAGCTAAAAACGCCCTCGGCAAAAAGGGGATGTCCAGAAACTAGAAGCACCCGACAGGTCTCCATGATACGACTCGCCTAAGGATTTTAGGATAGGCCCTAAATCGTTTTCTGATTGTAACTACTCAGCCGGCACCCTTCGACCTGTCTGCCGACAGAGCAGGCTACGCGCCGCGCTCCTTCGACTGCGTTTCACTTCGCTCAGGATGCGCGGCGCTCCGCTCAGGATGCTGAGTAGTTATTTCTGATTTTTAATTATAGACGATGGGATAAAAGCCAGTCTATAGTCCGCACGAGGGGTTTGAGCCTTGCAAAAACATTGCGTTTAGTTCCAATGGGCTATCTAGTTCATATCTCTAAACCCGCCATGGTTTGAGCAGTTGACGAAGCATTGAACTCGTGATAAAATCACCCCCACAATTGCCACCCTAGCTCAATCGGCAGAGCAATCGCTTCGTAAGTGATAGGTTATCGGTTCAATTCCGATGGGTGGCTCTGCAGGCCCCCAAAATGGTAGCGGGGCTTTTTTGTGAGAGCACACACCACAATGTCTTTTGACCTTTCAGCCAAGAATGCCACTTCTGCCAGCCGGGTTGACCTATGGCAAGCTGTTTGGCGTATTGTCACCGGCAACCAGCTCCTGGCATTCGTGATGGCTGCCCTGGCCCTGTTGCTGCTGCTGGCTGCCCTATTGCCCCAGGCGCCCTCGTCAACTGATGACTTGGCGGCCTATTCGCGCTGGCTGGCGTTGGCGCAACAGCGCTTTGGGCAGGCAAGCAATCTGCTGCAAACGCTGGGGCTATTTTCAATTACCCACACGCTCGTCTTGAGGCTGCTTGCCGGGCTGATTGCTTGCGCCCTGGCGGCGCGGTTGGTTGACTGTATAGAAAATGCCTGGCGCGGGCGCACACCCTCTACCCCGCCCTCACACACCCCAAGCACCATTCTCAATCAATCGCTGGATACATTGACAACCCCACTGCGCCAACGGCACTGGCGCGTGAAGGAAATAGAGAATTACGTGGTGATTGACCGCTACCCGTTGCCCGAAGCCACGCGCATCGTGGCTATCGTTAGCGCGCTCGTGCTGCTGATAGGGTTGGCGATAACGAACACCAGTGGATGGAACGACAATAACATTCAAATTGGCGTTGGCGAGGCTGTTGCCCTCAGGCATGCATTGCCCTATGCGCTGCGCCTGGACAGCCTGCAACAAGATGGAAGCGGTCAACTGACGATGCTCAAGGCAAGCGATCCGGTGGCAGGCGGCCCGATTGCCCCAGGGCGCGGGCTGAATGTTGTCGGGCTAGCAATACACCTGCAAGATATCGGCCCAGCCGTGCGAGCCAGCGCCACCATCAGCGACAACCGCCCCCTAAACTTGCTGGCCGCCGTCACAGCTTTGCCAAGCAGTGAATTGCTTTTGCATTTTACTTCTCAAGAGCCAGAACGCGCTTTTGCCGCGCCAGAAGCAGGCGCGCTGGTGCGAATGGACTGGGAACCAAGCTCGCAATCATTCCACATTGTAATCAACCAAACGCCAAGCGGCGAAGCTCTATTCGAAGGAGAACTGCCCCCTTCTGGCGTCATACAGGTCAAAAACCTCACCCTCAAGCTGGCGCTAGAAAGCTATGCCAGGCTCACCATCACCCACGACCCCGGCATGTGGCCCACGGCAATGGGCGGTCTTTTGAGCGCGTTGGGATTATTGGGAATCTGGCTGTGGCCGGCGCGCCGAACGTGGCTGCGTGCGACGGGAGACGACCAAAGCGAGATCATTGGCGATTCACTGCCCTTGAAACCGCCCCCCCCAGAAGAATAAAGAAAGGTCACTACTCAGCCATTACACAGAGATTCACCGAGGACCCACAGAGAAGCACAGGGAATTAAAAGTAAAAATCTCGTAACTACTCAGCCGGCGCCCTTCGACCTGTCTGCCGACAGAGCAGGCTACGCGCCGCGCATCCTGAGCGAAGTGAAACGCAGTCGAAGGAGCGCGGCGCTTATCCTGAGCAAGGCCGAAGGACGCTCAGGATGCTGAGTAGTT
>JBGSMF010000478.1:0-4977 GCA_041740315.1 Thermoflexales bacterium
GTTTTCATCTTGTTTATCGCCATTCTGATAGGCACGGTGATCCGGCCCGCCGTGGCCTGGCTGCACCGGCGCGGACTTCCCCGGATAGCGGGGATCATGCTGGTCTACGTCCTGCTGCTCGCCCTGCTTGCCGGCTTCGTATTGCTATTATTTCCGTTGATTGTCGAGCAAGGCACAACGATTGTAGCCGCAGTACCGGACTACTACCAAAGTCTGCGCGAGCGGGTGATGGAGTATTCCCATCCCTTGATAGTACGCTTGAGTGAATTTCTCCCTGAGACACTCCCCAGCCTGGGGCTGGTCCAGCAAACGGGACCGGAGATGATCGCTTCAGCAGGTCAGGCGCTTGGTTACGTAACCTCAGCAGTTAAGATCAGTTTCATCGCCATCGTCATTCTGGTGCTGACCTTTTACTGGACACTCGATGGGCCGCAAACCATCCGGTCATTGTTGCTGCTACTCCCAAAGGGCCAGCGCGAGGGCACAGGCGAGCTGATTGCGGCCATGGAAACCAAAGTTGGCGCGTACATTGCCGGGCAAAGCGTCCTGTGTCTGATCATCGCCGTTATGGCATTGGCAGCCTATCTGCTCATCGGCTTGCCTAATGCCCTGGTGCTGGCGCTCGTGGCAGGGGCGCTGGAGGCCGTGCCGATGATTGGGCCGCTGCTGGGCGCCATCCCTGCGGCGCTGGTGGGCCTGTCCATCGCGCCGGCCAAGCTGGTCTGGGTCATCGTCGCCACCGTTGTGATTCAGCAGTTGGAAAACAACCTGTTGGTGCCGCGCATCATGCGAAAGGCGGTCGGCGTTAATCCGTTCGTTTCCCTATTGGCGCTTTTCGCTTTTGGCTCTTTGTTCGGCATTGCCGGCGCGCTGATGGCGATTCCCATGGCGGCCATTCTACAGCTTTTGTTCAATCGCTTTGTTTTTGATCCTGCAACGGCGGAGATGGAGGTTTCGGACGGCCGCGACTATGCCAGCCGGCTGCGCTATGAAGCGCAAGACCTGGCTCAAGACTTGCGCAAACAGGCGCGGCTCAAGAAAGGCGGCTCGGAGCTAAGAGTCAAACAAACCGATCAGATTATGGATGAGATTGAGACCCTGGCCACTGACCTTGATGCACTGCTGACCCAGGCCGGCGTCTCGGGGGCATTATGACCAAGCAACTGGTACGGTTCGGGACGGCGGTGATGACCACGCTGCTGGCGCTGGTCATCCTGTGGCAGTTTCGCACAGTCGCCGTTTACCTCTTGGTCTCGTTCGCGCTGGCAATAGCCGTCCGTCCGGTGATTAAGCATTGGGTCAAGCAGGGCTTGGCGATGCGAGTGGGTTTGATTCTGCTCTATCTGGTTATCCTGGGCAGTCTGGGCTTCTTTCTCTTCATGGCCGGCAGGTCCGCGCTCAATGAAATACAGCAGATCACGTCCGCAGTGTCGGCGCAGGGTAAGTGGACGCTGCCCCAATGGTTGGTGGGCACCCCGTTCCAACAGACGCTGATTGCCCGGCTGCCAACACCGAGTAAGCTCTTCGAAGCCGTAACCGGCGACCAGGGCCAGCATGTGCTGCCCGCTATCCTCGGCTTCACGCAGGGCATTGGCAGTCTCGTGAGCGGCGCAGCCATCGTGCTGTTCCTGAGCCTCTATTGGAGCAGCAACCAAATCCATTTTGAGCGGCTCTGGCTCTCGCTGCTTCCACCCGGACAGCGCAAACAAGTGCGCGACATTTGGCAGACCATCGAGCTTGACCTGAGCATTTACATACGCGGTCAGATCGTCCAAAGTCTCCTGGCCGGGCTGCTCTTGGGCCTGGGGTACTGGGCCATTGGATCACCATACACCCTGCTCCTGGCGCTGACCGGCGCGCTGGTATGTCTGATCCCTGTGGTTGGAGCGCCCCTGACGCTGCTGTCACCGCTTTTGATAGGGCTGTTGACCGGCGTGCAGCTTAGTCTATGGACGACGCTCTATACACTCGTGGTCTTGATTGCGCTGGGGGTGTGGGTCAAACCGCGCTTTTTCAAACGCAGACAGGATAATCCCATACTGACCGTCGTCATCCTGATGGCCCTGGCTGACGCTTTTGGTCTTCTCGGCATCATCATCGCGCCGCCTTTATCGGCCGCGTGCCAAATCCTGTGGAGCAGCCTGGTCAGCCGCCGTGCTGTGGCGGGGTCTGCGGCACAGATTTCAGACCTCAGGGAGCGGCAGGCCCAGGTATGGGCTATCGTTAAGGGGATGGAAGGACCGACTCCGCCCTTAGTCACCAGCAGCATGGAGCGGCTCACCCAGTTGCTCGAGAAAGCTGAACCCGTTCTGGAAGGCGTCCCCTAAAACCATGAAAAAACACACACTGACCGCACCCAGAATGGCGCACCATGTGGCGGAACTCTGGCAACAGGGGATCCGCCGCGCATCCAGGTTTGACGAGCGGACACACGGCTGGTTGGGGGTATTGGTGGGCGCGGCTCAAGCTGTCCTCAATCCCAACACAGGGATTACGGCCGCGGCGATTGCCTACTATGCCCTCTTCTCCCTCTTTCCCCTCACGCTCTTGAGCATTGCAATTGCCAGCTTCAGCTTTGGCCCGGCAATGGACCAGCGCCTTATCGTCCAGAAGATAGAGTTTGTCGCGCCGGCTCTGGGCCAGTTGCTGGGGCCAAATATTGACGAAATCATCAAGGCGCGCGGCCCCGTTACCGGCATCGCCCTGGTGGGGCTGATGTGGTCTGCCTCGGCCGTTTTTTACACGCTGTCCCTCACTCTGAATGGGATATGGGGTATTAAACGGGGTCGCCCTGTCTGGAAGCGCCGTGGCCTGGCCATGCTGTTTGTCTTGGCCTTCGTGGGTCCGGCGCTCTTCCTGGCAGCGTTTGCCAGCAGCATGATTTCCAACCTTCGCCCCTGGTTGCCCGAACAACTCATCCTGCTCAAGGGGGGTATCAGTTTGGCGCTGGCGATTGTGCTCGATGTGGCCGCATTCATGATGCTTTACATGCTGCTCCCGCATGGAACGGCTACCTGGCGCGAGATTTTACCCGGCGCGGTTGGCGCCGGCGTCCTCTGGGAGATAGCCAAGAAAGCCTTCCTGTTTTTTGTTTCCACCTACATTTCCGTCTCGAACCTGGTCTATGGTTCAGTCGCCGCCATTATCGCCTTCCTGACCTGGGCCTATCTGAGCAGCCTCATCTTCCTCTTTGGCGCCTACTTGAGCGCCGCTTACTACCGGCTCAAACAGCAGCAACGAGAAGCGGCAGCTACTTCCAATAAAATTATTCTTTAGTGTTTTTCGTTGGAAAAAACACCCTTTTCTCGGCGGCTGCAGTCTACGTAACAGAAAGCGCGGCTTTGACCACATCGGGATTCTCGTGTAGAATACTTTTAGCTGTCTTCAACGCCAACTTGTTGTGGCACAAACCGATATTATCTCCATAGCCACGTTCTGACCAACCCAAGCACATTTTCACGCGTCGGCTCATGGTTACCGTGTTAAATGATTATGCAGTCAAGTCAAAAATAGGAGGCGATAAATGAAAATCAAATTTGCATTCGTGTTAGGTGTTATAGCCATAACCATAGGCTTGGCGGTAGTCGTCATAGGGTTTAGCGACAAGGCAGCCGCCCAGAGGCCGGACCCACTTGCTAATCAAGCGGAAAGCTTGCCGTCCCAATTGCCGGCCTCGGTTGTGCGTGACAATGGTAGCATGGCCGTCATTCAGCCGGGTTCACCTGCTCCAATCTTTACAACTTGGGTGATTCAATACCAAGACCCGGCTGTTTTGCCTGGGTTGATGCAAATCTTGAGTAATCTCCAAGCAGCCGGACAGGTTGGGATGATTGATGCCGAGAGCAAAAGGGCGGCTGGCGACTCGCCGGGCCATATCTTTGTTCTAGGCCAAGAGTCTGCCGTGCTTGCGTTGCGTGGTTTATCTGGTGTTGTTGCCATCCAGCCGGCTCCGCTGGCCGGTGAACCCACAGTTTCCACCGCTGCTTTAGAGGCCGCTGGGGCCAGGCAGGTGTTTCTCTTGTCGCTTGACCCCACCTTGCCCGCCGCAGAACAAGCTCGTCTGGCGGCGCACCTGGATGCGCTGCGCGCAAGCGGCAAGATAAGCGACTGGACCAGCGCCGGCCTGACGCTGCGCGTGACAACCCAGAGCGCGCCGCGTGAGGCGCTGGCCGGGCTGCCCGGCGTTGTGTTGGTGAGTGAGGAATCCGGCCGGCGCGAGGCAAATGAAACCGGTCTCATGGCAAACGGCTCTATTACGGGCCTTGTCACTGCCGACGATGGCGGCGCGCCTATTGGCGATGTGGGGGTGTGCGCCTATCAGTCGTCGCCCTATGTCTACCAGTGCGACAATACAGATGTCACGGGGATGTACTCGATAAGCGTCCCTCCCGGCAATTACCAGGTTCAATTCTTTTCTCCAGATTATCACGTTAGCGAATATTACGACGATATTCCTCTCGATCTTTATAATTCTTACACTCCCGTTTCTGTTTCTGATGGCGCAGTAACGCCCAACATCAATGCGGGGCTGGCGCCTGGCGCGCAAATCGTGGGGCTTGTGAGAGGCATAGGGGTTTTTAATCCTCTGCAAGGCATTTCTATTGATGCCAGCAGTCAGACATCCTATTATGCTTATAGCTATACCGGCGCCAATGGCGTCTATACGACCTCGCCGGGCTTGCCGCCGGGCGATTATTTCGTGCAATTCAACGATTATGCCGGCGTTTATGCTACCGAATATTATGACAATAAATTCCTTCCCAGCCAGGCCACCCCAGTCAATGTGACCACCACAAACCGGACGGGGGTTAATGCAACACTTTCTCTGGCGGCTGTCGTGACAGGGACTGTTAGCGGTTCAGTCCCGCTGAGCGGCGCTTATGTTTATGCTTACTATGCTGACGAGTACGAGTATGTTAACAGCGTCTCCACGGATGCCCTGGGGCACTATCGCCTGGCGGGCTTGTCGCCTGTCCC
>JBGSMF010000479.1:0-8102 GCA_041740315.1 Thermoflexales bacterium
TCGCCAACTTCGGGGTTGCCGCCGGCCCCCAGCCCGCGCGTCAGCTTGTCGCCCACGCGCACGCGGCGGGGAGCATTGGCCAGCATCAATGCCTGCGCATCGGTGTTGATGGCAATAAACTCTACCCCGCGCACGCCTTCAGAAATCATCCGGTTCACCGCATTGGTGCCGCCGCCGCCCACGCCCAGCACTCGGATCTGGGCAAAATTTTCTGTTATTTGATTCTGTGGGTTCATTCCAATCCCTCCTGCAAATTGAGTCTTAATAATCCTGCTAATCTTGATGATCCTATTAATCTTGGTTTGATTTCATCACCTCTATGTGCCACGAGCATCCTCTATCATTCACTCGGCACACAGCCACGCCTAGGGGGGTTTACCTTTTAGAATCATAGGCAACCTCCCACAGACAAGAGGCCCTGTGCTTCTCTGCAAAATTTGGTAATCCGAAACCCATAACTCTGTCTAGCCATGATGTTTGACCAAAATGTCTACCCATGATCGGGCAACAAATTCCTCAGCCAGCCCAGCAGCTTTTGGCCGCTGCCCGAGCTGACCCGCCGCGCTCGCTTGCCGGCAGGGGCAACCCGGTGCTGCCCCCATTGCAGCAACCCAATGCTGGTGGCAAACGCGGGCGAACTGATGTTATCTACCAAACCCTGCAAATCGTGCGGCATGCCAACACGCACCGGCAAGCCCAACGCCCGCCGGCCTATCTCGCGAATGCCGCTCAGCTCGGCTGTGCCGCCGCACAACACGACGCCGGCCGGCAGCAAGCCATCATAGCCCGAGCGCTTGATCTCTTGCAAAACAAGCCCAAAAATTTCTTCCACCCGCGCTTCAATCACCTGGGCCATCTCGCGCCGAGACACTCGCGCGGAGGGGTTTTCGCCAAACGTTTGCACGGCCACCATATCATTCTGATCAACCAGATCGGGGCAGGCGTGCCCATACTTGATTTTGGCCTCTTCGGCCGCCGACATGGGCGTCTTGAGGCACACCGCAATATCGTTCGTCAGGTGATTGCCCCCCACCCCCAAAACGGTGGTATGCCAAATGCTGCCCTCGATAAAGATGGCAATATCGGTTGTGCCGCCGCCAACATCGGCCAACACCACCCCCAGCTCGCGCTCGTTGTTGGTCAGCACCGACAAGCCCGCAGCCAGCGGGTCCAGCACCAGTTCATCTACTCCCACGCCGGCGTCTTCGACGCACTTGACAAGATTGTGAATAGACGAGGTGGCCGCCGTGACGATGTGCGCCTCAACTTCCAAGCGATAACCAATCATCCCTTGCGGATCCCGGATGCCTTCCTGCCCATCCACAGCGTATTCGCGCGGGATGATGTGAACGATTTCGCGGTCGTGCGGCAAGGCAATCATGCGGGCGGCATCTAGGGCGCGGTCAATGTCGTCCTGCGTGATGCCGCGCTCGCCGCGCTGCACAGCCACCACCCCCCGGCTGTTGATTGACGACACGTGGGCGCCGGCCAGGCCCACGTGGGCGCGCTCAATATCATAGCCGCTGATGCGCTCGGCTCTCTCGACCGAAGCCGCAATGGCCTGCGAAGCCTCGGCCACATTGACAATTACACCCTTGCGCAATCCCTGAGCGGGCACTGTGCCAACGCCTACAATGCGCAGCTTGTCTTGCTCGTCAATCTCACCGACCAACGTACAGATTTTGCTTGTTCCTACATCTATCCCCACAATTGTTCGATCCACAACTCCACCTCTTAGCCACCGTCATTGCGAGGCGCAGAGCGCCGAAGCAATCCAAGTGCGAGATTGCTTCGCCGCCTACGGCGGCTCGCAATGACAAATCATCAAGTTGAGATTAATGTATTCATTGCGTCGAATAGTATGGCGATTGGGCATATCGCACATCTATAAAAGCAGGCCGGATGGCTCGTTGGGCCAGGTTCTCTGATAACGCCCGCCACGTCGCCACGTGGGGATCTAGATTTGGCCCCTTGCCCAGATACACTGGGCATCCCAGCGCGGGATCAGAAATTTCAAAGCCGCGTTCGGTTGTGTAGCGCACATTGGTCAACCCGGGCAAGGCCTGGGTCAATACCCGCACGCCAGAGACCACTCCAGAATCTACCTGCGTGCCTGGCAGCGGCAGGCTGCCCGGCGGCAAATCGGCAATCGGCACATCCACCTTGGGCCGCGCGCCCGTAAACAGCACGCCATCTGCATCCACCCAGCCCCATACCCCGCCTTGACGCCAGACAAATAACGGCTGCCGTTCCACCACGTTGATTGTGCAGTTGGCGGTAAGCTCACACCTCACCTCTGCCGAGCGCAAGCCGGGCAAGCGCCCCAAAACCAGGCGGGCTGCTCGTTCGGGCTGCACCCAGGCCACATGCATTCCTTCCAATTCGCTGGCCGCCAAAATATCGCCTGTCTCCACATATTGATTGCCCGCCACCACCGGCGTATAAACATAAAACCTGTCGTCAAATGAGAAATAACCCACCGCCGCCAAACATGCCGCCAGCAACACTAGGCTGGCAATGCGTGGAGTGAGCAAAACATCCAGCGCCAACGTCGGCAACAGGCGGATGGCACTGGCAACCCGCAGCTTGTCGCTGGCCGCCTTGGCATAGGTCTGGTTGCGGCGCGCCGTTCTTTTACGCGCCGGCGCCGGCAAGCCCCGCTTGCGCCTGGCGGGCGGCTTGTTTGTTCGCTTGTCAGGTCGAATTGGCATAACCCCGATACCTGCGTTACAACACAACCTAAATCTCGGCAAAGCCAGGATAGCTTGTTCGTGATCGCTGCTTGTCAGCGTGGCGATCTAGAGCCAGGCTAATCAAGCGCTCTATCAACTCTGAATACGGAATACCGCTTGCTTCCCACAACTTGGGGTACATGCTGATCTGGGTAAAACCCGGAATGGTATTCAACTCGTTGATATACAATTCGCCGCTTTGGGCCGAGAGTAAAAAGTCTGCCCGCGCCATTCCGGCGCAATCCAGCGCCAGATAGGCCCGAATAGCCATCTGACGCACATGCTCCGCCACCTCAGCCGGAATAGGCGCCGGGATCAGCAATTGCGATGCCGCCTCGCCGCCATCCAGATACTTGGAGGCGTAATCATAAAACTCGCGGCTGGGCACGATTTCGCCCGGCACACTGGCAATCGGCTCGTCGTTGCCCAAAACACTACATTCAATCTCGCGCGCCTGTGGCACCGCCACCTCGGCCAGAATCTTGCGGTCGTACTGGGCGGCATCGGCCAGCGCCTCGTCCAGCTCGGTGATGTCGTGCGCCTTGCTGATGCCAATGCTCGACCCCAAATTGGCCGGCTTGATAAAGCACGGCAAACCGATTTCGCTCAAAACGCGCTCCATCACCGGGGCCGGGTTGCGTTCCCAATCTGCCCGCTTGATCACCACAAAGGGCGCTACCGGCAAGCCGCGCGCAATGAAAATGTCTTTCATCACCGCCTTGTCCATCCCCACCGCCGAGGCCAACACGCCCGCGCCCACATAGGGCACATCGGCCAGTTCCAACACCCCCTGCAGCGTGCCGTCTTCGCCAAACGGCCCGTGCAACACCGGAAAGATCACATCCACATCGGGCATTCCCGCTTCGCGCGTGCCCGGAATAAGCTCTCGGCTGCCAATCTCTAGCTTGGTGCTGGCACAATCGGTTTCGACGATGGCCAACTCTAGCGGCAGTTGTTCGCCCCCTGTCTTGGCTCCTGGCTCAATCGCTTGGGCAGTTTCACCAGCCAGCAATTTGGGCATGGTCATCTGCCCGCATGTCAGCGCCGCCAGCGGATCGCCCACCGTCAGCCAGCGCCCTTGTTTAGTAATGCCGATGGGCACCACGTCGTAGCGGCTCTTGTCAATTGCGCCCATCACCGATTGGGCGCTGAGCAAGCTGACTTGATGCTCGCCCGATTTGCCGCCAAAGATGACACCCACCCTGATTTTGCGTTTTGCCATCACCCTTCGCCTATCAACTCTATTTCTAATTCCATCTCAATTCCAAATTGCGCCCGCACCTTTTCACGCGCCAGGTCAATCAGCGCCCCCATGTCTGCGGCGCTGGCCCCGCCCAGATTGATGAAAAAGTTGGCGTGCACTGGGCTGATTTGCGCATTGCCGCTTCGCGCGCCCTTGAGGCCAGCCGCCTCGATCAGACGCCCCGCAAAATCGCCGGGCGGATTTTTAAACATCGAACCCAGCGTGGCCCCGGCGGGTTGAGTCCGCTTGCGCCGCTCGGTGTACTCGGCCGCTCGCGCTTCCAGTTCCTCTGGCGTGCTGCGCCTCAAGCTCAGGCTAGCGGCCAAAATCACCGGCCTCGCCATTTGCAATTTGCCTGCCCCGGACGGCAGGCCGGGGGAATGTGCAATTTTAAATTTACTCGTGCGATAGCCAAACCCCAGTTCCTCGTTCGACCAATTGCGCTCGGCGCCCTCATCGTCCAGAATAGTGGCGCAAATCAAATCTCTGGCCACATCACCGCCGTGCGCGCCGGCGTTGCCCACCACCGCGCCACCCACCGTGCCGGGCACTCCCACCGCCCATTCCAGGTTGGCATAGCCTTGTTTAATGCACTCGCGCGCCAGGCTGGGCAGCGCCACACCGCTTTCTGCCCACACAAAGGTGTCAACCGTATAGTCAGTCGAAAGCGGCCCGGCATACAAGCGCAAGTTTTGGATTTTGAAACTCTTGGCCCGATTGGCAATGACCAGCCCTCTAAACCCGGCCTCGCTGATCAGCACATTGCTGCCGCTGCCCAAGACAAGGTAGGGCGCTTGGTGCTCTCTGGCCAACAAGACAAACCGGCCCAGTTCTTCAGATGTTAACGCTTCAACGTACAAATCTGCCGGCCCGCCGATGCGCGCCGTCGTGTGGCGGCTCTGTAGTTCGTTGCGCTTTGCTCGCGCCCCCAGGGCCTGCGCCAAACCTGCCACGCTCAACTGCTTGCTTTCGACTTGGCCAAAAATATCTGGCCCACGCGATTGCCATCGCCGGCGCTCAGAGTAATGATCACGTCACCCGAGCGGACATGCTCCAGCAAATAGGCTGCCGCATCCTCCAGCGCGGGGATGTAGCGCGCATCGCGATGATTGCTCTGCGCCGCCACATCTGCGCCCGAAACCCCCTGCGAGTTTCGCTCGCGCGCCGCATAGATGGCTGTCACAATCACATGGTCGGCATCGCTAAACGCCGCTGCGAACCCCGGCAAAAAAGCCTTGACGCGGCTGTAGGTATGAGGCTGAAACACAGCCCAAATCTTGCGCCCGGCAAAGCGCGCCCGGGCCGCGGCCAGCGTGGCGCGAATCTCGCTGGGATGGTGCCCATAATCATCCACCACCACTATGCCGTTAACCTCTCCCTTGACTTCAAAACGCCGGCCCACACCCAAAAACTCGCGCAGGCTGTCGCGCGTTTTGTCAAAGGGCACACCCAGTTGGTCGAGCACGGCCAGCGCCGCCAGAGAATTGACTACGTTGTGCGCTCCCGGCACACGCAGCCGCACCAGCCCCGCCGTCTGCCCGCCCTTTAGCGCCACAAAATCGCTGCCACCGGCCTGGTTGGGCTGCACATCCACCGCTTGCCAGGCCGCCTCTTTGTTCAGGCCATACGCAATCACCGGCTTGCCCTGCGCCTGCCGCTGCTCGCCCAACTGCCTGGCGGCCGGGTTATCCCAGCCCGCCACCAGCGCGCCATCGGCAGGCAGCAGATCGACAAACAAGCCAAAGGCTTCCATCATCGCCTCAAAGGTCGGATAGCAATCTGGGTGATCGTGCTCCACATTGGTTACCACAGCCATGGTCGGGCGCAAGCCTAGAAACATCCGATCATACTCATCGGCTTCGATGACAAACGGGCCAAGCCCGGCGCGCGCGCTCAGGCCCACCCCGCCAATGACACCCCCCACAATGAAAGTGGGGTCGCGCTCGGCCTCTAGCAAAGCCTGCGCAATCATGGCCGTGGTGGTCGTCTTGCCATGCGTGCCGGCAATGGCTACGCTCGCGCGCCCGGCCATCATGTGCCCCAACAGCTCGGCGCGCTTGACCACCGGCAGCTTTAGTTTGTTGGCCCGGACAAGCTCTACATTGTCGTCTTGCACTGCAGACGAAAACACCACCAAATCAGCGCCTGCCACGTGAGCAGCCTGGTGGCCAATCATTACCCGCGCGCCGCGCGATGCAAGCTGCTCGGTGGTGGCCGAAGCAGCCCGATCTGAACCGCTCACAGTAAAGCCTTCATCCAGCAAGACGTGAGCAATGGCCGACAAGCCGGCCCCGCCAATGCCGATGAAATGAATGTGTTGCCCTGGTTTCAATCCTGTAAACTTGACCATAACATTCAGATAAAGAGAATAATGACCACGATAAACGCCAGGCACACCCCCAGGTAGAGCCATGTCCCGCTAAGAAAGCGCGGGACCATTATCTTGAGCAATGAAGAATACATTGTGCCTTCCGCGGGCGCGGAGACCAACGATGGGAAAGGATAGCCCGCCTCGTCCAAAAAATACATGATTGTGCCTACAACCATATAGGCGTTGAACGCGCCGACCACCGTTCCCAGCAAAACATCTTGCAGCTTGTCGCGCGCCAACTTGCCCCGCGCCGAGCCAGACAGAGTAGGCCCGGCATAGCCAAAGAGCACAATTATGATGACAAAGATCGAACGCGCCAGAAACTGCCGGCCAAGGTTATCGGGCGATGTAAAGACGCCCCCATAGCCTAGCCTTTGAAAAATGTCCATCAGCGCCAAGGCCAGAATGACGCTGAATGATACAATGACCTCTTTGGCCCATCCCCTCAAGGCGCCAACAAAGGCAAAAAACGCGACGAATACTACAAACACAGCGCTTAAAGAAATCATGGCCTACATTTCTCCTGCCAGCCGCACCAGCTCGCGCGCCAGCGCGGTAGCGGCATCGGCCTTTGCCAGAGCGCGCATCTGGGTCTGCATCGCACGTAATCGAGCCTCGTCATCCAATAAACGTTTCAGCGTCGGCAGCAATTGGGCCTCTAGCTTGTCGTCGTCCAGGCGCAGCGCCGCCCCGTGTTGAGCCAGATAATCGGCGTTGACCTTTTGATAGCGCCACGCATACGGATAAGGCACCAGCACCGCCGGCAACCCAAACAACGGGTACTCGCCCAAAATGGACGCTCCCGCCCTGGATACGGCCAAATCGGCCGCGCAAAAAGCCAGCGCCATCTCGTCGCTGTGCAGGTATGGGTACAAGCGGTAACGAGCCTGCAACGCTTTGGGCAGCGCATTGCGCCGGGCCGCCGCTGCGTCAGCATCCAGCGTGCCACTGACGTGAATCAATTGCCAGCTTTCCAACACCGCTTCCAAAACTGCCCGCACTGCCTGGTTCAAGCTGCGCGCACCCCGGCTGCCGCCAGAGACCAAGATAGTCTTGCGGTCCGTCGCCAGATCAAAATGCTCCAATGCTTCTGTCTTGGAGCGGCGCGCGGCTTGAATCAATTCTGGCCGCAGCGGATAGCCCGTAACAAGCAACTTGCTCGCCGGCAAAAAGGCTTGCGATGCCTCGGTTGTCACGCCTACCCTGGTTGCCAGCCCGCTGATGAACTTGACAGCCCGCCCCGGCTCAATATCTGGCAGATACAACAAAATGGGCACGCGCCGCAGCCAGCTTGCCACTGCCGCAGGCACGCTGGCGTACCCACCGGTGACAAACACCGCCTGGGGGCGCTCTAGCCTGAGGGCGGCCCACAAACCGCGCAGCAACTTGAAGCCATTGCGCGCGGCATACAGCGGTGAAAGGCCATGCAGCCCACCGCCTTGGATAGCCACAAAATTCAGCCCAGCTCGCCGGACAAGCTCTTCTTCCATGCCGCCTACACTGCCCACATACAGAATTTCAGATCTCAGATTCAACATTTCAGATTGGGGCCCCTGTCGTATAGGGGTTGCAGATGCGGCAGGCGCAGGCCCCGAATTTGAAATCTGAAATTTCAAATTTGAAATTTCATTCGCGACGGCGAGTGCGGGATACACGTGGCCGCCCGTCCCCCCGCCGCAAATCCATAACCGTGCCAAGATGTTTTTGCCCCACTCTTGATGCCGAGCGCTTTTCTGAAAGCGCGGCAACGCCTGCC
>JBGSMF010000480.1:0-6312 GCA_041740315.1 Thermoflexales bacterium
GGCCAGCGCCGATCAACGCCCACAGCAGGCCGCCGTCACGGGCCGGCAGGCCGCCCGCCGGCAGGCGGGCATCATTCGCCAGTTTTTCATCCTGTCGGCGCGCAATCTCAAGATCATGGTGCAAGACAAATTCGGCCTGGCGCTGATGCTGGCGCTGGCGCCCATGATTGGCCTGATGGACTTTATCTGGGGCAGTGACCTGTTTGACGCGCAAGATGGCGATGCCACCAAGATCATCACCATGCTCTTTATGGCCGGGCTTATTTCTATCTTGGTGGGCGCAATGGCCAGCGTGCGCGAAATTGTCAAAGAAGTAGATATCTACAAGCGCGAGCGGGCTATCAACCTCAAGCTAGGCTCGTACATCTTTTCCAAGATTTGGGTGGGTGTGACACTGTCGCTGTACCAGGCGGTGGTCTTGTTGTTATTCCTGTTCGTTTTTGTGCTGCGCACCAGCCCGCTGAATATTTTGGATTATGGCCTGCTGCTGACCACAATGTTTTTGGGCACGCTCAGCGGCTACCTGATGGGCTTGTGCATCAGCGCCGCCGCGCCCAATCAGAATGTGGCCTTGTTGTTGGTCATTGTGGTGTTGGTGCCCCAGTTCCTGTTTGCCGGCGCGCTCTTGCCGCTAGAGTTGATCCCCGGCGGGCAGATTATCAGCGCGGTGGCTTCTACTCGCTGGGCGTTCGAGGCGATGGTCAACATTTCGGGCATCGGCAAGGATATTGTGGCTGACCCGTGCTGGCAATACGTAGATCGAGAAGACAAACTGCCCAGCGATATCAGCCAGGAGCAAAAAGAGGCTTCGGGCTGCAAGTGCATGGGCGTGCAGATGTTTGACCAGTGCTACTTTCCCGGCATTCGCAACCCCGAGTTTTACACCGCCGAGTCGCGCACGGCGCTGGCCAAGCCGCGCCCGGTAGAGCCGCTCAAGCCCACGGCCTACCCCACACTCACGCCGTACCCAACCTTCACGCCTATCCCCACGCCTTCGGATCAGCGCCAGTTGCAACAGTACCAGGATGACCGCGAGCAACAAGGCAAAGAGTATGAAAAAAAGCGGCTGGACCAGGGCAAAGCGTATGAAAAACAGCGCGTGGACCAAGGCGACGAGTACGCGGCAGATATGAAGCGTTATGGCGACGACCGCGAGCGATGGCAGCGCGACCGCGAAAAGGCCATCAGCGCCGCCGAAAACAATATCAAAGCTATTGTGGATAACTATGGGCACACCTTCAAGGGCAGCGTGGTTACCCGCTGGATTGGGATGAGCGCCATCATGTTTGTAGTGTTCATTGCCATTATCATTTTCCAAAAGAGAAAAGATGTGGTGTAAAAATATGCTGGCTCTTTGGGATTTCGCGTGGTAGACCTAACCCCCTGGCCCCCTTCCCTGCGAGGGAAGGGGGATGTGCTCCCCTCTCCGCTTCGGGGAGGGGCTGGGGGAGGGGTCCACCACGGCAGCTCCCAAAGAATCAATATGCGTGCCTCCACGCCCCCACAAGGAAAGGCAATTTAACAAATGGACAATCTCATCGGCAAGACCATAGGCCAATACAAAGTCGTCGAGCTGGCCGGCAAAGGCGGCATGTCCACCGTCTACAAGGCGCACCAGCCGTCGCTCAATCGCTATGTGGCGCTCAAGATACTGCCGGAATACATGGCGCACGACCAAGAGTTTGTTCATCGCTTTAAGCAAGAAGCCGAAGCCGCGGCGGCATTGCGGCACCCCAACATTTTGGTGATCTATGATATTGGCGAGGCGGGCAACTTGCACTATATCGCGGCTGAATACCTGGAAGGGCAGACGCTTGAACAGGTGGTGACGCAAGGCGGCGCGCTGCCGCTGCCTCGCGTGGTCAAGATTGTCAACCAGTTGGCCTCGGCGCTAGAGGCGGCCCACCAGCGGGGAATGATCCACCGCGATGTCAAGCCTTCCAATATATTCATCGGCCCCAACGATCACGTGACCTTGGCGGACTTTGGCATTGTCAAGGCGCTGTCGGCGGCGCGGCTCACCCGCACCGGCACACTGGTGGGCACGCCCGAGTACATGTCGCCGGAACAGGCCGAGGGCCAGCCGCTAGACCAGCGCACCGATCTCTATTCGCTGGGCGTGGTGGTGTATCAAATGCTGACGGGCCAGACGCCCTTTACTGCGCCCACGCCCAATGCGGTCTTGTACGCGCATGTCAATAAATCGCCGCAGCCGCCATCTCTACTGAACCGGGCCGTTCCACAGGCAATTGAAGCGAGCGTGCTGCGCGCTTTGGCAAAAAAGCCCGACGAGCGTTTTCAAACGGTGGCCGAGTTTGCGGCCGCGTTGGAAAAAGCCGCCCGCCAGGCAGAAGGTGAATTGTCGGCTGGGCTGTATGGCGACGCGCGCCAATTGTTGGCGCAGGGCAAGGCTGCCCAGGCGCAATCCAAGCTTGACCAGTTGCGCCAACTCAACCCCGGCTATCCCGGCCTGGCCGAATTGACCGCCGAGATTGGCCGCCAGGCGCAGGCCGAGCGCGAGTATATTGAAATTGCCAAGCTTGTAAGGCAAGCGCGCGAACGCGCCGTCGAGTTTTCGCGCCGCTTGCCCAACCACCCCGATCCTGAACATGTGTTGGGCCTGCCGGCTGCTCGGCCAGTCAGCCAAGACGGGAGCAGGGTATGGTCGGTTTTGCGCTTGGTGGGGCTGACGCTGGTATTTGGCGGCTTGATGGGCTATTGGGTGGTAAGAGGGATTGAGCTGGCGGGCCTGTATGTGTTTTTGCAGGGAGGCCTGTGGGCTGGCCTGCTGCTGGCTGGCGGTGTGGCGGCGCTGGGGCTAAATGTTTTTGCGGGCAGGTTGGCTGACAAGACGGTTTCGCGCATGGTGGTGCTGGGCAGTGTGGCCCTGGTGGTGTTGAGCTTTGGGATGCTGTTTGGCCTGGCCGCAGTGATGGACATTCAGCTAGAGTTGGCCGGCCCCATGCTGGTGATGGTTGGGTATGGCGTGCTGGGGGTGGGCCTGCTGGGACGGCTGTGGAGTTGATGATAGGCTTGGGAGTGTGAGTGAGACGACTGTTATTGATTAACCCGGCGCTGACGCGGGCCAGGCAAAAAAAAGGCAATGTGGCCGGCCTGGCGACGATGGAACCGCTGGGGTTGGCGTATGTGGCGGCGCTCACGCCGCCCACCTGGCACGTTGACATTATAGATGAGCTGGCCGGCGACACCTGGCAGCATTGCCAGCCGGACCTGGTGGGTCTGACCAGCCTCACACCCACCGCGCCGCGCGCGTACGAGATTGCCGCTCACTTTTGCGCGCAGGGCACGCCAGTGGTGATGGGCGGCATGCACGCCACCTTGTGTCCTGACGAAGCGGCAAGGCATGTGGATGTGGTCTTTAGCGGCGAAGCCGAGGGCGCCTGGCCGCAGGTGATTGCAGATTTTGAGCGCGGCCAGTTAAAGGGGCATTACGAGGGTGGCGCGCCCAGGCTGGAAAACTTGGCCTTGCCCCGGCGCGCGCTTTACCGGCACGCCTATCGTGTGGCGCTGGTCAGCGCGTCGCGCGGCTGCCGCTACACTTGCGAGTTTTGCGCCGTGTGGAAATTTGAAGGCGGCCAATTTCGGGCGCGCCCGGTGGATGAGGTGCTGGCCGAATTGCCCCATGTGCCGCGCGGCTATGTGACGCTTTTCACCGACGACAACATTTATGCCGACCGCGAGTATGCCCTGGCGCTGTTTCGGGCCATTGCCGCGCGCGGCTTGCAGCGGCGCTATGCCGTGCAGGCCTCGCTGGATATTGCCGACGATGACGAGCTGCTGGCGGCGCTGAGGGCCAGCGGCTGCTTTGCGGTGATGGTGGGGCTGGAATCGCTCAGCGAAGACAGCCTGCGGGTGATGCGCAAGGGCGTCAACCTGCGCGTGGGCGTGAATGGCTACAAGGGCAAGCTAGACCGTCTGCACGCTCACGGCTTGATGGCGGCCGCCACGTTTATCTTGGGCGGCGATGGCGACCCGCCGGATATTTTTCAGCGCACAGCCCAGTTTGTGCTAGAGGCCGGGGTTGACTTGGCGCATTTTGGCCTGCTCATTCCCACCCCCGGCACCGATGTGTTTGACCGCTTGAGCCGCCAAGGACGTTTGCTCTTTACAGATTTTCCGGCCGATTATGCGCTGTTCGATCTTGTCCATGCCGTCTTTGTTCCCCAGGCCATGACACCGCAGCAAGCCGAAGCCGGCCTGGAGACAGCGGCAAAAGCAATCAGCGCGTGGCCGGTAGCCTTGCGCCGGGCCTATCGCACGTGGCGCGCCACGCGCAACCCGGCCGCGGCGCTCATCTCGCTGGCGTGGACGCGCACCGGTTTGCACAGCAGAATTTTTGGGGTCGAATGAAGGTTAGATGAAGCTGGAAGATTTTTTCATGCTGCCGACGGCGCAGCGTAGCAGCCTGCTGCTGGAAGCGATTGAAGCACAGCACCGTTACCATTTTGAGCGCAATGTGGCCTACCGGCAGACGCTGGCCGCGCGTGGAGTGGGGCTGCAATTTGAGCGGGACGCTATGGCCCGCTTGTTGCGCCCGGCTGCTGTGACCTTTAAAAGTTATATAGACCTGGTGGGGCCATTCCCCCAAGATGCCCCGGCCGATTTTATACTGTGGCTGAGCGACCAACTCTCGCTTCAATTGCCACGCGAACGGTGGATGGCTCTGCATGGCCGTTACCAGACGTTGGAAGCGTTTTTGTGCCATATCGAGCGCATTTATGCCGATCTTGGATTAGAGATTGTCACGTCTACCGGCACGTCGGGCCGAGCCAGTATCATTGTGCGAGACGCAGCCACGGTGGAGCTGTCTGTGCATGCGTTTTTCACGGCCATAGATCGCTCTTGGGGGGTGGGGCGCGGAACCCCGCTGGTGTTTGTGATGCCTCAAGAGACGCGGGTGGCTATGGCGCGCACGGCGCGTTTCGGCACGCGCCAGCTCGATTGGGCCGCCGACAGCCAGGTGTATTACACCATGCCGTTTTCGGCCACGCCTGACCTGATACGCATTCAGGCGGGGCGCTTGTTTCGCCCTGGCGTGCAGGGCTTGATCGAGCGGCGGGCGCTCAACCCGTGGATGGCATGGGCAAATGGTCGGCTGGCTACACCGCGCTATATTGCGCTGACGCTGGCCCGCCTGCGCGAGTGCGCGCAAGCTGGGCGACCATTGATGATGCTGGGTGGGCTGGCGCAATTGCATGCGATTGCCCGGCAGGCGACCATCAGCTTGCCCCAGGGCAGCCGGGTGGCTACCGGCGGGGGCATGAAAGAACAGTCTGCCTTTACGCCAGCCCAGATCCGGGCCGATTTGCGCGCTGCTTTTGGTGGCGTGGTGGTATCTGATGTATATGGCATGGCCGAGGCGAATTGGGCGGCCTTTGAATGCCCGCAGGGGAATCATCACATTCCGCCCTGGGTGTATGCTGTGGTCACCGATGATGACGACCAAATTGTGCCCGGCTCAGACGCCACCGGCCTGCTGGCGTTTTTCGACCCACTGGGAGGGGGTGGGTTGATTCCGCCGTTCTTTCAGACGATGGATCGCGTGCGGCTGATCAATGGCGGCGATGACTATGACCCCTCGCGCGTTTGTTCGTGTGGATATGATACGGCCTATATCGTTGGTGGTATCCAGCGTGTTGACTTGATTGAAGAAGCAGGCTGCGCTGCGCAAATATGAGAATAGATTTCAAATTTCAAATTTAAAATTTCATATTTCAAATGGCAAATTTCAAATCAGAGGGAGTGTTTGAGGGCTATTGGTTGCCCAGCGCATTGCGCGAGCGGGTGTTGAGCGGCGCAGTGTGGGAAACGTTTTGGCTCAAGGGGGGTGTGCTTATACCCCAGGCGGTTCCTGGCGCAATAGCTGTGCGTTGGCCCAGGCTTGCATCTGGACAGTGGAGTGTATTGCTAGATGGCCTGCAAACAGCGCGCGCTGTGGGAGGGCGTGAGGTGTTGGCGCGTTGGCAGGCCGCGCTGGGGGCGGCTTGGGCGCAGTTGGTCGAACAGTCGCCTGCCATCTTACCCACGCTTTCAGTTTGCACCGGCTACTCGCCGGCCATGCTGATAAAGGCTCTGTGGCATGGCGAACTGGTCAACCCGCAGATGCTTTCAGACGCGCTCAAATTTCGGCCCAGAGGCTCGGTAGCCACCCGCTGGGAGCAGATGCCGGGCTTGCCTGGCCGGGTGCGTTTTTTCCCGCAGCGCAGGCTGCAGCGCGCTCTGGCCGGTCTTGGCAGCCAGGCGCAACTGGGCCGGCCTGCTCCGTCGCTAGACCTGGCCCTGGGCTATGCC
>JBGSMF010000481.1:0-4661 GCA_041740315.1 Thermoflexales bacterium
ATACAAAGGCCGCCGGCAGCATGTACTCGGGCAGTTTGGGCTTTAGGTGATCGCGTAATTCGCTGATCGTCGGCGCTTGCCCGGGCTGCGGCACCACGTAGGCCACCAGGCGCTTCTCCGCGGGATCATCCTCCCGTGCCAGAACCACGGCCGCCTGCACCGCGGAATGTTGATCCAGCACCGCTTCGATCTCTCCTAACTCGATCCGAAAGCCCCGCAGCTTGACCTGGTAGTCAATGCGTCCCAGGAATTCGAGGCTACCATCTGGCAACCACATGGCTTGGTCGCCTGTCTTGTACACGCGCTCGCCTGAAGAGAAAGGGCTGGGGCCAAATTTGTCCCCCGTCAAGCTGGGGCGGCCCAGGTAGCCGCGCGCCAGGCCATCGCCGGCGATGAACAACTCTCCAGGGGTACCTGCCGGTTGCAGGTTATTGTCCGGGTCAACGACATAGCAGCGCGTATTGGCGATGGGGGGGCCGATAGGAACGCTTGTGAGGTCTTGATATTGATTGAACGTCGCGCGGTCAATTTCCAAGGTGGTCGCCATAATGGTAGCCTCAGTGGGGCCATACATATTGAAAATGCGACAATCGGGATGGAGCAAGGCGTGGCTACGCTTAACCAGATCAAGTGTCAGTTTTTCGGCACCGATGCAAGCAAAGCGCAGTGACGGGATGGGCTGTCCAAGAGCGACCAGGAATTGGAATTGGGTGGGCGTGGCGTGTATCACGCTGATGTGATGGCTGGTGATAAAGTCAAACATGGCTTGCGGATCGAGCACGATCTCGCGCGGGACCATGAACAAGCTGCTGCCTGAGGTGAGGGCGATAAATATCTCCCAGACCGAGGCGTCGAACGTGTAAGAAAGGAATTGCACGGCGCGGTCGGCCGGTGTGAGATGCAGGCAATCGTAGCCCCAGTGCAGCAAGGGGCACAGGTTGGCGTGGGTAATGAGGACGCCTTTGGGCCGGCCGGTTGAGCCAGAAGTGTAAATCGTATAGGCCAGGTTGTCGGGAACGACCGGGCTGGCAGGGTTATCCCAGCACTCCGAGGCGACGCTGTCCCAATCCGTGTTCAGGCACACGAGATGAGCCGAGTGCTGGGGCAATCGTTCCACCAGGTGGCGCTGGGTTAGCAAGACAGCCACCTGGGTATCGGCCAGCATAAAAGCGCTGCGCTCGAGTGGGAAAGCAGGATCAATCGGCACGTACGCGCCGCCCGCTTTCCATACGCCCAGGATGGCCACGATCATCTCGATCGAGCGTTCCATAAACAGCCCGACGAACACCTCGGGGCCAACACTCAAATGCTGCAAATGGTGAGCCAACTGATTGGCGCGCGCGTCTAGTTCTTTGAAGGTGACCTGGGTATCCTCGAATGTCACAGCAATAGCATCGGGTGCCCGCTCTGCCTGCGCCTCAAATAACTCGTGGATGCATTGGCCCCGGCGAAAAGCCGCGCGTGGCTTGTTCCACATCGCCACAACCTGCTGCCGCTCTGCCTCGTTCAACTGCAAGCTTGTGGGGAAATTCAGATCACCGCACATCTTGACCCTCCATGCGATATTCCACATCATCTTTGGCGATATGCTCAATCCGTTCCAAGGGCATTTCCTCTATCGTCAAGGTCAACTCAGCGACAGTGGGCGTCTCAAACAAGCTGCGCAGCGGCAACTCGACTAATAGATATTCCAACGCGCCCATAGAATATTGTTAACCAATAACCCTCGATATCACATATTCCTGCCAGAGCGGCATACGCGGTACTTGTCGTGAAGCGTGCCATCCGAAATATCTCGCGCTCGAGCAGCCCGTCTCTCGGCAGGTTTCCTAACAGCACTGGACACCGCTGCTCACGGGCATAGCAGGGTCGAGCGTCGTAGCAGTCATCGAGGTGTGTGGGCAACACACGCCTAGAGCGCATTTTGACTGGACATTTGAGCCAAAATGCGTTCAATCGGCAAGTGTCCGGCCGCTGACTGCCAGTCAGTGGGCAAAACAGACTTGCCTAGAAATCTCGGATTAATGCCTAAAGTCGTAACCGACACTTGTTGTTTCTGTCTGTTGGCTACCGCACCTTTTCATGTCGGCTATAATCTGTCAGCTCGTATCTACTTTTGTGCAGTAATCCTGTTTGCAAGTCTTCTGACCAATGCCAAAGACGTCAGACCTGGGTTTGCTGCGCCAAGTCTTGGAAAAGTACAAGGGCCAACAGCATAAAGACCGGACAAATTCAAGATTTGATTTCCTTCATCTATCAACTTGCCAAAGCCAAGTGTACAACCTTCATGGTCAACAGTTCCTAAATAGCATGCATAGGGCACTGGAGCATAGTAATCAAGATTAGTTGGATTGACAGCAACCTCGTACTGCTGTGTTACCTTGGGATTGGTAAATTCCTCGAAATTTATTTTTGAGCCAAGTTTATATCCGGCAAGTTTGCAAATGCTATCCCATAACTTTTGCAGATCATCTTTTTGCCTATTGATTACATTCAAGTCTTCATCAGATAGCTTGGATCCAACAAAAGTTGGCCAGGGCATTGATTCTCCAGGTGTGCATCTGACATAACTTGCATCAGTGGGCAATTGTTCTCCAATTGCCCAAGACTCAAAAATTATATCGCTATTTGTATCTTGGCCAAATTGGGCAAATAGATTTGACTTGGAAATTGGATTTTTTTCTACAAGAAACACAGGACCTGGTTGCATCCCGGTTAACAATTCAGGATCTAGATGTTTACAAGGAATTTTCGCCATAAAGCCTTGAAAAATGTGATCCGACAGTCCATACAAAGAGCATGATGACTTTATACCAGCATCTGAAAGAGCTTGAATTACTAAACGTGAGTTCTCTATAGTTGCAGCAGCCAAAATGACTAAATTTGCATAGATATTTTTAGATTGATTTGTTGATTGGTCAATTACAGAGATGCCCTTGGCGCACCTATTTTCAACAAGTACTTTTCTGGCATATAATCCAGAAGCTATTCTGGGCAATTTGTTGCTGTCAATAGATTCCGTCCATAACTCTAGTGGAGTATAAGAAGAAAATCGAACTTTACCATCCCCCATAAGTTGGTGGCGAACCATACCTCTCACGATTTCTGCATTGGCGTAGCCAATATCATGAAACACATGGGCAGAGTAAAGCGATGAATCGTCTGCCTTTATTTCCGGTGAAAATTTGCGCCACAAGTCAATTTCACTTTCTAATAATTTATACAAGGCCTCCCCTTCGTTCCAGGATTCGGTAAGCTCTTTTATTAAACTCGTTGGCCACCAAGGTTCGCATAAAGCCCAAGGCTCAATGCGGACACACGCCCCATGCCAGTATAAGGATCTCCCCCCCACTTTTCGTCGCAATCCACTCCACGCCGTGTAATGAGGTGGTGTTTCCGATTTCCATGGTCTCCAGTAAGATATGTCTTTCTTTTCTGGATCCATCCACATTAACTTGGCCTTTTCACCCCCATACTCGTAATAAACATGCCGTACTTCCATCCAATTGCCAGCATCAACTACGAGAATATCTTCGACACCCAAAAAGAATAAATCAAAAGCTAACTGTAACCCATTCAACCCCCCCCCAACAATTATTATATTGGTTCTATTCGGCAGACTGCTAAAATCACGCGTGAAAGATTTGTCGTGTAAACTGCGCATTTTTTCCAGTTGAGAGTTATCTATTGTTTGGCCCATGCGAAACACACTGCTCAAATCCTTTCTCAGCAAATATAGACGCAACTCTAGTCATGAATACGTCTCTGGAGCAACAACCGACCATGTATTCGATACGTTCTTGCCAGAGCGGCATACGCGGCACTTGTCGTGAAGTGTGCCATCCGAAATATCTCGCGCTCGAGCAGATCGTCTCTCGGCAGGTTTCCTAACGGCACTGGACACCGCTGCTCACGGGCGTAGTAGGGTCGAGCGTCGTAGCAGTAATCGAGGTGCGTGGGCAACACACGCCGCAGATGCCGCGCGCCGAGAATCACGTCTGCCCGGATTACCTGTCTGTGTGCTCCAACGCTGGGCTGTTGCCGAGACAGGCGCGGCCCATCCCTTCCGGGTAAATTGCGTCTACGTGCTTGTCCTCCCGCTCATTGCGAAATTCGTTCCACACCGTCACTCGGATTGTCATGTTCGATCGCTCCCTCATCATATCTGTATTTTCCCAATAATTCGGGGAAATCGCTTGTATGAGTCTGCCTCCTTTTACCACAGATTGGCTGACAAGTCAAAGGGTACTGCCCACGGGCTACGACAGGTTACTTTTTGTGACGTTCTATGGTATCATACTGCTACTGCTGACTCATGAACTACAGTGTTGATACTGCCATTTCGCTTAAAAGTCCGGGCTAATCCGAGATTCCGGTCGTATTCAAAAATGCACTAAAATGGACATTTCTTTAGACTCATTCAGCACATCGTTCGCGCTTTTGTTCCGGGTGAACGACATTTTGGAAACGACCCGTGCAAATTCATACTCGATTTGCTCACAAAAGCAAGGCCAATTTGAAATTCTCTACCGTACACTTTCTGCCCGGAGTGAATTCTGCGAGAACAATGCCGAGATTTTTAGCCACGAATTGCACGAATTCCACTAATTTGCTCTGTCTTTTTCGTGCTAATTCGTGAAACCTGCGCCTGCGCGCAGTGC
>JBGSMF010000482.1:0-21213 GCA_041740315.1 Thermoflexales bacterium
GCGCGCAGGTGGCGCGCGCCCGGCAGATGCTCGATTTTGTCCGCGCCGTGCGCGCCGACCCGTGGGCCAGCGCGGCGGAAAAAATTGCCGCGCTGCAAGCGATTGAGGGCCTGAGCCTGTCTCGCACAACCATCGAGCAAATACTGGCCCAAAGCAATGAAAGCTGGGGCCGAGTGGAAGCCGAAACCATCACCGTGACCGACCTGGCAATGCGCCGTGAAATTCGCGATACCAACCTGGCCGAATCGCGCGCGCGCACCCCGGCCCTGGTAGGCACCGACCTGAACGACGCCCAGGTGCAAGTGGTCAGCGCCATCGCCACGGCGCTTACTGTGCCCAACAGCTTTTACGATGAGGCCGCCACCAACACAGCCCGCGAACAGGCCCGCGCGGCTGTCAAAGATGTCATGCGCACCTACGAAGCCGGCCAGGTCATTGTGTTCGAAGGCACCCTCGTCACCGAGCAGGACCTAGAGACGCTCAAAAACCTGGACCTGCTCAGTTCACGGCTAGAGTGGACATCTTATCTCGGCAACAGCTTGCTGGCTATCCTGATCACTGTCATCGTCATCGGCTACGTGCGCCAGTTCGAGCCTGAACTTGAAAAGCAACCCAGACAGCAGCTATTGTTCATCCTTTTGGCGTTGGGGTTAACCCTCATCGCCCAAGTCACCGTTCCCGGACGAACCGTCTTGCCTTATCTGTTGCCCTCTGCCGCTTTGCCCATACTCATCACCGCGATGGTTGGCCCCGGGCTGGCTGCGCTGACAGCCCTGCTGCTGGGAGTGCTGATCGGCACGTTGGCGGGTGGGTCGCTGGAACTGGCAACCTATACCTGTGTTGGCAGTTTAGTGGCGGTGCTGGCGCTTGGCCGCGCCGAGCGTCTGAGCACCTTTTTTCGCGCCGGTCTTTATTGCGCCCTGGCCAATATCGCTGTGATCATGGTCTTTCGCCTGTCTTCCAACAACACCGACCTTCTAGGAATCGCCACGCTGATGGCAAGCGGCATTGCGGTGGGATTGATTTCGGCTACGCTGGGGTTGGGCGGCTTGTTCACCATGGGCAGCTTGTTCGATTTCACCACCACCCTGCAACTGCTCGAGCTGGCCCGTCCAACCCACCCCTTGCTCAATCAATTGCTCATGCAATCAACCGGCACCTATCACCACACCCTCATGGTTGCCAACCTGGCAGAGCAGGCCGCCGAGCGCATCGGGGCCAACGCTCAACTGGCCCGGGTGGGCGCGCTGTATCACGATGTGGGCAAAATCGCGCGACCCTATATGTTTGTAGAAAATCAAATCGGCCGAGACAACGTCCACGAACGGCTCGACCCGCTCACCAGCAGCGAAATCCTCACGAGCCACGTCAAAGACGGAATAGAGTTGGCCCGGCGTTACCGCTTGCCCAGCCGTGTGCGCGCCTTCATCCCAGAGCACCACGGCACCATGCGGGTCAGCTTTCTTTACCAGAAAGCCATAGAACAAGCCGGCGGCGACGCCAGCCTGGTAGACGAGAGCGCCTTTCGCTACCCCGGCCCCAAGCCCCAAAGCAAAGAGACCGCGCTGCTCATGTTGGCCGACGGTTGCGAGGCCACCGTGCGCGCCAATCGCCCGCAGAACCAGGAAGAACTGGCCCAAACTATCCAGCACATCATTGACGCCCGCCTGACCGATGGCCAATTGGACGAGTGCCCCCTGACGCTGCGAGACCTCAAGACCATCCGCGCCTCTTTCATCCACACCCTGCAAGGGGTTTTCCATCCACGCATTCAATATCCTGAACCCAAGAGAACCCTCAAGACTGCCATTGAACAGCGTATAGTAAAGGAGCAAAATGACCAAGCGCGCGAACGCCATCAACCTGCAAATTGACCCGGCTTACCGCCGCCATGTGGCCCCCAAGCTGTTACAGTCTGCCGCTCAACAAGCCCTGCAACACCAGCAGGCTAAAGGCCAGGTCCAGCTCACCATCGTCATCACGGATGACGAGCGCATCCAAACCCTCAACCGGCAATACCGGCGCGTGGACGCGCCCACCGATGTGCTGGCCTTTGCCAATGCCGAGACGGCAGAGACCTTTGTCGCCGCGCCCGATGAGCCGGCCTACCTGGGCGACGTGATTATCTCTTATCCACGCGCCGAGGCGCAAGCCCAGGCGGCCGGGCATCCGCTAAAAGCCGAATTGCAATTGCTCGTCGTTCACGGCGTGCTGCACTTGCTTGGGCACGATCACGCCACGCCGGCCCAAAAGCGCAAGATGTGGGCTGCCCAAGCCGAGATTTTGAATCCAGTAGACAATATGAGCCGCGCTCTCAACCAGGAATGAAAATAGAGCGTCTTTGTGTCCTTGGTGCCCTTTGTGGTTATTTTCGGAATAGATGACAAACAACCCACAACACCCCCCGCCCACACAGCCACCCCGCCGCAGCCCTAATCGCGCGGCCAGCTTTTGCTATGCTTTTGCCGGCCTGTTCTATGTGCTGCGCACGCAGCCCAACGCCCGCGTGCACGCGCTGGCCACCCTCTGCGTTGTGGCCTTGGGGCTATGGTTACAACTCGATGTTGTGCGTTGGGCCATCTTGGCCTTGACCATTGGGCTGGTGTGGATGGCCGAGCTAGCCAACACGGCGATAGAGGCCGTGGTTAACCTGGCCAGCCCTGGCCTGCACCCCCTGGCCCAGACCGGCAAAGATGTGGCCGCCGCAGTTGTGCTGGTGGGAGCAATCATTAGTGTGATTGTTGGCTTGTTGATTCTGGGCCCGCCGCTGTGGGCCAAGCTTGCTTCAATTGTTGGGATTTGGATTGCAGTGTGGTAAAATAGCAACCACGTCCCGAGAAGGAAAACCGGCAACTGGGCTTTGCGAGAGGATTATGGAAATTCAACCGAGCTATCTGACACCCGACGGAAAACGAAAACTAGAGGAAGAACTGGCTTATCTCACCACCACCAAGCGCCAGGAACTGGCCGAGCGACTGAACTTTGCCATCAAGCAAGGCGACCTGTCGGAGAACGCCGATTATATTGCCACCAAAGAAGAGCAGGGCTTTGTAGAAGGCCGCATCCGCACTATCCAGGTGATATTGACCAACGTGATACTCATTGAAGAAAATCGCCAGGAAGCGCACACCAGCGTGCAAATTGGCAGCAAAATCACCGTGCGCGAAAGCGGGGCCGAGGCCGACCTCGAACTATATTGGATGGTGGGACCAGCCGAAGCCGACCCCACCAAAGGCAAGATCAGCCACGTCAGCCCCCTGGGCAAAGCGCTGATGGGCAAGCAAGTGGGCGATACAGTTCAAATCCAGGCGCCTGCCGGCCAGTTCACGTTTGAAATCGTCGCCATCGAATAAGGACTAAGGATTAAATAACTTGCTCATCTATAGCTCGTTTTGCCCGTATTTCGGCGTCACTGTGGGCAAGTTATTTAATTTCCGTAACTACTCAGCCATACCCTTCGACTGCGCAGCGCGCACCCTGAGCGGAGCGCAGCAAAGTCGAAGGGGCGCGCTGCTCCGCTCAGGATGCTGAGTAGTTACTAATTTCCAATCCTAAGCGGGCAAAACGGCCAATCACGCGCCATTCTCCTACAAAGCCTTGTTTCCGATTACGTCTGTCGTCAAAGCTTTCCTTCGTGTGACTGCTCAGCCGTTACACAGAGATTCACAGAGAACGCACAGAGAAACGCAGAGAATTAGAAAAATCTCTGTGAGCCTCTGTGTTTGCTCAGTGTAGCTCTGTGACCCGAGTTACTCCTTCGTGGCCTTTGTGGTGAAACAAAGCCTATTTTATCAGCCAGCCAAGCACTCGGCCTAACCTGCGGCTTGGCCGCAGACATAGTCATCTGGCAAATGCACTGTCTGCACCAGTTCGCGCTTGTTGCCCAATACCAGGTAGCCCCGCCCCACCGGGTATTCCTGGCGCAAGGCAGAGGCCGAAAGCCGCACGTCTGTCACGCGAACCTCTACATCGCCTGGCTGCAGCAAAAAGGCTGCTTGGCCCCGCTTGAGATAATTGAGCAAGTCGCCAAATTCCAGCAAGTCGCTCGATGCCCCCGCCAGCAGCAGAAAAGTTCGCGTGTCGCGCCCATAACGCGCAAAGGCCATCAACTTGCTCTGCCGCTCGCGCGTAAAGCGGACCGCATCAAAATCATCCACCACCACCAGGTGAACCGGCCCCAATTCTCTGCCCAGCTCGCTCAAGTCGCCGGTGGAGTTTGTCTCGGCCAGCTTTTTCAGCTTTTCGTAGCGCCGCTGGGCCTCTTCCTTTAGCTGATCCAGCGCCGCTTCCAGCCGGAATTCTGTATCCACCACCCTTTGCACGTGCGGATACGCCGATAGATTATTCAGGCTGCGGTTGCGCAAACCAATCAGCGAAAACTGAACCTCTTCTGGGCTATAGCGTTGGCACAAATGCCACACCCAGGCGCGCAGCAGATTGGTCTTGCCCGATTGCGGCGGGCCGCACACCAGGAACGACGGCCCGTGAAAGCGATAGTCAATTTCGATCCAATCCAATTGACGGTCGCCTTTGCCAATAATCAGCGTGGGCAGCGGCGAGTGCGGCTCTGGCGCAGCTTTTGTAAAGCAAGCCAGCTCCGAAGCGCCGATGACGCTCCCTAAAATTTGGATGCGCTCTGGGCGCTGGCCCTGCCAGCTTTGTCCCAGCGCCTGGCTTGTTTGGTGCAGTCCGGCGAAAAGGTCACTTTCCAGCAGCGGCGCATAATCTTCGCCTTCACACTGGCCCATCGGCAAAGCCACCTGAAATTCGCGCACCGGCTCAGAGGCCCTTTCGCGCACCAGGCCGCGGCCCGGCAGCGCTTCGGGCAACGTGCCCCCCACCCTGCCCACAATATCAAGATAATCCGTCGCTTCGCTCAGGTGAAGCGCCAGCCGTCCCAACAAGCTGCCCCGAATGCCAAGCGGGATTGACCCCACCTGGTCTGTGGCGATGACCAGGTGCACGTTCAACGCCAAACCCTCGCGCGCCACGCGAGCCAAAACAAAAATCTCGTCGGGGAAAAGACTCTTGAGCTCTGCAAAGCCATCAATCACATACAGCGCCTCGGGCAGTTGGTCCAGTTGGTTGGCCGCCCGCAAGCGCGCCCGGCGATCCAGTTCCTCGCCAATCTGGCCCAAAAAGCGCCGCAGGTGCGCAGGCGTGTTGACGTTCAGCACGTTGGCTATGTGAGGCGCATCTTGAAAAACAACCATGTTTTGCCCGCCAAAATCGAGCAGCGAGATGTTCAACTCGGCAGGCGTTGTATTGACGAGCAAAGAGCGCACAATGGCCTGCAACAGTGTGCTCCGCCCGCTGCGCGGCCCGCCAACAATCATGTAATGCTGATTCTTGAGGTCGAGTTGTAAAGGCCGCCGGGTCTGGGAATAAGGGTCGTCAATCAACCCCACCACTACCTTTAATAAACCGTCGCGCGAACTCGAATCAAAAACCAAGCGACCATCTTCTGCTGGCTGCCACGCCGGCGTCACCTGATAGTGCTGCCACACTTGCTCGATGGAAATAGTCACAGGCAAAGGATCAGGCCAACGTGGCACCGGCTGGGCGGCTTGCCTGATGCGGTCAACTAAAACTTCCAATTCGGTCTGGCCGGCCACTGCGCGCAGCGTTTTGTCTTCGGCGGGGGCGGCCTGAGGGGCGCTGCCCAAACCGGCCCGGCGCACGACGACGGCCGATTGTTCCTTGGGCGCAACGACGCCTGGCCGGTACGGATAAGCCGTATTGGCCGATTGGAAAAGCTCTAGCCGCTCGCTGCCCACCCGCAAGTAGCCGCGCCCAGGCAAGCTGGAAGGCAAAAGCGCAGCATCGGGCACGCCCAACATATCGCGGCTGTCCGAGGCAGTGGCCACGCGCAGCGAAACCCTGAACTTGAGATTCGCCCACACCTTGTCCGATACCACCCCGGTCGCCTTTTGCGTGGCCAAAATCAGGTGCATGCCCAGGCTGCGGCCAATGGCCGCCAGGCTGTTGATTTCATCCATAAAGGTGGGCATGGCCTTGGCCATTTCGGCAAATTCGTCAATGATGATCACCAACCGGGGCAACGGCGGCAAGCCGGCCTGCCGGGCGTGATAGGTGGCAATATCTTTGACGCCGGCCTCTTGCAGCACTTTTTGCCGGCGTCCGGCTTCGGCCTTGAGAATAGCCAGCGAACGATCTACCAGCCGCCCCTGCAAATTGGTGATGACGCTGATAGTGTGCGGCAAATGGCGAAAGGCCTCCGCCGTGCTGCCGCCCTTGAAATCAATCAGGACAAAATTGATCTCGGCCGGAGAGTGGGTTAGCGCCAGCGAAAGAATCATGGATTGGAGCAAGACCGATTTGCCGGCGCCGGTAGTGCCGGCCACCAGGCCGTGAGGGCCATCTCGATCTTCCAGCAAGTTCAGCCACACCGCTTCCTTGTTCTGCTTCCAGCCCAACAAAATAGACCAGGTTTGTTCGGCCGGCCGCCTGGCCCATTTTTCGGCCACCATAATTTCATCCACACTGACGCGGGCCTTGTCATCGGCGGCGAACAAGGCGTCTACCAATCTCACGTTGGTGGGGATGTTGGCTACCGTGGTCGTGCTGCGCGCCTGGTGGCGGTTCATCAAGCGGCGAGCCAGCTCGCCCGCCTGGTGCGCGTCTAGCTTATCGGGCAAGCAGCGGTAAATGAGGGGGGCCGGACCCGTGGTGGCAAATTCGGCTTGGCCGGCCGGCTCAAACTGCAAGCTGGCCCGGCAAACGTCTGGCACATCGCGCGGATCCGATTCGATGACAATGACCGTCATGCCGGCTCGCCGCGCATTTTTCAAAATATAGTCGGCTGCGGCCTCATCTTTCACCAGGCTGTACTGGTCTATAATCAAGAGATAGTGCAATGGAAAAAGCGGTGTCTCTTCAGAGGCGCTGCCCTTTTGCTCTTCGGCTGTGCGCGAGCGCGCAATATCAGCCAGATCGCTCAGCAGCGCGTGCGCGGCGTCTTTGCCTACCGCCACGCTGCGTCCGGGCAGCTCGGGCTGCAACGACTCGGTATGCCTGATCCATTTGAGCCAATCCCAAGCGGCCGAGTCGGGGGTATCGCACAACAGGGCAATCCGCAATTCGTGGGGAGCGTGGTGAGCAATGAGGTAACACAGCATGGCGTACATGGCGTTCAAGACGCGCTGGCGATCATCGCCCCAAATGCCCACTGAGCCAAGCTGGCGCAAATTGACCGTCACCGGCACATCGGCCAGCCGGGCGCGCTTTTCGTGAATATCGCACACCTCTGGATAACGCGGGGCCAGCGGATCCATATTATCCGGCAGCTTGAGCGTGACAGACGGCCACACCTGGCCTACGCCAATTCGCGCGCATGCAAAATCTGGGTCTTCGGGGCGGCGCTCCCACAGGCGCAAATCATCCTCGTCCACCATCTGGGCAATCCGCTCAATGGGGGGGTCATTGTCCAGCCGGATGCGCCGCTCTTCTTCTCGCGCCTTGTCCAGCTCTTCCAGCTTGAGCCCCAGAATGCGGTCGAAACGCTGTTCCTGTTCGGCCATAGCGCGGCGGTGGCCCACAATTTGCTGGCGGTACATCATCAGCGAAGTAACCAGCGAGATGATGCCCATCAGTCCGGTGGGCAGCATCATCAACGGGTTACGGTTTTGCGAATAGGCCAGGGTAGACATTAGGCCCATTGAAAAAAACATGCCCAGCCCCGGCAACAGCATCACGAGCAAGTTGCGCTGCGGTGGAGCGCTGGGTGTGGGCGGGGCCGGCAAGACAATTTCGCGCCGTGGCAGTGGGCGCTGAATGCGCGGGGGGCGATTAAAACGAGCCGCGGCCTGCTCTGGCGGGTTGGGCTGAACGAGGGGAGACGCCATAGGATTTACGGCTGCCCCCACACACCCTGCAATGCAATCAGGTCGGCGGCAGCTTGCTTATCGGCTTCTTCGGCCCAGGCGGCGGTTGCCTCTAGCACCCAGGCATACTGGTACATTCGCTCGCCCAGCGCGGCTAACAGCTTGCTGGCCTGCTCATAATCGCTTTGGGCGCTCTGCACAGCCGCGCTTTGCCAACTGCTCTCCAGCCTGGCCCAGGCAGATTGAACCTGCCAGCGAACGTGGTCTATATCGCCGCCCAAGTAACGCAGATGTTCGGCTGTCTCTCGCAGCTTGTCGGGCTGCATGCGCACTTCAGCCATAAGAACCTCGCTCACTATGTAACGTCTCAAAATGTGGGGGTAATCCTTGTGATTACACCGTCTGGGCAGGGCATGCCCTGCCCTCACCCCAGATTATTGAAAAGATACCTTACTATCACGTTAGAGACACGGAGAATAGCGAGTTTTTCTCTGTGCCCTCTGTGTCTCCGTGGTGAATTTTGCCAGTCAAGATGAAAATCCGCGCCCAATTCACGAACCTTAGGCCAACTTGAAATGCAGCTCTATTTGCCGTTCCTGTTGTGGAGCCAGTTCTAGCAGCCAATGCGTCAGCAAGCAAGTGCCCTGGTACACGCGCTCAAAGCCCGCCTCGCTGTTGCTGATGGTCTCGATGGGAAATTGCCACCAGGCGGCCTTGGCCTGGCTGTGGATGACAATGCGCCCGTACCATTCATTCACCACAGCCGCCTCGCCGGCCTCTTCTACAGCGTGCAGCGCATCCAGGCGCACCAACTTGCCCCCAGGCCAGACCGAATAAGCCTGCGGCCCATCGCCGCCAGATAGCCCCCAGTTAGTCTCTATGCCAAAGCGGGCCGAAATCGACTCCTGGCCCAGGTTGGTCAGGCGATAGACCACATCCAGCACCAATCGCCCGGCAGCCAGCGTGATGGTCTTTTCGACGCGGAGCGGGCAGCGGGTCTGGCCTTGTTGCACGCTGCCTTCACGCGCCAGTGTGAGCGCCACTCTGTGGCCCGTCTTGTCAACAGAGACCACATAAGGTTGATTGACAAAATCGCCCCACTCGGCGCACTGGCTGCGATAAAATTCATCCAAAGTTGCAGTGGGCGGCATCAGATGATCCAGCAAGCTCACCCGGCGATGCCAATCGTAAAATAGCTTTTGATCCAGCCCCATTTCCTTGACGCGCACCAACCTGGAGCGGATACCGGCCGGCTCTTGCTGCTGCCCAAACATCACCACCTGGCCGCGTTCAGCCGCCTGGCGCAGCGCGCGATGGTAACTTTCTGGGCGGCGGGTGAGCGTGTTGACCAGGTTTACTCCCACTGCCCGCCAATCCCACTCTACCAGCGCCCCACCGCTCACCGGCTCAAAGGTCAGGCTTTGCGCGTCGTTAGACAAAATGACCTCGTTGTGGGTATCTTTGGTAATATCAGCTATCACCGCCTCTACCCAGGTTTCCTGGTCATGAGCGTTGGCATCGGCCAGCGCCTCGGCGGCGATGAGATTCTCATAGGCTGCCTCGCGAATGTGAAACAGGTAAATGCCGCCAAACACGCCGTGCCAGTAAGGGCAATTGCACTGCCCGGCCCACAGAGCATCTAGGGCCTTGGAGCGCACCACGCGCCTTTTGATGCGGTGCACCTTGTCGCTGACATACAACATCTTTTTGTGCATCGCGTTAATTTCGGGATACTTGGCCATAAAGCCGCGCCACGTGCCGCCCCGCAAGAACCTTAGGATGTCTTCACGCCCTTGATCTTGCAGGCTGTGCTTGAGGGCAAGAAAATCGGCGCTCTGCTCGGCCGGCAAGGCCCATTCAGTCATCTCGTCATAGGCAGCGCTGGGCAAATAGGCCCGGTCAATGGCTGGATAGGCGGCGGCATACTCGCCGGGCGGGGTGGTGAGCAGCCAATCAGCATTGGCTTCCAGGGCGGTGAAAAACAGCTCTATCCAACCGCAGGGCTGATCGTAGCACTGCGCCCAACAATGTTCAAAAGTGCCCGGCCACAGGCCAAACTTTTCGCCGTCTTCGCCCATCACCGCCACGCACGCGCCGCTCTCATCGGCTTGGCTGCGCAGCCATTCGATGACCTCGTCCACCGATTTCCACGGGATGGCATAGCGAAGATATTTAGACGAGCCAAACAGCTTGAGCAGATAGCCCTGCTCTTCCGTCACAAAGTACCCCATCAGGTTTTTCTCAAACAGCCCCACATATTGCAAATGCGTATCGTCAACGATGGTATAGTGCACCCCGGCCTCGGCCAGCGGCTTGGCCAGGTGAGGTTCCCACACCCGCTCGGCCAGCCAGGCGCCGGTGGCGGCAAACCCAAAATCTTTATTGACCGCCGCCGTCATTTTCTCGATCTGCCCCAGCTTATCCACATCGGGCAGCGCAACCAAAATCGGCTCATAGTAACCGCCGGTCAGCAGTTCGGCCTGGCCGTTCTTCACCAACGCCCGCACGCGTTTGATCAAGTCGGGGCGGTGCTCGGCCAGCCAATCGCGCAGCGGGCCAGAATAGTGCAGCGCCAGGCGCACGCCCGGGTGACGCTCTAACGCGGCAATCATTGGCTCGTAAGCCATTTGCACAGCATTTTCAAAGATCCAGTCAAAATTGCCCACCGGCTGGTGGTTGTGAATGACAAGCGAAAGATGAATCTTGTTCTGAATTTTGTTCATTGCCTATTTTCTGTCCAAAAGTGTTTGTAACTCAGCAGCCTGAGCGTCCTTCGGCCTTACTCAGGATAAGCGCCGCGCTCCCTCGACTGCGTTTCACTCCGCTCAGGCTGCGCGGCGCGTAGCCTGCTCTGTCGGCAGACAGGTCGAAGGGTGCAGGCTGAGTTGCAAGTGTTTGCAATCCAGGCCGCCCGCTCATGCGCCAGAAATCGGCCCTACCACCGTGCCGCTGGGCACCACTGTGCCCACAAATTCTTCGGGGCGTGTATCGCTGGCGATGACACAGTTGCGCCCTATGCGCAAGCCGTCTGGCACTGTGGCCGATTTGCCCACCAGCGTCAGGCCAGACGCCAGGTCGGCCAGGCGGTTGGGACTGTAATCTGCGCCATAGCCCAGGTGCGCCCCAGACCCTATGAGCACTTTTTTATCCAGGATGCTGCGGTCAACCACCGCGCCGTTTTCAATGGCCGAATCGGTCATGACGATGCTGTAGCGCACCACCGCGCCGCGCCCCACCCGCACACCCGGGCTGAGCACGCTGTATTCAACCGTGCCTTCGATGGTGCAGCCGTCGCTGATCAGGCTGTGCAGCACCGTAGCGCCGGTGCGCAGGTTGACCGGCGGGCGTTCCTCGCTGCGAGTGTGAATGACCCAACTCCGATCGTTCAAATCTAGCGAGGGCGTGTCAGAGAGCAAGTCCATGTGCGATTCCCAATAAGCCTGGATGGTTCCCACATCTACCCAGTAACCCGAAAACGGGTAAGCAAAAACGCGCAAGCGCGAAATCATGGAGGGGATGATATTTTTGCCAAAGTCGTGCTCAGAATCGCTGCGCGCCGCGTCTTCACGCAACATTTGGCTGAGCACTTCGGTGCTGAACACATAAATACCCATCGAGGCCAGTGTGCCTCTTGGCTCAACCGGTTTCTCTTCAAAGCTCACTACGCGCTGGTCTTGGCCGATTTCCAAAATGCCCATGCGGCTGGCTTCTTCAAGTGAGACTTGCATAGCGGCGATGGTCAGGTCGGCTTTATGGCTAATGTGAAAGTCAACCATGTCGTCATAATTCATTTTATAGATGTGATCACCGCACAAGATGAGGACATACTCTGGGTTATGGTGGCGGACAAAATCAAAATTTTGTTGAATGGCATCGGCCGTGCCAGAATACCAATCGGAATCGCTGCGCCCCAGGTAGGGCTGCAGCAAGGCGACGCCCCCACTCATGCGATCCATATCCCACGGCGCGCCGGTGCGAATGTGATCGTTGATCGAACGGGGGCGATACTGGGTGCAGATGCCCGCCGTATAAATGCCCGAATTGCAGCAATTAGATAGCGGGAAATCAATGATGCGGTATTTGCCGGCAAATGGCACGGCTGGCTTGGCGCGTTTTTGTGAAAGGATGCTGAGACGCCGACCCTCGCCGCCGGCCAGAATCATTGCCAGGACTTTCATCGTGTGCCTCGCTACTTGCCATGAAATTCGATTGCCTTGCGATACAGCTCCTCGTACTTTTTAGCCGAAACCGCCCAAGAAAAATCGGCTCTCATCGCCCGCTCTTGCAAAGCGCGCCATTCAGCCTTGTTGGCAAAGACATTCAAAGCCTGCTCAATAGCGCCCCAAAAAACATCGGCGGTGTAATCGCCAAAACTAAAGCCTGTGCCGCTGCCCTTGGCCGCATCGAAATGGGCCACCGTGTCGGCCAGGCCGCCTGTGGCGCGCACCACCGGCACGCTGCCATAGCGCATGGCAATCATCTGCCCCAAACCGCATGGCTCAAAGCGGCTGGGCATGAGGAACATGTCAGAGCCGCCGTAAATCTTTTGCGCCAGGGCCTCGTCAAAGCGAATCAACACCGCCGCCTTGCTAGGAAAGCGGCGCGGCAAAGAGCCAAACAACTCTTCGTAATTTGGGTCGCCTGTGGCCAACAGCACAAATTGCACATCGCGCGCCATCAGCCGGTCGAGCACCGCCGCCAGCAAATCAAAGCCCTTCATATCAACCATGCGAGTGACCATGCCCAAAAGCGGCACATCGGCGCGGACAGGCAAGCCAAGCACACGCTGCAAATCCGCCTTGTTGGCCGCGCGCGCTTCCAGGCTATTCAAGTCAAAAGGCTGGGCCAGGTGCGGGTCGGTGGCCGGATTCCACGTCTCGTAATCTATGCCATTAAGAACGCCCCACAGACGCTCTTTGCGCGCCTTGAGCAGATCGTGCATACCAAAGCCGTATTCCGGCGTGAGGATTTCTTGGGCATAGCGTTTACTGACAGCATTAATCATATCGCTGTGAACAATCCCCTGAGCCATCCAATTGACCGTGCCGGGGGCCTCTATATCCAGGTGCTTGACCTGGCCCTCCAGTCCGCTAAACAGCAAGATGGTATTGCCAGTTGTGCCGTGATAAGCCAGATTGTGGATGGTGTAAACCGAGGCCGTCTGGGCAAAAAATGGATCCTGCCGGCAAGCCGAATTCAAGCACACCGGCGCAAAGGCCGCATGCCAATCGTTGGCATGGATGACATCGGGCTGCCAGCCCAGCATCTTGACCAACTCTAGCGCGGCGCGTCCCCAAAAGACGAAACGCTGCGCATCGTCGTCATAGCCATACACCCGTTCGCGGCCAAAGTATTGCTCGTCCCAAATCATAAAAGTAGTAACGCCGCCCGCTTGGCCTGCAACAGCCTCGGTGCGGCGCGAATCTGGTCCCACCGGCACTGAAAAAGGCTCGCCTACTTGCCGCAGGTCAAATTTCTTGCCATCTACCGTCCGGTAACGAGGCATAGAAACACGCACGTCATGCCCCAGCGCCTGCAAGGCCTTGGGAAGCGCCCCGGCCACATCGCCCAATCCGCCTACTTTGACAAAAGGCGCCATTTCAGCCGCAAGAAAAAGTATTTTTAGAGCTTGGCCCATCTTGCTATCTCCTACATTACTCAATCTGCAATGTCCTGCGCAAACCAGGACCGCGCATCGCCCAATGGAGTATTCGAGCAATTACGATTGCGCCACGCAATTACGATTGCGCCGCGCAATTACGATTGCGCCGCGCGATTATGATTTTGCTGCGCAATTACGATTGCGCCACGCAATTATGATTATTGTACCACAGGCTGTATAGAACGCCACAAGTGCAACTTGACAACCAAGCCCAGCCGTATTAAAGTGGCCCATCGCCATCATCCAAATTGGGTGTAACTGCTCACCCTCCCGCGGGTTCGAAACAAATTGTGGCCTGCGGGAGGGTAAATTGAGCAGTTACAATTGGGCAAGAAAGAAGGCAATGTGGAAAGAATCTATGGAGTTGAGCTTTTAAAATACATCGGCCAAACTGTCAAGCTGGCCGGCTGGGTGCACAATTTGCGCTTGCTGGGCAAGGTGAATTTCCTCATCCTGCGTGACGCCACGGGCCTGTGGCAGGTCTTTATTGCCAAGTCAGAAGCGGCCCAACTAGAAGGCGTGTCATTAGAGAGCGTCGTACAAGTAGAAGGAAGCGTGGTAGCCGAGCCGCAAGCGCCCGGCGGGGCCGAAATCCACCAGCCCAAGATTACGGCGCTCTCGCCGGTCACCGAGCCGCCGCCTTTTCCAATCAACAAGCCAGAGCTTGATGCGCACCTGGACACATTTTTAAATCACGCTGCGCTCGGACTGCGGCATCCCAAAAAGCGCGCGGCCTTTCGTTTGTCGGCTGGCATCATGGCCGGCTTTCGCAAAACCCTTGATCAAATGGGCTTTACCGAAATTGCCACCCCCAAGATCGTCGAATCGGCCACCGAAAGCGGAGCCAATGTCTTTGCCATTGATTACTTTGGCCGCCCGGCTTACCTGGCCCAAAGCCCGCAATTTTACAAGCAAATGATGGTGGGAGTATTTGAAAAAGTATACGAGGTGGGGCCGGTCTTTCGCGCCGAACCGCATGCCACCACGCGCCACGTCAACGAATATCTCAGCCTGGATGTGGAATTTGGCTTTATCCAAAACCACTTTGGCGTGATGGCCTTGTTGACCCGCCTGATCCAAGCCATTTTGGCGCACCTGCAAGAACACTATGCAACCGAGTTGTCTATGGTGCAGGTGGACATGCCGCTGGCGCCGGCAACATTCCCGCACATTTACTTTCCGGCTGCTCAACAACTCTTGTTTGAACGATATGGACTGGACTGCCGCGGCGAGCCTGATCTAGCGCCCGAACACGAGCGCACACTGGGAGCCTGGGCCAAAGAAGAACACCAATCCGACTTTTTGTTTGTCACCGGCTACCCCATGGGCAAACGGCCTTTCTATACTCACCCAAATCCTCAAGACCCCCAATACTCTAACAGTTTTGATTTGCTCTTCCGGGGAACCGAGCTGGTGACAGGCGGGCAACGTTTGCATCAGTACAGCGATTATCTGGCTACATTAAAAGCGCGCGGCATGGACCCCGCGCTCTTTGCGGGTTACCTGGAAGCCTTTAAATATGGCATGCCTCCCCACGGCGGATTTGCCATTGGGCTAGAGCGATTTGTGATGCAGTTGACGCGCGCGCAAAACCTGCGTGAAACCACCCTATTCCCGCGCGATCTCAACCGCCTTTCGCCCTAGGAAGGCTGCAGCGCATTTGCTTTTTCGATGGATTGCGCATAACATGAAAAGCCATTATAATTAAGACACTACCAGAAGAGCGAGGGACATGGGGTCTTCAACTGATACGCGCCGAATTACGAGCGGATTGAACCGTGGCAGCACACACACTGGCGGCACACTAACCGCTGGGCAGGTGCTACAGCAGCGATACCAAATCTTGGGCGTCTTGGGAGTAGGCGGCATGAGCGCCGTGTACCAGGCCCGCGATTTGCGCTTTTCAAACGTCACCAAGCTGTGCGCGGTCAAAGAAATGGTCAACCTGGCGCCCGACCCTCAACTGCGCGCTGCGGCCGTCCAGAATTTTGAGCGAGAGGCCAATATCTTGGCTACCCTCTCGCACGCGGCCATACCCAAGGTCTATGATTATTTCAGCGAGCACAACCGCAGCTATCTGGTGCTTGAATTTGTAGATGGTCACGACCTGGAAGCCCACCTGAGCCAGCAACAAGGCCTGCTGCCGTCCGGCGAGGTGCTGGATTGGGCCATCCAATTGTGCGATGTATTGCATTACCTGCACGGCTATTCACCTCCCGTCGTTTTTCGAGACATGAAACCCTCAAACGTCATGCTCGACAAGCGCAACCAAATTCGCCTGGTAGATTTTGGCATTGCCAAGGTGTTTCAGGCCGGGCAAAAAGGCACCATGATCGGCACTGAAGGCTACAGTCCCCCAGAGCAATACCGCGGCGTGGCTGACCCGCGCGGCGATATTTACGCTTTGGGCGCCACCTTGCACCATTTGCTTACCAAGCAGGACCCGCGCCTAGAGCCGCCTTTTTCATTTCACGATCGGCCAATCAAAAACGCCAACCCGCAGGCGCCGGATGGACTTGTGGCCGTCATTTCGCGCGCCTTGGAATACGAGCCAGACAAGCGCTGGGCCTCTATTGATGAAATGAAGCACGCGCTGGTTGCGCTGCGCGGCGCGCCAGAGCCAACTACCAGGGCGGCCCCCGGCACAGTCAACATTGGCAGCGGTGACATGCAAGCCGCGTGGAGCTTTGCGTGCGAAGACGAGGTGCGTTCGACCCCAGCCGTATACGAGGGCATTGTTTACGTCGGCGCTTATGATAATAACCTGTACGCCATTGACGCCCAAAGCGGCCAATTCAAATGGAAATATCCCACCGAAGGCGGCATTGCTTCTTCGCCTTGCGCCTTTGAAGACCGCGTCTTTTTCGGCTCGGAAGACAAAATTCTTTATGCGCTCAACCGGGTGACCGGGCGCATCATTTGGACCTGCCCCACTCAAGGCCCGGTTCGCTCCTCGCCGCGGGTTGACTTTGGGCACGTCTTTTTCGGCTCGGATGATTCGAAATTTTACGCCGTCAATGCTCAAAGCGGCCGCATCGCCTGGACTTTTCAAGCCGCCGGGCCAATCCGCTCTCGGGCGGCCTTGGATAAAGAAACCATTTTCTTTGGCAGCGCCGATGGCGAAGTGCATGCCCTGGATATCAGCGGCAAGTTGCGCTGGTGCTTTTCTTGCCGGCGCGGGGTGACCTCTTCGCCGGCCGTTGCCGAGGGCTTGCTCTTTGTAGGCTCGGACGATTATCACATGTACGCCGTTGATACCCGCTCAGGCTGGTCGGTGTGGAAGTTTCGCACCGGCAAGCCCGTTATTTCATCTCCGGCGGTGGCTGACGGCATTGTTTATTTTGGCTCGGCCGATAACAATCTCTATGCGCTCAATGCCCAGACCGGGCGCGTGGTTTGGAAGTTTGCCGCCGAAGGCCAACTGAACTCTTCGCCGGCTGTGGCCCAAGACGCGGTGTATATTGGCTCGGTTGACGGGAACCTATACAGCCTAGACGCCAAGACAGGCCGCTTGCGCTGGCGCTTTCAGACCGAAGGGCCAATCACTTCGTCGCCCATCATCGCAGAAGGTTTTCTCTACATTGGCTCGTCAGACAAGCACTTGTATGCCCTGGCGCTCTAAGCCTGGATAGGGAACGAGAAGGACATAAAAGGACACAGCTTGCTCTTATGACCAAACCAGGATATTTGCGGGTAGGCCGCGCCACCCACGTTGGACGGGTGCGCGGGCACAACGAAGATGCTTTGTTCATACTGACCACCGACCAACTGGGGTTGATGGCCTCTGAAGAAAGCTTTGGGCTGTTTATCCTGGCAGACGGCATGGGAGGACACAAGGCGGGCGAAGTTGCCAGCATGTTGGCCACGCGCACCGCGGCTCACCACCTGATTGCTGATCTTTTAATTCCTTATCTGAACACAGACGCGCACTCTTCAACTCGCAAATCCATCACCGAGGCATTGGTAGAGGCGGTTGAGGCCGCCGACGAAACCATCAAGGCCCAGGCCATTGGCGGCGGAACGACACTGACATGCGCGCTGCTCCTGGGCGATCACGCCTATCTAGCGCATGTTGGAGACAGCCGAGCCTATAGCTTTGCCAACGCCACCCTGCAGCAAATAACGCGCGACCATACGCTGGTGGACCGGCTGGTTGAAATGGGGCAAATCACGCCCAACGAGGCGCTTTTTCACCCGCAGCGCAACGTCTTGTACCGGGCAGTGGGGCAAGGCGACGGGATAGAAGTTGACACGTGTATTGTGCCGCTGCTTTCAAATAGCCAAATACTATTGTGCAGCGACGGACTGTGGGGCATGGTGCCTGATGACCAACTGGCCGCAATTCTTGGCCAAGGGCTGCCCCCCCAAGAAACCTGTGACTGGCTAATAGAAACAGCCAACCTGGCCGGCGGCAAAGACAATATTACTGCAGTGTTGGTGGCCAAGGAGTAGACTATATGGATATCAAAAAAGATTATTATCTGGTGATGGGGATAAGCCCAACCGCCGAGACAGAAGACGTTAAAAAAGCCTACCGGCAACTGGTGAAACAACACCACCCTGATTCGCAGCAACAAGCCGCCGGCACTACTTTGCTCTTCCGGCAGATCCAAGAAGCCTATGAGATATTGAGCGATCCTGTCATGCGCGCCGCTTATGACCGGGGGCGGGCCGAATCTGGCCTGACACCCGAGGCAGCCATCAAATGGGTTTTTCAGGCCAGCCGGCAAAGCTTTCCGGTCATTCCCGAAGAGCAGACCGTTTACGTGCTGATGGAAATTTCAGCCGTCCAACCATTACCCGGCCAGGCGCGCTCGCCCATGAACCTGTGCCTGGTGCTAGACCGCAGCACCTCGATGCAAGGCCAACGCCTAGACCAGGTCAAAGCCGCCACCTATCGCCTGATAGACAGCCTCACTCCCCAAGATTCCCTTGGCATCATCACCTTTAGCGATCGGGCCGAGGTGGTGTGGCCCAACCAGCCAGCCGCCGATACAACCCGCGCCAAAGCCAAGGTAGCCGCCATTCAGGCCAGCGGCGGCACAGAAATTTATCACGGCATGGCCGTCGGCTTGCAAGAGCTAGAAAAACATTGCAGCGGGCCATCGGTCAACCACATGCTGCTGCTGACCGATGGGCAAACGTATGGCGACGAAGACCGCTGCCTGACCCTGGCAGTGGAAGCCAAGCGGCGCACCATGAGCATCAGTTGCCTGGGGTTGGGCGACGACTGGAATGATGCTCTGCTGGATGCCATTGCCAACCGCAGCGGGGGCGTTTCATTGTATATCGCTTCGGCCACCGACGTGCAAACTCTGTTCCAGGAACGGCTGCGAGGAGTGAGCGCCACCTATGCCGAAGACCTGCAACTGACCCTTCGCTGCGCCAAGGACTGCCAGGTTGACGCCATCTACAAGCTATCACCCTACATCTCGCGGGTGGAGCAAGAAAACGGGCTGTGGAACTTGGGGACTTTGCAATCTACCAACTCTATACCAATCATTATAGAGATGGTAGTGGGCAGCATGCCTGTGGGGCAGCATCGCGTCGCCCAGTTTGAGCTTGCGGCCAATATCACCGCCGCCAACCGGAGTAGCGAACGTTTGAAATATGAGCTAAAATTAGATTTTAGCCAAGATCCGCCAACCGAGCCGGCCCCGGCCGTTTTGCTCAGCGGGCTGGCCAAGGTTGCAATCTTTAGGATGCAAAATAACGCTTGGAGAGCAGTGGAGCAGGGCAACATTCCAGAAGCCACGCGCCGGCTGGAAACCATGGCCACTCGCCTGCTCGACCTGGGCGAACATCAACTGGCCCGCGCGGCCTTGCTAGAGGCCGGCCGATTGGCGCGCAGCGGCTATCTATCGCCGGCCGGCCGGAAAACTATAAAATACGGAACGCGAAGCCTATCGCTTTCACCAAAGGAGAGAGGGAATGATTGAATGTCCTTCATGCGGTCGTCAACATCGTCCAGGCACCCTGTTTTGCAGCGAGTGCGGCGTCTATCTGCTGACGGGCGGGCCACTGCGCACAGAACCCTTGCCCGAATCTAGCTCGCCTGCCTCCAGAGCAGACCCTTGGGGCGCCGACGCAGGCAAGCCCGAAGAAGCGCCCCAAGCCACTCTAACCATCATCGTTCAAGAGAGCGCCCGCCAAATATCTCTGACGGGCAGCAACGAATATGTGCTGGGGCGGCTAGACGCTACCCGGGGGGTATTCCCAGACGTAGACCTGACCCCCGATGGCGGGCTGGACGGCGGCGTTTCGCGCCGCCACGCGCGCATCCACAAGCAACGCACCCAGTTTTTCATCGAAGACCTGGGCAGCGCCAACGGCACCTTTTTGAACGGCCAACGCCTGACCCCCTACCTGCCCCACCCGCTCCGCGACAAGGACGAAATTCAACTGGGGCGCGTCCGGCTGCAAATCCAACTTGGCTAGCCGCGCGGCGGCGGCCAAGCTGCCTGCCCACCCGCCGGAATGGCAGTGTGCCCTTGCTCGCTGGAGGAGCTATGACGATTTCTATTCTTGTTCACATGGAAAACGACGAACCCATCTTTGCCGACGTTGAAGAGCTGCCCGACCCTAACGCGCAGGCCATTGCTTGCGCCAACGTGCGCCGGCGCGACGGCAAAGAGATTAACTATGTTGACCGCGACGCGGTGCAGTTTTTCATTCCCTGGCATCGCATCACGCTGATAGAAATCATCAGCGCAGAAGAAGAGGCCCAGGTCATTAGCTTTGTGCGTGAATAGCTAGAACAGGCGGCAAGCGAAAGGCAGAACAATATTGGCGCTTGCCGCTTTGTTTTAAGGAGAGTTAATCATAGCGCGGCACGCTACGCGCCGCCTGCCTGTGGCAGACAGGCAACCCAACTTTTCCACAAACCCTCTGCTGGTGTCCTTTTCCTTTGCGACCCTGGCGGTGAATTTTTGGCTGGAAAAGAGCCTATGACAAACCCGGAAGAAAAAAAACTGGTCCTGGTGGTAGACGACGAAGAGCGCATGATCGGCTTTATCCGCATGAACCTGGAGGTGGAAGGCTACCGCGTCATCCAGGCCACCCGCGGCCTGCAAGCCCTGGAAAAGGTGCGCGACGAGCTGCCCGACCTGGTGATTTTGGACGTGATGATGCCCGAGCTGGACGGTTTTGAAACGCTCAAGCTGCTGCGCGAAATTTCTAGCGTGCCGGTGATTATGCTCACCGTCAAGGCCGACGAAGAAGACAAGATCAGGGGGCTGGAACTGGGCGCCGACGATTACGTGACCAAGCCCTTTTCGCCCCGCGAGCTTTCCAGCCGGGTCAAGGCCGCCCTGCGCCGGGCCGAGCTGGGCGCGCCGGCCGAAAAATCGCTGCTGAAAATTGACGATTACTTGCAAATTGATTTTGGCCGGCGGCGCGTGATCGCGGGCGGGCAAGAAGTCAAGCTGAGACCCATCGAACACAAACTACTCTATCACCTTGTTAATAACGCCGGTTGGGTGCTAGAACACCAAACACTGCTCCGCAAGGTGTGGGGCGCAGAGTACGGAGACGAAACTCATTATCTCCGCCTGTATGTCAACTATCTCCGCTCCAAGATCGAGCCAGACCCCGCCCACCCCAGGTATATCCTCACCGAACGCGGGCTGGGCTATCGTTTTGTAGATTTCAAAAGCCCCGATTTCAAAGCCGCGCCTTGAAAGTCTTGCCACGTCGGGGGGGGGGGGG
>JBGSMF010000483.1:0-4776 GCA_041740315.1 Thermoflexales bacterium
TGCCAAGGGCAAGCCGGCAGTGCTGCCCGCTGTCGCCCCCGTTGCGCCGCCAGCGCAGGTTAGCGCGGCTGTTCCGCCTGCGCCGGCAGTTTCAAGCGCGCCGCCGGCGCCAGTTGCCCCGGCGGCTTCTCCCAGTGTTGAAGAAGAATTTTTGCGTTCGCTGGCAGCGCCACCTCCCAAGCCGGTTGGCAAGGCAGCTGGCAAGGCGGCCAAAGTGGCAGAGGAGCCGCCTGTCATGGGCATCGCCGGGCAAATCGAAAAGGTGCTTCAACAAAAGCTGCTGAGTCGGTCCGATATGTTCACTCGCAGCATCCATGTAGGGACAGCGCCAGATGGCTCGCTGCGGGTTGAAGTGGATGGCCGCTTTTATCCCGGTATAGACCAGGTGACTGAACCTGCCGTGCGCGAGCTGTTGCAAGCGGCAGTAAAAGAATGGGAGCTAACGGCCTAGCTTTCATTTTGGCCTAGGGCAATGTATTGGCAGTATACTCCCTACGTCTTGCCGCTGGTCTTTTCTGCGCTAGTATCGGCAGGACTGGTTATTGTTGTCTGGCAGCACCGTTCTGCGGCTGGCGCAACGCCTCTCATTTTCATTCTCTTGGCTGTGGTGGTCTGGTCAGCGGGCAACACTCTTGAACTGGGGTGTGTTGACTTGCAGGCCAAGCTTTTTTGGGCCAATGTAGAATACCTGGGCATTGTAAGCGTGCCCGTGGCCTGGTTGGCTTTTGCGCTTCAATACACCGGGCGAGAAAAATGGCTGACGCGCCGCAACCTGGCCTGGCTGGCCGTGATGCCGCTGCTGACCGTGTTCCTGGTTTGGACGAACGAGGCTCATAACCTGATGCGAAGCAATGTCAGGCTAGATGCCGATGGGCCATTTTCTGTGGTGTCTAAAACTTATGGGCCGTGGTTCTGGCTCAATATGGCGTATGCCTATGTTGTGCTGGGCCTGGGCACTGTGTTTCTGATGCAACAGTTTACCCTATCCCCCCGCCTGTATCGAGGGCAAAGGGTCGTTTTGGCGCTGGGGGCGCTTTTGCCGTGGGTGGGAAATGTGATGTACATTTTTCGCCTCAGCCCAATCCCACGGCTCGACCTGACCCCATCCACTTTTGCCTTTTCTGGCTTGTTGTTCGTGTGGGGGCTGTATCGCTATCGCTTGCTAGATATTATGCCGGTGGCGCGCGCTACCATCATCGAAAGTATGCAGGACGGCGTGATTGTGCTGGACGCGCGAAACCGGATTGTTGATATCAACCCAGCCGTGCAGCGTTTTATCGGCATCACAGCCTCAGAGGCGATTGGATACCCCGCCGCGCAGATATTTTCCAGTTGGCCGGATTTAATAGCCCGTTATCGCGATGTCACCGAAGCCAAGGTAGAGATTGTTTTGCCGCCACCCCATCCAGATAATGCCTGGCCGCGTTATCTGGACATGCATATCTCGTCGTTGCACGGCGGCGCAGGACAATTGAGAGGACGTTTGATCATCTTGCGGGATATTACGGAATACAAACGGGTAGAACAAGACCTGCGCCAGGCCAAAGATTTGGCTGAGGCAGCGAACCGCGCCAAGAGCGTCTTTCTGGCGACCGTGACGCACGAATTGCGGACGCCGCTGACGGCGATCATGGGCTTTACCGAGTTGTTGCAGGAAAAAGCGGCCGAGTCGGGTGATGCGGATATGTCGACCTATGTTGACAAGATTTTGGCGGCTGCTCATCATTTGCTGTTTATGATCAACAATGTTTTGGAACTATCCAGAATAGAGGCCGGCAAAGCCCAGTTGTCCCGGCAGGTTGTTAATGTGCCGGCCCTGGTTGCCGACATTGCGCAAAAGGCTCGCTCGTTGGCTGCCAAAAATTCTAACGTGTTGCGCGTAAAGTGCCCGCCAGATATTGGCACGCTGCATGCCGATATCGGCATGGTGCGCCAGGCATTGTTGTACTTGGTAGATAACGCGGCCAAGTTTACGCAAAACGGCACAATCACGCTGAGCGCCAGTCGCCAGCCAGACCCGGCTGACAATGGAATCGAGTGGATTTTGTTCAGCGTGTCCGATACAGGCATCGGTATGACGGCTGAACAAATGGAGCATTTATCCGAACCCTTTTGGCAAGCCGATAGCTCCATCACGCGCAAGTATGGCGGCTCTGGCCTGGGCTTGGCGCTTTGCTATAATTTCTGCCAGGCCATGGGCGGCCATGTTTTGGTAGAGAGCGAGTTGGGCGTAGGCTCTACCTTCACCATGCGTTTGCCGGCTTTTGCGCCCATCTAGTTACGACCCTCCCGCAGGTTTGAATAACCTGCGAGAGGGTAGGCAGTTAGCGATTCATGGCATAGATCAGCTTTAGGCCGATCATGGTCAGGTGCGGTTCTACCTTTTCAATGGCATCTGTCTCGGCCGCCACCACCTCGGCCAAGCCGCCGGTTGCTACCACGCGCACGTGCGCTTCCAGCTCGGCGCTCAACCGCTTGACCAACCCCTCAACCAAACCCGCATAGCCCAAAATCAGGCCAGATTGCATAGAGTGGATGGTATTTTTGCCGATGGCGTGTGGCGGGCGAGTCAGTTCCACCTGGGGCAGCTTGGCGGCAAAGCGGAACAATGCCTCTGCGCCTATCCCCAGCCCCGGCGCAATAGCGCCGCCCAGATAATCGCCTTCTGCGCTGACAACATCGAACGCGGTGGCAGTGCCAAAGGCGATGGCAATGGCCGGCCCCCCGTACAGCCGGTAGGTGGCAGCCGAATTGACCACACGGTCCGACCCGGCCTCGGTGGGGTGATCTATGCGGATGCGCACGCCGGTGCGCACCCCCGGCCCTACAACCACCGCTTCTTGGCGCAGGTAGCGGCGCGCCAGTTCTGCCATCACCGGCGTCAGGGGTGGCACCACGCACGAAATGGCGCAGCCGGTCACATCGGTAGCTTGGATGTTTTGCGAGGCGAACAGGTTCAAAAACAACATGGCATATTCGTCGGTGAGCTGTGCCCGGTTAGTCGAGATGCGCCAACTGGCTGCCAGCTCGTCGCCGCGAAACAAACCCAGCTTGATGTTGCTGTTGCCAACGTCAATGCACAGTAACATGACCAGCCTCCATCATTCACTGCGAGCGCGCCGAATCTCGGTCGCTCTGTTATGCTTGTCCACAAACACCGCCGTGGGCGCGTAATCTTTTGGAATCGGTTCGGGCAGAGTAGCATAAGCCATTATGATCACCTTGTCGCCTACCGCCACCTGCCGCGCCGCCGCGCCGTTGAGCTGCACCGTGCCGCTGCCGGGCTGACCGGGAATGACGTATGTTTCCAAACGCGCGCCATTGTCCACATCTACCACTTGCACTCGCTCGTACACGAGGATACCAGCGGCGCGCAACAAGTCGGTGTCAATCGTGATACTGCCTTCATAGTGCACGTCGGCGCCCGTCACTGTAGCGTTGTGAATTTTCCCGAGTAGCAAGGTGCGATACGCGGACTTGGGTTGGCGATCTGGTCTGCTGGCGAACGGCTTGGAATGGTAACGGTCGGGATCATTAAAGAACGTGATGTCAGCGTATCCGGCATATATCTTGGCCGAATGTTTTGATCCTGATGGAATAAAGTAGCGTTCGCCTTTTGAATAGGTTTGCCTGGCACCTTCGATGATCAGGTCTATTTTGCCTTCTAAAATAACGCCCCATTGGCTGGCATGGGAATGTTCAGGCAGCTCGGCGTCTTGGTCAAACTGCATAAAGACGATTTGGTGATTTTCAGATTGAGAGAGATATGCTTTTATCCCATCCAAGGGAATGTCTGCTTCGGGAAGGTTCTCGATCGGTTCAGGAAAGATTCGCATTATGGACTCCTCGACCTTGCACGGTCGAATCACTCGAGCAAAAAATTGTCAATCAGCCGCGTAGAGCCTATCCGCGCGGCCATCGAAAGCAACACCCCGCGTTGGGCCACGCCTAACTCGGCCAGCGAGATAGGATCGGCCGCGCTGACATAATTGGGTTTGGCCAGGGATTCGGCCGCCAGCACTTTTTTCATCACCTGTCGCAGCGCCTCTCCATCACGCTCGCCTGATCTCCATAATACCTCCGCTGCGCACAGGGCGCGGTACAGCACGGTAGCCGCCTGGCGTTCTTTGGGATTCAGATAGCTATTGCGGCTGGACATTGCCAACCCGTCCGGCTCTCGCACGGTGGGGCACACTATAATTTCCAGTGGAAAATCCAGGTCGCGCGCCATTTGCCTGATGACGGCTGCCTGCTGGGCATCTTTTTGCCCAAAATAGGCCTTGTTGGGCTGAAAGATATTGAACAGCTTGGCCACCACTGTTGCTACACCAACAAAGTGCCCCGGCCGCGCTGCTCCTTCGAGCGGTTGGGCAACTTGTTCAACACTAACATAGGTCTGAAAATTCGGCGGATAGATTTCGTCTGGCTCGGGCGTAAATACCAGGTCAACGCCAACCTCTTTGAGCAGTTCCAAATCTCTGGTCAGGTCGCGTGGGTAGCGTGACAGGTCTTCGTTTGGCCCAAACTGGGTTGGGTTGACAAAGATGCTCACTCCCACGCAGCCACATTCGGCCTTGGCGCGTTGGCATAACGCAAGATGCCCTTCGTGCAAATAGCCCATCGTCGGCACCAGGCCCCAGCTTCCCTTGCGGCGGTTTCGGATCTGCCTGACCTCTGAAATGGTCTTGACGGTTTGCATAATCCCTCCCTATTTCATATTCTCTGCTTCTATTAGATCTTATCGGAAATAGCAGGACGGGCATCCCTATGCCAGTC
>JBGSMF010000484.1:0-24106 GCA_041740315.1 Thermoflexales bacterium
TTGAAAACGGCCTGCCTAAAGGCAGGGGTTTCTACCCTATTTACAGACAATGAAGGGCTTTGTTCCTTGACAAAATAGCCTGTCCGGGGTACAAAGCGAGATGATGGTTCAGGCAATTACCCCAGATTATTGGGAAGTTACTTTTTGACCTTGCCATAGTCAGGCGAAAACCTTCCCGGCGATGGGGGCATGCGCTTTTGCTGGCGCTCGATGTAATCTAGCAAATCCAAAACCTTTTGGCGGCCTTCTGGCGTCTTGACCGCCTCACGCGGCGTCAGCCCATCCAACGCCGGGATCGAGTCATCAATCCACTGGCTCAGCATTTTTTCTTCCATCTCGGCAATGAACTCGGGCGGCACAACGACCGGCTCGCTGGGCTGGGGGCGCGGCCTGCGCTCGCTTTCACGGAGGGCTTGGCGGGCGCTCTTGGTCTCTGCGCTTTGCAGGCGCAAACGATCACCCAACAATTGCTCCAGGCGCTGGCGGCAATTATCCAGGCGCTGCTGAGACATGGTTTCGATTTCAAGCGTCTTGGCCGTCAAGGTCAGGGTAGCCAAGACCCGCTGCCCGCCGATCGGCGCTCGGCTGTGCGGGTCAGGCTGGGTCTCAAACCAAGCAAAGCGCAGCGAGCCATCCGCTTCCGGCTCGACATCGCCCAGCTTGAACTCGTCAAGCGGCTGCAAGATTTGGCGGATTTCTTCCATGGCGCTATGCCCGTAATGCGCTGTGGCATAGACAAACGCATCGCCCTCGGCAGTCACCAGTTGGGGGCCAGCCGAGACGCAGTGAGATATGGCGCGCTGCTTGCGCACCAATCGCCTTTTGCTCATATTTATCTCACCTTTCTGGTCTCAATTTGCACTCGGCCTACCTGCGGCAGGCAAGCGCGTTTCTTTGATTGGCCAGATTATACCACCGCTTTTGCTTGAAGGATACAACCTTCTGATTCATTGCGCAGGCGAAACGGGGAAAACTGTTGATGCCCATCCTTGCATTGCAGGCCAAAGCGCGTATACTAAGGCGGGTCGGCTACGCCGACCCGAGGCAGTTTCGGGCAAAACCCGAAACTGCGGCAGGATTAGGGGGTTCCAGACAGACACGATAATATTCGGCTCACATATCAACACTTGACAGGGTGACCACCAAATTTTTAGGAGATGACAGATGGCTAGAGAGCGCATCTTGATTGTAGAAGACGAACGCTCTGTGGCGCGCGGGTTAGAGTATGGCTTGAGCAAAGAAGGGTTTGCCGTGCTGTGGGCCGAGACAGGCCAGCAGGCCATTGACCTTGCTCGCAGCCAAGACCCTCACCTCATCTTGCTCGACATCCGCTTGCCGGATATTAGCGGCTTTGACGTGTGCCGCCAACTGCGCGCCGAGGGCAAACGCCAACCCATCCTCATGCTTACTGCCCGCGACGAAGAAATGGACAAGGTGTTAGGGCTAGAGCTGGGCGCAGACGATTACGTGGTCAAGCCATACAGCTTGCGTGAGCTTGTTTCGCGCATTCGGGCCTTGCTGCGCCGGGCCTATGGTGACCTGGCCGTTGCCCAAAACGAGCGATTGGCGTTTGGAGACGTAGAAATTGACCTGGAAAAACTCCTAGTGCATCGCCGTGGGCAGATGGTCTATCTCACGCCCATCGAGTTTCGCCTGTTGCGTTACCTTGTCAGCAATCCCGAACGGCCTTTTAGCCGCGATGAATTGATTGAAACCATCTGGGGCTATGACAGCGACATTGGCAACGACCGCACCATAGATGTTCACATCCGGCACCTGCGCGAAAAGTTGGAAGACGACCCGGCCAATCCCCGCTGGTTAGTAACCGTGCGGGGAATAGGTTACAAGTTCCAGCGCAAGTCCGGTTTTGAATAAAAACCGGGCTTTTTTTGCACAAATCTACCCTCCCGCAGGTTGCAATTTGGCAGCCTCGGCAGGCTTGTTCACCCAAACCTGCGGGAGGGTTGCACAATCACCCTTTTTGTTGCGAAAGCTTAACAAAACCGCAACCAGCCCGCAACCATCAAGCATTATCCTAGAGATGATCAAAAAGGGAAAAGTAGGTTTTGCCGCCCTTTGGGCATGTAAAGGAATATAATGTCTGGTTCCATCCGCTGGCGTTTGATAGGAAGTTATGTGCTGTTAACCGTCGTCACGGTGAGCGCGATTGGCGTGCTGGCCTTGTCGGTGGTCAAGCAACACGCCGAGCAACAGGAAATAGATTATTTGACTGCAAACGCAGAGGCCGTGGCGCAGCAAGCTCTGCCCTATATGTGGCCTGCCACGCGCAGCTATGCGCTTCAAGAGCTGGCTCAGACTTCGGCCTTTCTGGGCAATGCGCGGACAAGAATTTTGAACTATCGCAATCAGGTCTTGGCCGATTCCGGCCCGCGCGACGAATCGCAAGAGTTTGTGTGGGTTGTTCCCTCATCGGGAATGGATCCGCAGCTAGTGGATAGCTCGGTCGTAATGATGCTTCCGCCGGGCGGCACGCTGGTGATGCCAATTCAACGCGATGGGAGCCTGGGGTACCAGCAAGTGTCCTCGGACACCAACTATGTCATTGTGCGCCGGGTTGAAACGGCCTGGGGCAGCCGGCTCGTCTTTGAGGTGAGCCAAGACCAGCCGGCTCTGTCTTCTTCCAATACAGCCAAGACCGCGCCGCCTCGTTCGCAGCGGGTGGTCAGCGCGCCGATTGGCGACGCAGGCAGCCCGCTGGGCTATGTAGAGCTGAGTGGCGGGCCTGATTTTGGCGCGCAGGCCTTGGAAACGACTCGCCGCGCTTTTGTGCTGGCAGGCAGCGGAGCGGCATTGCTGGCGGTGATTGTGGGCTTGTTGGTGAGCCAGGGTCTAACAGCCCCATTGCGCCGCCTCACCACCGCAACCGAACAAATGAGCAGCGGCAATTTGTCTGCGCGCGTCCCGCTGCAAGGGCAGGATGAATTTGGACAGTTGGCCGGGCAATTCAACGTCATGGCCGAGCGGCTCGAAACAAGTTTTGCCGAACTGGCCGCAGAGCGTGATGCGTTGCGCCGTTTCATCGCCGATGCTTCGCACGAGCTGCGCACGCCTATCACGGCTTTGAAAACATTTAACGAATTATTGCAAAATGGCGCTGCCGATGATCCAGCCGCCCGGGCCGAGTTTTTGGCCGAAAGCCAGGCCCAACTGGACCACCTGGAATGGATCACTCACAACTTGCTCGATTTGTCCAGGCTAGATGCCGGCTTGGCCGATCTGGACAAATCTAATCACGACCCAAACGAATTGATCGAAGCAGCCACTGCTCCTTTCAAAGCTCTGGCTATAGATAAAGGCACAAGATTGTCTGTCAAGCCAGCCGCCCGGCTGCGAGTTTTTTGTGACCGCGCGCGGATAGAAATGGCATTGTCTAACTTGGTGGATAACGCGCTCAAGTTCACGCCAGCGGGCGGAGAAATAGAAATCGGCGCGCAGCAGGTTGGTGAGGTGGCGCAGTTGTGGGTGCGCGATAGCGGCGCAGGAATTGACCCGGCCGATTTGCCGCACATTTTTGAGCGCTTTTATCGCAGCAAGAACAGCTCCGCTAGGGGCAGCGGCCTGGGGCTGGCCATCACCCAAAGCATCGCTCAGGCTCATGGTGGACGGGTTTACGCCGAAAGCGCGTTGGGGCACGGCAGCCGGTTTGTCATCGAGCTGCCAATGAGTTGAATATTATTGGGAATACCGTCAAAGAGGAACCTATGAACAAACAATTTTGGCCTGTCCTAATTTTGGCTGCTCTATGCCTGAGCGCCTGTCGCGGCTTGCCCGCTACGCCCGCGCCATCACCCAGCTCTGTCGCAACTATTATGCGCATTCCCCATTCCACACTTCAACCCTTGCCCAACACATTTCCCAAGATTGACCGGCGACCGGCTCCAGCCGACTGGAGGCGAGGCGCTATGACCTCGGTTCCAACTTATGACTCCGACTCGGATCAAATGTGGCAGATGGACTTGCGGTCTTTTGATTTGTCACAACTCGATCTCACCAACTCTTTGAATGACCTGATGTATGCTGACTTTGACGATCAGACAAAATGGCCAGCGGCAGACAAAATGCCGCAGGACTTTGACTGGCAACGCATAATGGAGTTGGGCAAAAACCCCGGCTTGGGCATTCGTCGGCTGCATGAACAAGGCATTACGGGGCGCGGGGTCGGCATTGGCATCATTGACCTGACCTTGCTAGTGGATCATCAAGAATATGCGGGTCAATTGCGCTTGTACGAGGAGGCGAGTGATATTCAGGGTGGATGGCTGCAGACTCAAATGCATGGCCCAGCAGTAGCCTCAATTGCGGTAGGCAAGACCACAGGAGTAGCACCGGAGGCCGATCTATATTACATAGCAAACAGCATGTGTAATACTACTGGCACCCCTGAAGGCAACGATTACTCTTGCCTGGCCCAAAACGTTCGCCGTATCTTGGAAATAAATGAACTGTTGCCTCAAGATCGCAAGATTCGCGTCATATCAATATCTGTTGGTTGGAGACCAGAAAGCAAAGGATATGACGATATTTCTACTGCTACCAAAGAAGCCAAAGACGCCGGGATGCTCGTAATATGTTCTAGCGTTGAGCAAGTCCATGGTTTCAAGTTTCATGCTTTAGGTCGTGAACCACTAGCCGACCCTGACCAGTTTGAGTCTTATGAACCTGGGTTATGGTGGGCCAAACAATTCTATGGGGAAAAACGATTTTCTGACCGCCTGCTGGTTCCGATGGATTCTCGGACAACGGCAAGCCCAGGAGGCGTAGATGAATATGTGTTTTATCGAGAAGGCGGGTGGAGCTGGTCAATTCCCTATATTGCCGGGATGTATGCGCTGGCGGCTCAGGTAAAACCAGTCATTACTCCCGATGAATTCTGGTCATTGGCGCTGACAACCGGACGGACAATTGAACTAAAGCATGAAGGAGAAACAATTTCCCTTGGGCCGATTCTTGATCCAGTGGCACTGATTGCGGCGTTACAAAAGTGAATAGAGGTAACATCTCAAAATGTGGGGGGTAATCCTTGTGATTACACTGTCTGGGCAGGGTATGCCCTGCCCTCACCCCAGATTATTGAAAAGATACCAAACATCAATAGGAGGAATGAATGATTAAACGTTACATAACAATCACTATACTGTTGATTTCTGTATTGGTTCTTACGGGGTGCGGCGTGCCAGGCCTGGCGCGGCAAGCCTCTGAAATTCTTGAGCAGCAAAGCGGTGCTTGGGCAGCGCCGGCCCCAACTACCACGTTTCAATCGCCTGTGGCGGCTGTTTCAGGCGGCGCGGTGGCCGCGCTTGAGGGAACACTGGAAAACATTTATGCGCAGGTCAACCCCTCGGTCGTCAACATCCGCGTGGTTCAAAAGCAGACCGCAGTCACTACTTGGCAGCAGTCGCCAGACTTGCCAGACTGGCCCGGTCTGCCCGAAATTCCATTTGAGCAACCCGATTCGGACACGCCCCAGCAATTCTATCAACAGGGCCAGGGGTCCGGTTTCGTATGGGACAAGGAAGGGCACATTGTCACCAACAACCATGTCGTGGCCGATGCCGACAAGATTCAAGTGACATTTTCTGACGGCACAATTGTCCCTGCCACGCTCGTCGGCGCCGACTCGGATAGCGATCTTGCGGTGGTCAAAGTAGATGTGCCGGCCGAGCAATTGCGGCCGGTGCAGTTGGCCGATTCGACCCAGGTGCAGGTGGGCGAACTGGTTGTGGCTATTGGCAATCCCTTTGGCCTGGAAGGCACAATGACGGTTGGGTTTGTCAGCGCGCTGGGCAGGTCGTTATCCACAGAAAGCGATGGGCTAGGCCCAAGTTACACCATTCCAGACATTATCCAGACAGACGCCTCTCTCAACCCCGGCAATTCGGGCGGGGTGTTGGTAGACGACCAGGGCCGGGTGGTTGGCGTGACGGCCGCTATCGAGTCGTCCGTGAGATCCTCGGCGGGGGTTGGCTTTGTCATTCCATCGGCCATTGTGCAAAATGTCGTGCCAGAGCTGATCAAAGCGGGCCATTACGACCATCCTCGCGTTGGGATCAGCGGCACAACCCTCACACCTGACCTGGCCCAAGCAATGGATTTGTCGTCCAATCAGCGCGGCATTTTGGTGGCAGAGGTCTTGCCAGACAGCCCAGCCGACAAGGCCGGCTTGCGCGGCAGCGACCGCAAAGTGACCATTGACGGGCAAGATGTTAGCGTGGGCGGAGTCGTGATTACGGCCATTGACGGCCAGCCGCTCAAAAGGTTTGAAGACCTGGTAGCCTACCTGGCTCGTTCCACACAGGTAGGGCAGACGGTCACACTGACAGTGCTGCGCGACGGCAAAGAAGAATCAATCAAGCTCACTCTGGACGCGCGTCCCAAATCAGAAGAGCGCATTGTTCAGAGCAGAGGACAAGACAGCCAAACAACCGGCGCTTGGTTGGGCATTGTTGGCGTGACAGTCAATTCAGACATTGCCCAGGCGATGAACCTTTCATCCAATCAGCAGGGTGTTCTGATTCAACAAGTCGAGCAGGGCAGCCCCGCCGACCAGGCCGGCTTGCATGGCAGTTTCAAGCCTATAACGCTCGACGGCCAGCAAGTCTCTGTTGGAGGCGACATTATCACCGCAGTAGATGGTCAAGCTGTAGAACAAATGCAAGATTTAAAGGCTATTCTGCAACACTATGAACCTGGCAAGGAGGTGATGCTGACAGTCTTGCGCGACGGAAAGCAGGTGGAGCTAGAGGTCACTCTAGGCCAACAGCCGTAACAGTCATAACACTCATAACAGTCACAATCCGCCTGCGCTACATCCTCTCCCTCCCTCCTAACCAGAGGGGAGGAGAGGTCCAAAAACTCTCGGCGGTCGGGACGCCGTGAAGAGCAGGTCCTCCCGAAATTCACGGGCCTGCTCATAGAGAACAAAACCCTAACGGCTCCAAAAGCGCCAAGCGGACTTGCAGCTTGACGTTTTTGCGTTAAAATTCAACCTCAGTTTCATAGCAGGAGAGAAAGATGATTGATGTCACAAACTTGAGCAAATCGTATGGGTCAATTCAGGCCCTCAAAAACGTCTCATTCCGCGTAGAGGCAGGCCAGGTCATCGGCTTACTCGGCCCCAACGGCGCGGGCAAGACCACCGTGATGAAAATTTTGACCGGCTACCTTCAGCCCGATGGTGGGCAGGCCAAGGTGGATGAGCTGGATGTTTTGGCCGACGCGCTAGAGGTGCAAAAGCGGATTGGCTACCTGCCTGAAAATGCGCCGCTGTACCCTGAACTGTCTGTCCAGGCGTACCTCAAGCTGGTGGCCGACCTGAGGCAAATTCCAACAACAGAGCAGCCCAAATACATTTCGCAAGCGGTGCGTGCAACCGGCCTGGCAGAGCACCTGGCCCGGCCCATCGGCCAATTGAGCAAGGGCTATCGCCAGCGCGTCGGCTTGGCGCAAGCGATTCTACACCAGCCCAAGCTGCTGATCTTGGATGAGCCGACGGTGGGCCTGGATCCAACGCAAATTGTGGAAGTGAGGCGGCTGATTCGGCGGCTGGCGCGCAACAGCACCGTGCTCCTCTCGACTCACATTTTGTCCGAAGTGGAAGCCACTTGCGACGGCGTGGTCATTTTGCTGGACGGCGAGGTCAAAGCCGATGCGCGCCTGGCCGATTTGGCCGCCAGCGGCGATGCGGTGATGGTGCTGCAAGATGGCGCGCCAGATGCTGCGCGCGATCTTGGGGCGCTGGAAAGAGTTCGCTCGGTGGACGTTAACCGCATCGCCGACGGGCAAGAGTATCGCATTCACAGCGACGGCGGCGATTTGCGTTCGGCTATTTACGAGCTGGCCCGCCAAAAGAATTGGCCGCTGCGCGAACTGCGCCGCGATGTCAAGACGCTTGAAACCATCTTTAACGAATTGGCCACCGCGGCTGCCCTGCCGGTGGACGCAGATAAAGGCGGCTGAACCAAATTCACACAACTGGGGAGTGGATGATGAAAACTCTGTGGATACAAACCTGGGCCATTGCCCGCAAAGAGCTGCGCGCTTATTTCGGCTCGCCGATGGCGCTCATTTTCGTCGGCGCTTTTTTGGTTGCCACCCTCTTTTCCTTCTTTTGGGCCGAAACATTTTTTGCCCGCAACATTGCCGACGTGCGCCCGCTGTTTCGCTGGATGCCGATTTTGATGATCTTTTTGGTCGCCACACTGACCATGCGCCAGTGGAGCGAGGAACAGCGCGGCGGCACGCTGGAAATTTTGCTCACGCTGCCGGTGCGCCGCTGGCATTTGGTGCTGGGCAAATTTATGGCCGTGCTGGCCCTGATTATCGTGTCGCTGGCGCTGACCCTCTTTTTGCCCATCACCGTAAGCGTCTTGGGCGATCTGGACTGGGGGCCGGTGGCAGGTGGCTATCTGGCGGCGATTTTGATGGCCTCCACTTATGCCGCGATTGGGCTATTTGTTTCCTCGCGCACCGATAATCAAATTGTCGCGCTGATTGTCACCGCCTTGCTGTGCGGCGCGCTTTATATGGTGGGCGCGGGCAGCCTAACCGGCCTGGTGGGCGATACACCAGCCGAGATTTTGCGCGCCATCGGCACAGGCAGCCGCTTTGAGAGCATCGAGCGCGGCGTGATAGACTTGCGCGACCTGGCCTACTATCTGTCGCTGACGGCGCTTTTCTTGATTCTGAATATGGTCTCATTAGATGCCAAGCGATGGAGCCAGGGCTTGCACACGGCCGTGTACCGCCGCAATGCGCTCTTGAGCGCAGCCTTGATTGGTGTGAACCTGGCGGCGCTCAATGTGTGGCTTTTCCCACTGCACGGCCTGCGCGCCGACCTGACCGCGCAAAAGGAATATAGCCTGTCGCCTGCCACCTGCAGCCTGGTGCGCGACCTGCAAGAGCCGTTGTTGATTCGCGGCTATTTCAGCGAAAGGACGCACCCGCTGCTGTCGCCGTTGGCGCCCACCATCCGCGACATGCTGCGCGAATATCAAATCGCTTCCGGCGGCAAGCTCAAGATCGAATTGATTGACCCCAAGGACAATGAAGAGTTGGAAACAGAAGCCAACCAGGTGTACGGCATCAGCCCTACCCCCTTCCGCATTTCCGGGCGCTATGAGGCGTCGGTCGTCAATTCGTATTTTGACATCCTGATTCGCTACGGCGATCAATACACCACGCTAAACTTTCAAGATTTAATCGAGGTCGAGCAAAGCGGCGACCAGATCAATGTGCGGCTGCGCAACCTGGAATACGACCTGACCCGCTCGATCAAAAAGGTGGTGTACGGCTTTCAAAACCTGCCGGCGGTTTTCAGCCGGCTGGACAAGCCCGTCAAATTGACAGCTTTTGTCACCCCCAAGACCTTGCCCAGTTCCCTCAAAGATGTGCCGGCGCAAATTGAAAAGGCGGCGCAAGACATTCAAAAAGAGGCGGGCGGCAAATTCGTCTTTGAAAGCATTGACCCTGATGCATCGGGCGCGGCAGTCAACCGCCAGACCTTGTACAGCACCTATGGGCTGCGGCCTATTGCCGTGTCGCTCTTTTCGCCCGATTCGTACTATTTGCACATGGTGCTGCAAATTGGCGACCAGGCCAGCGTGATTTATCCCACCGGCGATATGAGCGAAGCCAGCGTGCGCACCACTATCGAGTCGGCGCTCAAACGCGCCGCGCCCGGTTTCCTCAAGACAATCGGGCTGTGGACCCCGCCCCAAGAGCCAATCCAAAACCCATACACCGGCGCAGCGCAGCAGCCCCTGTCTAGCTGGCAGTTGCTTCAGGAGCAACTGTCTCAAGACTATACGATCAAAACAGTGGACCTAAAATCTGGCACGGTGCCAGGCGACATTGACGCGCTGTTGCTGATTGCCCCCCAATCTATGGATGACAAGGAGCGTTTTGCGATTGACCAATACCTGATGCGCGGCGGCGCAGTGGTGGTGGCAGGCGGCAGTACCATTCTTTCGCCCATGCAACTCGGCGGCAGCATTATGCTAGAGAATGTGCAAAACGGCCTGGGCGATATGCTGGCCTCTTATGGCGTCAAGGTTGACCCGCTGCTGGTGATGGACCCGCGCAACGAGCCGTTCCCGGTTCAGGTTCAGCGCAAGGTGGGTGGGATGAGCGTGGTCGAAATCCAGCAGATCAGCTATCCTTTCTTTGTAGACGTGCGCAGCGACAGTATGGCAAAAGATAGTCCCATTGTTTCCGGCTTGTCGGCTGTGACGCTTCAATGGGCCTCGCCACTAGAGATTGACGCCAATAAAAACAAGGATCGGCAAGTGGTCACGCTGCTGCACTCCTCGTCCCAATCGTGGCTAAAAAGCACCCTAGACACCAACCCCGATTTGACGACCTATCCTGAACTGGGCTTTCCGGTCGAGGGTGAGCAAAAGGCCAGGCCGCTGGCCGTGAGCATTCGCGGCTCGTTTGAGAGTTACTACAAGGGCAAGGCCTCGCCGCTCGAGGCAAGCCAGTCCGTCACAAGCGCCACCCAAATTGGGCCACAGCCATCCAGCGGCGGGTCGGCCTTGGGCGTGATCGAAAGCTCGCCCGCTACATCACGCCTGGTCGTCATCGGCAGCAGCGAGTTTATAGATGACGCTGTGTTAGAGATCTCGAGCGCAGTATCGCAAGATCGTTATTTGCTCAACCTCCAGCTTGTGCAAAACGTCATAGATTGGAGCGTTGAAGACCAAGATTTGCTCAGCATCCGCTCGCGCGGCACCTATGCGCGCTTGCTCAATCCCTTGGACAAGAATCAGCAAACGCTGTGGGAAGGACTCAACTATGGCGTGGCGCTGGCCGGCCTGATTGCGCTGGGGGCGGTGTGGGGCATCCGGCAGCGCAGCGAAAAGCCGATGGAATTGGTGGATAGCAACCAGGCCCCACTCGGAGAAGGACAATGAACCGACAAAATCAAATTCTATCAATTATTCTCGTCATTCAACTTGTTCTGGCAGCCGTCGTCTTTTGGCCCCGCCAGGCAACGACGGCAAGCGGAGACTTGTTCACCGGATTAGACGCTGACAAGGTCACCCGGCTGACGATTAGCGACGCCACAGGACAACAAATTCAACTGTCCAAAGGCGCGAGCGGCTGGGTGTTGCCAGGGGCGGGTGATTATCCTGTCCAAGCGGACAAGGCGACCGGCCTGATCACGAAAATAGCGGCGATCAAGACAAGCCGCCTCATCGCGCAGACGAGCGCCAGCCACAAGCAGCTCAAGGTAGCCGCTCAAGATTACGAGCGGTTCATCGAGCTTGAATCGTCTGATGGGACACGTTACAAGCTATACCTGGGCACGTCGGCCGGCTACCAATCCACCCATGTGCGAGCCGACGGTCAAGACCAGGTGTACCTGGCGTCAGAGCTATCTGCTTCAGATGCAGCCGTGCAGGCTTTTGGCTGGATTGACACCAAGTATTTCTCAGTGCCGCAAGACCAGATCATTGCGCTCACGGTGGAAAACAAGAATGGCCGCCTGGAATTTGAAAAAGACGCCGCCGGCGCGTGGACAATAAAGGGTCTGGCCGCCGGTGAGACGGTCAACGCAAATGCTATCACGTCGTTGGTGAGCCGTCTGACCACGGTCACCATGCTCCAGCCGCTTGGCAAAACTGAGCAAGCGACGTATGGCATGCAATCTCCCGGCGCGGTGGTCACCATCAAAACCCGCGACCAAGGCGGGGCCGAAAAGACGGCCAGCCTGCGCGTGGGAGCTCAAGACGCGGCAGACAACAGCTTTGTGGTGATTTATTCCGAATCGCCTTTTTACGTCAAGGTCAATAGTGTCAGCATACAAGATTTTGTGGACAAGGCGCACAAGGATTTCTTGCAGTTACCACCGACACCCACACCGTAAAGTGACCGGCACCCTCGAGGTGCCGGTCACTTTATTAGCCGTCTATATCCATCTCAATATCCCGGCGAACAGGATGAGACTAACTATATCAACGGCATAGATAACTCCCACCGTGATGGCTTTTTTCTTGACGCTGTCCATGTCAAACACCCAGAATGAAACCATGAAAAAGGGAAAATAGCCCAGCAAAAAAATCAGCCACGGCGCGCCCGCGCTCCACCAAGGATATTCCCAGGTGAGCGCGCCGACAGAGTTGAACAGGACCTCTACAAAAACACAAAAGATGGACCCCGCTATGGCAAACATCAAGCGGTTTGGGATACCCAGGATTTTCAGCCGCTTGTCTTGGGGCAGCATTTTGGCAAAGGCGATGCCGGCTATGGCAAACATGAAACAGATCTCGATGTTCAACCCGATCAAGATCAGGTAAGCGGTCTTGCCCGGAGCGCCCCACACAGGCGCGTACTGGGTAAAGTGGAAGACCAAGCCATTCCAAATCTCGTTAAACCAGTCCATGCCCCAATAGGCTAACCCGGCAAACACCATATCCCAGTTCTGCCTTTCAATTTCCACGGCATACACATAAACGACCAGGGCAAAAAGCGAAATGAGATACCACTGAAACTGGCTGCCATCACGCAGTATCTTTAAAGCTTCCAAAGCTGATTCGGTTGGCATCGTTATCCTCCTATAGGGTGTTTAAAAGAATTATACCATAGCAATACAATAATCCCGGTACTGTCCGGTACAGCAGTACTAGTTCTTTCCCTCAAAAACAGTACTCCGCCCCGATGACAAGCGGCTCAATTTGTGCTATCTTGAACTTTATGTGCCGCAAACAAGTGGCGCATGTAGCGAGCCGTGTTGTGGGGTGACGGGTTGGCGCCCCACAGACAAATCTAAAAAACCTGGCCCACCATTAACCTATCATCTGTGGAGGATTCTATGAAAACCAAATTGTCTTTCCTGTCATTGCTATTGGTACTGGCTCTGGTCGTGGGGTCACACCCCATCCCCATCCAGGCATCCGGCCAGCCGCGCCTGCCGGCCGGTTTCGACGGCAACGGCTACGCCGACCTGATTGTCGGCGCGCCGCGAGAGAATGCGAGCGGCATGGTGGACGCCGGGGCCATCAATGTCTTTTATGGCTGGGCAAATTCTGGCCTGGGCGCAACCCACAGCCAATATTTGACCCAGGACGACACGGATATGGAAGACACATGCGAGGACAGCGACGAGTTTGGCCGGGCGCTGGCAAGCGGCGATTTTAACAGCGACGGCTATCCTGATACCGCCATAGGCATTCCAAGCGAAGATATTGGAACCGCGCTAACTGCCGGGGCGGTGCAAGTGCTGTACGGCGGGGCTGCTGGCGTCTCGGCCGTCGGGGACCAATTCTGGCACCAAGATGTCGGCAACATGGATGGCGCCGCCGAGACTGGCGACATGTTTGGCTACTCTTTGGCTGTTGGTGACTTTGACGGCGACGGCTATGACGACCTGGCTGTAGGGGTTCCTTATGAGGATATTGGCAGCCCGGTCATCACCAACACCGGGGCAGTGCACGTCATCTATGGCTCCGCCTCGGGGCTAACCGCCACCGGCGACCAGTTCTGGAGCCAGGATACGGCTGATGTCGAGGGTGTGGCGGAGGAAAATGACTTTTTTGGAATCGCCCTGGCGGCCGGTGATTTCGACCACGACGGCCGCGATGACCTGGCGGTGGGCGCGCCCTATGAAGATCACACTGCTATTGACGACTCTGGCTCGGTCAACATTCTATATGGCACATCCAGCGGTCTGTCGGCCACCGGCGACCAGATTTGGGATCAGGAGACCGACGCTATCCAGGATCAGTGCGAGGTCGGCGATTGGTTCGGCAATGCTCTGGCCTCCGGCGACTATGACGGCGACGGCTATGATGACCTGGCGGTGGGCATTCCCGGCGAGGCCACCCTCACGCTAGAACTGCGGGCTGGGGCGGTGGCTATCTTGTTTGGTTCGTCTGCCGGGCTTGCTGCCTCGGGCAACCAATTCTTTGACCAAGACGACATTGGTGAATCTGCCGAAGCGGAAGATAATTTTGGGGCGGCGCTGGCGGCGGGCAATTTTGCCGGCAGCGGCTTTGATGCCCTGGCCATCGGCGCGCCTTATGAGGATATTGACGGCCTGGCCAACGCCGGGATGGTGAACGTTGTGTATGGCTCAGTCAATGGCCTTTCGATGTCTAGCCCAGATACCTGGACACAAGGCTCTAGCGGCATCGAGGGCGTGGCCGAGGCCGACGACCTGTTCGGCTTTGCCCTGGCGGCGGCCGATTTCGACGGCAACGGCTATGCCGACCTGGCAATCGGTGTTCCCTATGAGAGCGTTGATACCACCAGCGGAGAGCAAGAAGACGCCGGCGCGGTGAATGTGATCTATGGCGGCTCCAATGGGTTAGACGACCCCGGCGACCAAATATGGACACAAAGCTCAGAAAACGTTATGGGCGTTGCCGAAGCCGGCGACCGCTTTGGGTGGGCTTTGGCGGCTGCCCCCATTCGCCCCCAAGCTCATACTACGAACGATGAATACATTGACCTGGCGATTGGCATCCCTGGCCGGATTGTTGGGCCTACGAGCAATGCCGGGGCGGTCAACGTTGTGTTCGGCTGGAGCGAGGGGGTCACCGCCGATGGCAGCCGGTATCTCAGTCAATTCATCGTCTCTGGCGACAGTCCTGACACGAACGACGAGTTTGGCCGGACATTGGCCGCGGGCGATTTTGACGGCGACGGCAATGTTGATCTGGTTATCGGCGTCCCTGGCGAGAGCGTGGGCGGCGACAGCGAGGCAGGAGCCGTCCATGTTCTTTACCGCGCCCAAAATGGGTATGGCTCGCCGGATGATCAGTTTTGGAACCAGGGACAACTCAGCGGCCAAACGGCTGAAGCAGATGAAAACTTTGGGGCCGCCCTGGCCGCCGGCGATTTCAACGGCGATGGCTACGACGACCTGGCCGTGGGAGTGCCCGGCCAGGATCTCGGCACGCTTTCGAACGCCGGCGTGGTCAATGTGTTGTATGGCTCAGCCAGCGGGCTGACCAGCACAGGCTATCTGGTTCTGATCCAGGGCCTTGGCCTACAAGACACCGCTGAAGAAAACGACTATTTGGGGCAAACTCTGACCACTGGCGATTTCAACGGCGATGGCTATACCGATCTGGCAGTCGGCGTTCCCCAAGAGGATATCGGCACAAACGTCAATGCCGGCGCGGTCAACGTCATCTATGGCAGCGCCAGCGGCCTTTCTAATGCAGGCAACCAGTTTTGGCGCCAAGGAAATGGCATTCAAGGCGCAGCCGAGGCGAATGACTATTTTGGGTTCGCCCTGGCCGCCGGCGATTTTGACGGCAACGGCTGCGACGACCTGGCGATTGGAGCGCCGCTCGAGAGCTATGCAGCCACTAGCGATGGCGTGATACACGTCTTGTGGGGATTGCAGGCTGGCCTCTCGGACGAGTTTGACCAGCTTTGGCACCAGGGTCTCTTGCCTCCTGAAACCGGCGAGGACGGCGATCAATTCGGGCACACCCTGGCGGCCGGCAATTTCAACGGCGATGATAATGTTGATCTGGCAATCAGCGCCACCGGCGAGAATACCGGCAACGGCAAGGTGCACATCCTGTTTGGCGCCGGCACATTGTTTACCGGCGAGGGCGACCAGGCCTTCCAAGACATTATATCGGAAAACTATGCCTATTATGGCTATGCCCTGGCCGCCGGCGATTTCGACGCCAACGGCTGCGATGATCTGGCGATTGGCAAGCCTTATGGCGACTATGGGGCGTCGCTAGACGCTGGCTTTGTGCTCGTTTACTATGGCGCAAGCGCGGGTCTTTCCAGCGCCAACCGCCGGCTGAATTTTAACAACACCAGCAGCTTTGTTCCAGCAGCCGACGATCACTTTGGCTTTGCCCTGGTCGCGCTGGATACGCCGCGAGCAAAGGGACACCAGATTTACCTGCCGCTGGTGCTGCGCAATTTCTAGCCCGCTCAATTTCCCACCCCCCCTCTCTCAGAGAGAGGGGGGGAATCGCCTCAACCGGCTTGGGCTGCCGCAGACCGTGTTCGATGAGACAAAACACTCTCAACAGCAAACATGATCAGCGCCATCCAGACAATGCCAAAGCCAAGCAGGCGCGCGGTTGTGAATGGCTCGTTGTAAACCAATACCCCAAGCAGAAATTGCAGCGTTGGAGAAATGTATTGAAAAACGCCCACCAGCGTCAAGGGGATACGCCGCGCAGCCGAAGCAAACATCAACAGCGGTATAGTCGTCACCAGTCCAGCGCCCACCAAAAGCCAGTCTGATACCGCCCCAGCGTGGAGAAATGCGCCTTGTCCCATCGCCTCTGAAAAGAACAAATAGGCCAGCGCCGGCAAAAGCAATAGGCCCGTTTCCAATGCCAGTCCATACAGTGAGCCGAGGGGAGCAAGCTTTTTGACCAAGCCATAACAGCCAAAGGTCAAAGCCAGCGTAAGCGCAATCCAAGGCAAAGAGCCATAGGCGACTGTCAGGTACAGCACACCGATGGCCGCCACACCAACGGCGGCCCACTGCCAGCGGCGCAGGCTTTCGCGCATAAAGACCACTCCCATCACCACACTCAGCAATGGGTTGATAAAATAGCCCAGGCTGGTTTCGATGATAAAACCGGCATTGACTGCCCACACATACGTCAGCCAGTTGACGCCGATGAGCGCCGCGGCCACGCCATATAGGCGCAACACGCGCGGCTTGCGGACGGCCGCGCGAAATGCCTGCCCCTGGCGCAAGAGCCAGATCACTCCCAACAGGAAAACAAACGACCACACAATGCGATGGCTGAGCAGTTGCGGGGCCGGGATATGGTGCAGCCATTTCCAATACACCGGCAACAGGCCCCACAAAACGTATGCGCCGATGGCATAAATAATGCCCCTGTTCATCATAACCGCAATTGCCGCGCCAATTCCCGGTTCTGAGCCAGGGCGCGCAGCAGCGCCACCAACAGCGCAATAGAGACAATGCCCAATAGGATCGCACCGACAGTGTCATGGACAGTCACCGGGTTATAGTTCTGCCACTTGAGCGGCTCTTTTTCCATCATGTTCTGTTGTTCTTTACACATTGCTATGCTCCTTTTGCGCACAAGCTTGAAAGCGGACCGAATTCTTTCCCCACAGGTGTTCACCAAACAATCTGCGGTAAACACAAAGGTATCTTTTCAATAATCGTAACTACTCAGCCGGCACCCTTCGACTACGCGCCGCGCTCCTTCGACTGCGTTTCACTTCGCTCAGGATGCTGAGTAGTTACCAATAATCTGGGGTGAGGGCAGGGCATGCCCTGCCCAGACAATGCAATCACAAGGATTACCCCCACATTTTGAGGTGTTACACACAAAATGCATTTTATCACGAGTTGCCTGTAAAGGGGGAGAGTGATTTCTTGGCAAGTTGAAATGGGAGTATAATGGCAGCAGGAGGCAACAAGTGAATCCTACTCTTGCATCTCCACTCGATTTTGGGCCAACACGCCCCGCGCCTATCGGCATTTCGGAGGCCGGCCAAAGGCACATCAACGAAATCTTTAAAAGCCAGCTTGCCAGCGGTTTGCATTTTGGAGCGCAACTGGTCATAGCCAGGCATGGGCGCGTGGTATTTGACCGGGCAGCCGGTATAGCCAACTTGCGCCGCAAAAACCCCACAACGCCAGAAACGCCCTTTCTAGTCTATTCGGTCACAAAAACGCTCACCGCCCTGAGTGTGCACCAATTGGTTGAAGAGGGGCGCATTGATCTGGATGCGCCCATAGCCCGCTATTGGCCTGAATTTGGGTGCAAGGGCAAAGACAGCGCCACCGTCCGCCACGCGCTTTTGCACCAGGCGGGGATACCCCAGCGCGGCCTGGCGCGCCAGGTGCTTCTATGGGCAAACTGGGAACGAATCACCCGCAGCGTGGCCCGCTTGCCGGCCGAATTCCCCCCTGGCACAAAAACGGCTTATCATATCGTCAATTATGGCTTTATCCTGGGCGAGCTAGTTCGCCGCGTGACAGGCGAAAGAATTGAAACTCGCTTGCAGCGAGATTTTATGCAGCCGCTGGGTATGCGCAATAGTTACACAGGCCTGCCAGATAGCCAGCGTGCCCGCGCAGCAGGGATATATTACGCCGACCCGCTCCAACGCGGCGCGGCTCTATTATTCAGTCTTGGCATAGTTCGCCGTCTCTTTATTCCAGCCGCCTCGCTCAATACGACGGCGAGGGACTTGGCCGTCTTTTACCAGATGCTTCTCAACCAGGGCCAATACGCTGGAAGGCGTTATCTCAGGCCAGAAACGATTGCCGAGGCAACTACGCTGCGATATGAGGGCTATGATGACACCATTGGCCTGCCTGTCCGCTGGGCCATGGGGTTTCACCTGGGCGGTCACTTGACCCCTGATGAAACGGGTATCCAGATTATGGGACACCGCAGCACCCAGCGCACATTTGGACATTCGGGCCAAGGTGGCTGCGCCTTTGGGTGGGCTGATCCAGAGGCCGACTTGGTCTTTGCCTTTACCAACAATTGCCTGCAGGGGCAACATCAAGCTCACGCCCGCTTTCAGGCATTGGCAGATGCCGTGTGGGACGCGTTAATCTAGATATCTATAGAGGTCAAAATGACAAAACATCAATTGCAGCACGAACTTGGACAATCTTCCCCACTACTTGACAGCGAGGGGAACCTGGTTCAAGTGGGTTGGGCGCGCCAGCCGCTACTCGATTGCAACCTGGAAAACGCGCGCTTTTATGCTCTGCGCTGGCTGCAGCGCTTTCGGATCAAGCGATGGGACTATTACGGCCTCACCACGCCCACCCACTATTTCTCTTTCACACTGGCCGACCTGGGTTATGCCGGGCAGGTCTTTGCTTATGTGATTGACTTGGCTACGGGAGCCTATCACGAAGAAACACTGACAATCCCCTTGGGGCGCGGCATCCTGCTGCCCAGAAACAGCAGCGAAGGCGAGAGCAAGTTTGACAATGGCCAGGTCCGCCTGTCTTTTCAGGCCGAGCCGCAAGCCCGGCGATTATCGGTGGCCTGGCCAGGGTTCGATCAAAAGAACCTGGCTGCCGAGGTGACGCTGCGCCTGCCACCAGAACACGAATCCATGGTGATTGTGATTCCCATTGGGAAGAAACGCTTTTACTATAACCGCAAAGTCAACTGCATGCCGGCCGAGGGCTGGGTTGAGCACAACGGCAAACGCATCGAGCTACACCCGACCGAGACTTTGGGCAACCTCGATTGGGGACGAGGCGTGTGGGAATATCGCTCCTTCTGGGTATGGGCCAGCGCATCCGGCTTTCTTGGGGATGGCCGAACAGTCGGCCTGAATATGGGTTTTGGCTTTGGCGATACCACCACCGCCACCGAGAATGCCTTGATTTTGAACGGGCGCGTCCACAAGCTGGGCCAGGTCAATTTTGAGTATGACCCAGGCAATTTCAAGCGCCCCTGGAAAATGAGTTCGCCAGACGGCCGGGTAAAGCTAGAGTTTGTTCCTTCCATCGAGCGGGTGGCCAAGACCAATCTGGCAGTGATTACTAGCGAGGTGCACCAGATGTTTGGGCGCTATCAGGGGATTGTGCAAACAGACGATGGCAAACCCCTTCACCTTGAAGGGCTAGGCGGCTTTGCCGAAGAGCATCACGCTCACTGGTAACTGCCGCAACAGTTCCCCATTGTGCAAAAGGCGCGCGCCAGCACCATCAGCCAGGCAACGGTGGCGCACTATCATACCAACCCAGCAGCGAGGGTGAATCGGGATGGTGCTCAACATCGTGGTTGTGCTGCGCCCGTTCAAAGCGGCTGGTGGCATAGCAATATTGGCAGCCAAACAAGCACGAATCGTACATGCCAATGTCCTTGCTCACCACGCAGCCGCACTTGGCTCGCTGCGCCGGGTCCTTTTTATCCGTCACCTCTAGCCCAAAGACTCGCTTGATGTACTCTGCGTCTATGCACTTGCCAGGATGGATGCCAAAAGGCTGCAAATCCAAGTCTTCCGCGCAGCTCACAATCTCCATGCCGTTTTCGTTAGCCGCGCGAACCAGCGCATACATCAATCCGTCAAACTCTGCGCTTGGCTTGCCATCGCACCCCTTGCCGTCGCAAGGCATCAGTTCAACCCCCTGCGCCGCCAGCGCGCGCAGCCGCTTTTTTGCTTTGGGATAGATATCCACAATACTGATGACCGACCGTCGAGTGTACCCGCCTAGTTGCCGGGCAATCTGCTCGTATGCTTGCTGGTGAAATTGCGCGCCCGTTGCCTGGCTGAACACGATGGGATCATATCGCCAAATGACTCGATCGGGGCCAATACGATCAGCCAGCGCATGCAAGGTCTCTAGCGCAACATCCAGCGCGGGCGATTTGGGGTCTATCGAGCGTGGATTGTTCATCAGAGTGTATTGAAAATAGTAGCGATAGCCGCGCTCGTCGAGTTCGGTCAAGTAGGGCAGCAACGGGCGCGGGTGGCGAGTCCAGAAAACAATTACGTCAACCTCTTTTGGCCGGAGCGAAACATACGAAACCTGGCCGGGATTAAAAGGATTGGGGACCGTGCAATAGCCGGCTCGAAGCCGGTTCATAAACCACCCGGCGTAAAAAGCTGGAATGTCCGTGCGGCGACTGGCGCTAATAATCATAGGGCTAGTCCCCAAGCCCTATCTCATCACGGCAGGCAGCCACACCTGCTGCGCCGAGATGGTGGTGGTTAGGGTGATGCTGGTGGCAGGGCCTATTATGCCCATCGCATCATATGCCGCCAAGCTGATGCGCCAACTGCCCACCTCGGGCAATAGCACCCGGCCCGCATTGGCCCGCCCTGCATTGAGGGTCACCGGCTGCCCGCCGCCTGCCACAGGTTGGTAGCTGAGGCGATAACCCCACAAATCAGGCTCGGTATTCTCGTTCCAATAGAGCGACACCACCGGCCCACTAATTGCATCTGCCATCAGGCCAGTTGGGGTAACAGGTGGAGCATAGGCAATGGCCCCTTGCGCAGCGATAAAGCCGCCATCGGTTGAGGGTTGCGTCATACACTCTGCGCCCCCGCCAAACAGCACAGCCGCCACGCCAACATCAAACAAATCGCGGGGATGGTAAAATGCATACGCCGCTCGATTGTCCTGGTAATGGTCGCAGGTGTTATCCAGCGTCATGTTGCCCGCCGGCATCTGCCACAAGAACAAGCGCTTGTTGGCTGCCGCCGAAAGAGCGCTCTCCCACAGCACAGCGCGCGTCGGGCGAGGCAGGCTAAGGTCAGTATCGTCCCACCACGGGCGCAACCCGCTGCCCGCATCGCGGTCGCTCCATTCAACAAACAACAGGTCGGCTTGCGCCCCGCCCATCGCGTGGATAAAAGCTGCGGTGCGGCTGGCCAAGCTCGCCACCTCGGTGGCGGGCACATTGTTGGGGTCTTGGTTGGTCGCCCACATGCTGGCGTGTGGCGCAACCAGCGCATTGGGCGCAGTCGAATGGATCACATCCACCATCCGCCGCCCAAACCCGGCCAGTGTGTTGGGATAGCCTGATACATTCAACGCCACGGGGTAGGAAGTGGGATCATCCGGCTGGACGCCGGGCGGGCGGCTGCTGCTGTTGCTGAGTTGTTGCATATAGCCGTAGAAATCCGGCTCAAGCTGAAAGATGACGGGCTTGGTTCCTTGCGCCTGGCGCGCGGCCTCTTGCAAGGCCGTCAGATAATTGCTCACGGTTTCTGCATTGGTGAGTTTTTGTGCGTAACAGCTTGGGCCTTCGCCGCAGTTGGGTGGCACAGCCAGGATCATGTAGACTGAAATCACAGGGATGAAATCATTCTCCCAAGCATGGCGCGTAAAACGTCCAACAAAATCGCCGCCCCAGCCATTCACATACCACTCAAAAGTTATGTATTGATAGACATAATCCCAAGGCACACCTGTGTTAACCTGCCAGTCTTGGCCGGGGGTTTCGCTCCACTCGTTCGTGCCCCAGCCAATGCGCTGCGGCAAGACAGTGGGCAGGCTGCCGCCCGGCGACGCAAGCACCTCCACCGCTCCCACATACAGGTTGGCGCGGTGGCCGGCCTGGTCTTGGGCGCTGACGGCAAGCAACTGCTCGCCTGCTTGCGTGCCCGGCGCAACAGTCAAGACTGCGCCATACAAGCCATCATTCGCTGCGCCGTCATTGCTCCGCCCATCGTCGCGCAGGGCAACGCTGCCACGCCCCAGCCCGCTCGCATCGAGGGTGACACTGGCAATATCGCCCAACCCCTGCGGGTCTGCCACACGCGCGCGCACAATCACGCCTGTGGCGCCATCGGCCGGCACGGCGCGGGGCAACACTTGCGCCTGGCTGAAGGAGGGGCCATTGGGGTCCTCATCGGCAATCAGCGCAATGTCGTCAATGTACAAGCTGGGCTGAGAGCCGCCGCTGCTGTCTTGCCACACCAGGCCGGTGATTACGGTATTGGCCGCGCCCAGGTCGGCCAGCGGCACGCGCACCTCGCTCCATGTGTTGGCAACCGGAGCGGGCAAATCAACACGAGGGCCGCTTTCGCCTTCGCCATCGCTGGCGCGGATGGCATACACCCGCATTTGCTGGTCGCCCGCGCTGCCGCCGTGGACAAAAAAACGCAGCCACGTAAAGCCAAGTGTAGTGACGCCGGGGTGATAAAGGTACAAGCCTCCCCAAGCAGTGTAATCAACGCTGATGCTGTAACTGCCGCTGTGCACAGGCGCAGCAGTTTGGAGGTTGACGCTTGTCCAGGAGTAATTCTGCCAGCCGGCAGCGAGGGCGTCGGCATAGATGTCTTGCGGCGTGGCGCGGGCGCTGCCCAATGGAAGCAGCAGCGCCAGCAGCGCCCCACACAAGGCGCACCTCAACAGATTGCCTATACCACAACTTGTACGGCGCATAATCTACAACCAGAAAGTAGAGCCAACTGACACTCGCAACAATCAACAAACATTATACCCCTACGCCAATTTGCCGCAAGTTGAAAATCACGTTACTTAGACCGGAACATAATCCAATACCCGTGAACGAACTATTTTAACGCCTAGTCGCCAAGGTGCAAAGACGCAAAGTTATTAATTTTGTAACTACTCAGCATCCTGAGCGTCCTTCGGCCTTGCTCAGGATAAGCGCCGCGCTCCTTCGACTGCGTTTCACTCCGCTCAGGCTGCGCGGCGCGTAGCCTGCTCTGTCGGCAGACAGGTCGAAGGGTGCAGGCTGAGTAGTTACTTAATTTTTAGCTTTGCGGCTTGACTTTTTTGCGCCTCTGCGTTAAGAAACAAGCCAGTACCGCAATTCATTCACGGGTATTGGAACATAATCTCTTTGCGTCTTTGCGCCGCCTGTCCTCGCCAAAGGCAGAGGATTGCGTTAAAATAGTTGGGTTGCACAGGAGGCCACATTATGAAAAAACAGCTTTTACTCGGCACAACCAATCAAGCCAAGGTAAATATCATCCGGGCAGCTCTCCAATCCCTGCCTGTCGAGCTTGTGACTTTGGCAGAGTTGAATATCAAAATCACCGTTAGAGAAGACGGCCATTCCACCAAGGAAAATGCGGGCAAAAAGGCCAGAGCCTACTTTGCCGAGTCGCACATCCCCACGCTGGCTATTGACGGTGGATTGCACATTCACCAATTCCCGCCAGAAAAGCAGCCAGGGGTTTTGATTCGAAGAATCCATGCCGACCGAGAGGCAAGTGACGAAGAAATACAAGACTATTACACAAGAGAATTAGACAAGGTCGGTGGTGAAAGTATGGCTACATGGAAAGGAGCTATTGCCTTGGTGGTTTCAGATCAAACCGTCTATTGCGATACATTCTCATACGAGACAATATTGACATCCAGAAAAAAGGGCGGCGTGATTTCCGGCTCACCCCTGTCATCATTGACAATTGATCCTGTTACAGGCAAATATCATTCAGAGCTGGCCTGGGCAGAGCGCCCCTCTGAAGCGGCATATCAACACGCTACCCCATAGTGCTTGCATTCCTATTTAATACTCTACTTTCGGCTAACAAGTTGCTGCCGCAAGGCGCTTGGAGCGTCGAAACAAGCTTGATCCCTTCGGCAGATGGTCGGTGAAAGACGCTTTTTGACGAATTTCAGGTGGCAACGTGAAATCTGTAGGAAATCCACAGC
>JBGSMF010000485.1:0-18716 GCA_041740315.1 Thermoflexales bacterium
CTCAGACCAGCCCTACTCGCCAGTATACCATACTGGCGCGGATGGAGTTGGAAGCCCATTTTCATCTTTGGTGGAGAGCGCAGCTCATGTCGTCTACTCAGCATCCTGAGCGGAGCAGCGCGCCCCTTCGACTTTGCTGCGTTCCGCTCAGGGTGCGCGCTGCGCAGTCGAAGGGTATGGCTGAGTAGTTACGACTGACAAATCTAATTTTTACCACTGAGGCACGGAGGACACAGAGAATTTCCCATGTTTTCTCCGTGGTGAGTTTTGTCAGTCAGTCAGGGATGACCCCCTTAAACGGCTGACTCCCGCCGGGGATGGCGGGAGTCACAGCCAAGGGAGGAGTGTATTAGTGAGTGCAAGTCATAATGATAAAGGTTTTGATTTCTTTGCAGCACCCACTCCATTGTTAAAAATATCACAATATGATGCTGGCGTAAAGTGCTAAAAGACACTCTCGCCGTATGACATGTATCCTCTAGGTTCCCCTCGCTGCGCCAAGCTTGTGGGGGGAGCATTTACAAAACCATCTGGGCCAATACGTAATAGTTATGCCGCACTGTGCCAGCTTGTTCGCTGACAAAATCCACCGCCACAAAACCGCGCGCAAAATACGCTTCAAAGATCTCACGTGTCCCCAAGCGCCACTCTCGCGCCAGGGCCAAATTAGATTTGCGTATGGCCTGGATGTTATCAGGCATTTGCGCAATCACAACCTCATCCTTTCGCCCCAAATCAAACCCCGTCAATTTCTGCGCCGTCCCCCCCCCCTCCACTTGCGTCACACATCTCTTAATTTGAAATTTGAAATTTGAAATCTGAAATCTGAAATTTGAAATTTGAAATTCCTTTGCAATCCACCACTCTACCAAAAAGCGGTCAGTTGGCTGCCCTTCATTAAGCTGCCCAAAATGCTCGCCATACACATTGCGTTTGTACGTGCGCGCAATGCCACCCAACTTGTGCAAGTTCAGGTGGGCATTTGCGCCTTCAAGCGGATCGAACGTCCATGTGATCAGCTCGATTCCCAGCCCTAGCGCCTGCTCGCGCTGCGCCCACTTGAGCTGCTCTGCAATCCCCCGGTTGCGGTATTCGGGCAGCACACCCATCGTCTGCGAATAGATTTTCAAGCTGCGCTTGCCGCGCGGGTCGTGCAAAGCGGGATAGCCAAACAAATAGCCCACCATCTGTTCGCCGTCAAATGCGCCCAGCACCGTGCCGCCGTTCTCGCTTGCGCTGAGCAGCAGCGGCGGATATAGCCCCTGGTCCTCGGCAAAGCCCCAGCACCGGTGCTGAATTTGGCGCACCTGCTGGCACTCGTCAAAAGTAACCAGCGGGCGAATAGCAACCTCACCCATCTATGCCAGCCCTGCCGCCAGATTTTCCTCCTGGGCAATCCGAATGCCTTCCTGCTCATCCACTCGCCAGAGCAGTGCAATGCCGCCGATAAAGAAAATGACGAGCGATACAATGCTCAAGCGGCTAGAACCCATGAGCTGGCCGACAACCCCAAACAGCACCGGCCCCGCAATTCCGGCAAATTTGCTCGAGATGTCATAAAACCCAAAAAATTCACCGCTGCGCGCCTTGGGCGCCATCAACCCAAACAAGCTGCGGCTAAGGGCCTGCGTTCCGCCCTGCACCATGCCCACCATAACAGCCAGCACCCAAAAATGCCAGCCTGTGCTCATAAAATAACCCGCAACGGCAATGAGCGTGTACCACCCCAACCCCACCATAATCGAGCGCTTGGTGCCCAGCTTGCCGCTAAACTTGCCAAACAGCAAAGAAAAAGGAATCCCCACAAATTGGGTCAGCAGCAGCGCCCCAATCAGGTCAACCATCCCAATCCCAATTTCCGAGCCATAGATAGTGGCCATTTTGATGATGGTGCCAATGCCATCGTTATATAGCCAAAAAGCCATTAAAAATAGAAAAAGCTGGCGATATTTACGCAATTCAGAAAAGGTCTGCCCCATGCGGCGAAAGCCGGCCACCACCGGGCTAACGCCTGCGCCAATCCCGGCCGTGTTGGCGCGCGGCTCTGGCACCCGCCGCAGCAACGGCAGCGTGAAAATTGCCCACCAAATCGCAACCGTCAAGAACGACAGGCGCGATCCCCAATTGCTGCCTTTGAAGATGAACATTATCATTACGATATTAACCGCCAGCAAAATGCCCCCCCCCAAATATCCCAGGGCATAGCCTTTTGAAGAGACATAGTCAATATCCTTGGGGCGGGCGACGTGAGGCAGCAGCGCATCATAAAAAACATACGAGGCCCCCAACCCTATTGACCCAAACATGAACAGCCCCAGGGCCAGCAGCCAATTCCCTGCGTCAATAAAAACCATCAGGGCGGTTGCCACAATACCCACCGCGGCAAAAATGGTCAACAGCCGCTTTTTTCCCCCGGTGTAATCGGCGATACTGCCAAGAATGGGGGCCAATATGGCTGCAATCAACAAAGCGGCCGCATTGGTATAGCCCCAATAAACAGTCGCCATGTTAGCTGCCAGGCTGGCAGCCACCACCTGCTCGAAATAGACCGGCAAGACCGCTGATTCCACTGTGGTTGAAAACGCCGAACTGCCCCAATCGTACAGGCACCAGGCATTGACAACTCGTTTGTATTGCTTTTCTTCTGATAAACCAGGTGTGATTGTGGACATTGTATTCCTCATCCCTAATTTGGTATACTTTTTATAGACTGGCGAGGGCACTATAGCACAACCCCCACAGATATACAAGCCAATGTCGGACGCCTGTCAGGCGATTGTCCGCCAGGGCAGGCCCCCAAAGTTGATTGTCTGGCAAACGTGTGATAGAATTACAATGTGATTTCAGCGGTTTAAGCCAGATTGAGAGCTTGCCGCCTGGGGCAAGAGGAGATTGCCATGAAAATCTTTGCCGATTTGTGGACATTTGCAACAGCCTGGTATAACTTTCCCTTCACGCTCTCCTTGCTGGGGTTCCTGGCGTTATCTGCGTTGCAATTCGTTGGCCTGGAGCATGATCACGACGCCGATGCCGACGTGCATGTTGACGTAGACCACGACTTGGACCTTGATCACGACCTTAGTGTAGACCATGACATGGACCTCGACCATGATCTTGGTATGGATCATGACCTCGATGTAGACCACGACGTGGACCTCGACCACGATCTCGCTGTGGACCACGATGCCGATCTGGGACATGACTTGGATCACGATATTGACCATGACATTGACCACGATGTTGATCATGATGTATCTCACGATGTTGGACATGACGGTGGTGCGCCGGCCTGGATGGAGGCTTTGCGATTTTTAGGCGTGGGCCAGGCGCCGATCACAATGGTCCTGCTAATAATGTTAGGCGGATTTGGTATCTTTGGGTGGATTATGAATGGAGTAGTCATGGGTGTGTCCTCGGCTTATCCTGGTTGGGTACTGATCCCTATTGTCACTATAGATCTAGTCATCGGGGGCGTATTTGCGGGGCGGGTGGCAGGCTTGATTGCCAGGGTCGTACCTCCCTTTGATAGCACCGCTACTTCGGTCAAGCGTTTGGTGAGCCGGCGCGGGCGCGTGACTAGCCCACAGGTGGATGAAAAGTATGGCCAGGTCAAAGTGCGCGATTTGGGCGGCACATTAATCACAGTATTTGCCGTGGTTGATCCAGGCAAGCCGTCTATTCCACGTGACACCGAAGTGATATTGGTAGAGTACGATGCTGCCCATAAAGTGTTTATCATTGTTCCATCAGACATGGATGCGTAAAGCATCAACCTTGATAGTCAGATGTGTTGTGCTGGCTTGATAGAAATGTAAATGGACCCCATTATATTCATTGTTGCTAGCGTTTGCGTCTTTGGCATTATGTTCTTGGCATTTTCTACGATGCTTACCAGGGCCTATGTCAAAGTGCCTGCTTACTGCGCTTTGGTGCGAAGTGGCGGCATGTACCGCAGACCTGATGCTCCCCCCAAAGTCGTAATGAACGGCGGCGCATGGGTGTTTGGTTTCCTCCACGAGGTTAGCTGGGTTGACTTGCGTACGCTGATGGTTGAAATCACGTGCACTGAACGAGAAGCATTGATCACAAGCGATTTACAGCGTGTAGATATCAAAGTTCTCTTTTACATCAAGGTTGCTCCAACTACTGAAGGGATTGTTGACGCGGCGCGCACCTTTGGCAAGATGGTGGATGCAGATGTTGTCAAGCCATTTGTGACTCCCAAACTGCATAGCGCATTGCGCGACACGGTAGCCGCCTTCACATTGATGAGCCTGCACCAGGAAGGTGAAAAATTTATTCAGCAAGTTCAAATGCAACTCAAGAGCGACCTGGAGGATAACGGCCTAATGCTGGAAAGTATGAATATTGTGAGATTGGAGGCAGCCCAGCAAAGCGAGTGAGTATTGGCGACATGGTCGTCTTCGCTACTTTGTGTATCATTTATCCAAATGGTTTTTTGGACAAAAGTTTATAGATAGGAGGAAACTATGGAGAATATTGTTATACCTTTGGTCAGTGCCGCTTGTTTGCTTTGTGTTGCTGGCTTGGTTTTCTTTGCAATGATAGCCAAGTCCTACGTCAAGGCGCCGGCTAACCGTGCCTTTGTGCGCACAGGTGGTTTGCGCCGCAAGCCTGACGCGCCGCCCAAAGTTGTGATGAACGGTGGTTCGTGGGTGTTTGGTTTCCTCCACGAAATCACATGGGTAGACCTGCGCACTATGGCCATCGAGATCGAGCGCACCGAGCAGAATGCGCTGCTCACCAAAGATCCGCAGTACGCTGACATCCGAGCGATTTTCTATATCAAGGTGGCGCCAACAGTGGAAGGCATCATTGACGCCGCCCGCACCATCGGCGGCAAGGTGGTGGATGCAGAGGCCGTCAAGCAATTGGTAGAGGCCAAGCTCGATGGCGCGCTGCGCGACGTGGCCGCCACCTTTACCTTGATGAGCCTGCACCAGGAACGCGAGAACTTTATCAAGGAAGTTCAAAACCGCGTCAAGAGCGACCTGGAAGAAAACGGCCTGGTGCTGGAAAGCGTCAGCATCCTCACGCTCAAGGCCGCCCGGCAAGGTTCCTTTGGCACCGACGACGTGTTCGGCGCGCAGGTGTCGCGGGCAAATGCCGAAGTCATCCAAGCTGCCCGGCGCGAACAGAACGACATCGAGCGCCAGACCGAAGTCGAGATCAAACAGCGCGATACTACTACAGCCAAAGAAAAGTTGTCTATGGAGCAAGACCTGGCCTTTGCCTCTGCCACCCAAGACCGCGAAGTGCGCACACGCCAGGCGCTTGAAAAGTCTTCCGCCGATCAGGCCAACTATCAACAAGAGCAGGCGGCGGAACAAGGGCGCATTTCCAAAGAGCGAGCGGTCAAGCTGTCTGAAATCGAGATGGAGCAGACCATCCTGGTGCAGGACGAGCGCAAGAAGCAAGAATACCAGATAGCCGAGATCATGAAGAACCAAACCAGCGAGGTCGCCGACCAGGCCAAGCAGATTGCGGTGCTCAACGAGCAGCAAAAACGCGAGGCAGCCGAAAAAGATCGCTTGCTGGTGGCAGCCCAGCGCGAACAGGCCGCCCAAGATGTCAAGACAGTCGAACAGACGGCGCAGGCCAAGCGCGAGGCGCAAATCCAGATCATTCAGGCCGAGCGCGACGCGCAGCGCGCAATGATTGACCGCAAGAACGCGGTCGAGATCGAGGCGATCAAGAAAATCCGCGAGGCCGAAGCGCAGGCTACCGCGCTCAAGTCAATTGCCCAGGCCGAGTTTGAGGCGGCCCAAAAGCAGGCCGAAACCAAGCGCACCCAGGCCCAGGCCGAAAGCGATTCTGAAAAGATGATGGCCGATGCCGAGCGCGCCCGCACCAGCGCCACCGGCCTGGCCGAAGCCGAAGTGCTGCGCGCCAATGCCGAAGCGGCCCGGTTGCAAGGTATGGCCGAAGCCGACGTGATCCGCGCCAAGGCCGAGGCCACCCAAGCCGAAGCCGAGGTTATTCGCGCCAAGGGTTTGGCCGAGGCCGAGGCTGTCAAGGCGCGCGGCTTGGCCGAAGCTGAAGGGCAAAAAGCCAAGGCCGAAGCCCTGGCCGCCTTTGACAACGTCAGCCAGCAGCTCGAACTGCAGCGATTGCAGCTCGACGCTCAAATTCAGATCGGTGTGGCGCGCGCCCAGGCCATGGGGGCGGCCATCGCCAACATGCAGATCAAGATGTTTGGCACGCCCGAAGCCGCCGATAGCATCTTGCGCTTGATGTCGTTTGCCGAAGGGATGAACGATGTGTTGGGCGCAGTGCCACCGCAGGTGCGCGATCTGGGCGGCCAGTTGCTCGGCAAGGTCATGGGCGACGGCAAGAAAAGCGGCGCGATGACGGTGGAGCAAATAGCTGCGTTGATGCCGCAATTGATGGCCCTGGTAGACCGCACGCTCGACGTGAACAAGATCAAGAAACAAACCGTGGTCCAGGTGCTAGATCAACTAGAGGCCCAGGTGGCCGAGGCTGATCGCCCCGTGGTAGCCCAGGCCAGAGCCGCCCTGACCATGCTGCCCATCATCGCCGATGCCAACTTTGAAGATATCTATCTGCGCTACATGACCAAATAATTCTAGTTGCTGTGCAGGGTGGGGCACAACCCCCACCCTGCACGTTCGCCTTTGCGAATGAGCGATTGTCGTTTCTATGAAAACCAAGGATCGCATTGCTACATTGCTCAAGGCTAATCTGGCCGACATGCTGCTTGAATCGCATGACCCTCAAGAGGCCGCCTCGCGTTTCATAGCCGAAATGGAGAGCGGCCTGGCCGAGGCCAAAGACGCCGTGGCCTCGGCAATGGTTGAGGAACGCAAGACAGAAAAGCAATTGCAGGAAACCAAGGCCCTGTGCGACGAGTGGGATGCCAAAACCGATGAGGCGCTGCGGGCAGGCGATGAAAGCGAGGCGCGCCGCGCGCTTGGGCGCAAGGCATCTTTACAGAAACAGGCCCAGGCCTTGGAACAAGACCTTGACCGCCAAACGCAAGCCGTGGCCAAAATGAAAGCCGACCTGAGCGCATTGCAAACCAAGATCCAAGACATCAAGCGCCAGGTCAAGCACAAAAGGTAGAATTATGACCGGCTCTGCACAAAACACCGACATGCTGCATGCTTTCACCGGCATCTCTAGCGCTCAAGTCATTGATGCGGTGCGCGAGCTGCTGGACAAGCGGGGTGGCTTGGAAACCGAACTGGTCGAACGGTTGACGCGCTACCCGATAGAATCACTGGCGGGCTTTCTGCTGGGCACTTCGGCGGCCTTTTACCTGGCCGAGCGTGATGTCAACCCCAAAATCAAGACTTTTATGGATGCGCTATACTATATCAGCACTTGTTTGTCGGTAGGCTATGCCGATATCTTTGCGCAAACGCAAACAGGGCGCGCCATTGCCACCCTGGTCATGGCAATAGGGCCGGCCCTCACAAACAACGCGCTTGACCTGCCAGGCAAAGCGGCGGCAGCCTCTGCCGCTGGGCAAGAAACCATGATCCAGCGGCTGGATGCCATCTTGGAAGAGCTGCGCCAGCGCCCCATGACCACGTAATTTCAAAACGGCCCGCAGTGCAGGCCGTTTTTATTGCTCCTAACCCCGGTACGCCCGCATTTGCTGCATAGGGGATTTGACCATCCTAAACGCGCGCGCTTCTGCTTCACGCTTGATCTTTTCCTCATCCAGTGTGAGCAATTCACCATCGCGCAACAGCCAACGGCCATCGCACATGACGTGTGTGATATCGGCCGGCTGCGCGGCATACACGATGGTAGCCGCCAGGTCGTGGCGTGGCAGCCAATGAGCCTGGTCGCTGTCAAACAAGATCAAATCGGCCGAGCGCCCCGCTTCCAGCGCGCCGCTGTTTTCAAAGCCCATCGCCCTGGCGCTGGCCTGCGTTGCCAGGCGCAAAATCTGCCCGTGCGGCAAGGCTTCTGGCTTGCCCTGGGCATTCTTTTGGTACAAGCCGGCAACCCGCATAACATCCATCAAGTTCATATCGTTGTTTGAGGCGGGTCCATCCGTGCCCAGGCCCACGTTGATCCCGGCATCGAGAAATTTTTGCAAAGGCGGCATTCCCATTGCCAGCTTGAGGTAGGTTTTGGGTGTGTGGGCCACATTCACGCGTTTGGCGGCCAAAATGGCGATATCGTCGTCGCTCACCTCAACACAATGCGCGGCAATGCACGGCACGTCAAACACGCCCAACTCGGCCAAATGCGCCACCGGCGATTTGCCATGCTGTTTATGGCTATTACTCACCTGGTCACGCGATTCCGAGACATGCAGATGTATCCCCAGGCCCAATTCTTGGGCATGTTCAACTACCCGGCGCAAAAACTGCGGCGAACACATGTACGGCGAATGTGGCCCCAAGACACACCGCAGCCGCCCATCGCCTGCGCCGTGCCAATCACGCGCAAATTCCAGGGTACGCTCTAGTGAAGCTCCGCCCACCTCCTGCTCGGGCGGCAACCCAAACTGGCACCATGCCAGCACAGCCTTCATGCCGCTGTTTTGCGCACACCGCGCCACCTGGTCCATCCAGAAATAGTGGTCGGCCAAGCCCACACACCCAGCCCGAATCATCTCGCACGCGGCCAGGGCGGCCCCCCAATAGACATCTTCTTCTGTCAACGCGCTCTCGGCCACCCATATTTTTTCATTCAGCCAGCGGTCAAATGGAATATCTTCGGCCCACCCACGCTCCAGCGTCATTGGCGCGTGACAGTGCGCATTAAAAAAGGCCGGCAGCGCCACCCGCCCGCGCCCATCAATGATTTCATCCGGCGCAAAGCCCGGCGGGGCCTGGCCGACAGCCGCTAGAGTTTTACCTTCAACGGCAATATCAACATCATAGAGCAATTGGCCCTCGCGGTCCAAGGCAAGAGCCGCCACATTTTGAATCAGCGTGCGCATTACCCCTCCTCAAAAGCGGATACACCTTGACATTGTCAAGATACTCACCGAATTTTACCACAGAGAAAGCTTTTATTTGGCTTCTCATGTGTAACGCGCTTGTCAAATGCGCCGCACGTAGGCAAAACCATTCCCTTTGATTCTGTGTTATAATTTCCAAGTAGCGGGCAATTTGGAAACTGGAGTATAATTGCGGCAAGTTTAGAGTTTTATGGTAAAATTGTCTTTTGAGGTGTTACCAGGTTTTGCTGATTAGCAAGGTAACACGCAGTAGAGTATGAAAGATGTGGTTGGGAGCAACTCTATGCAGGATGACAAACGCAGCATAGAAATTCATATCCCCAGCGAGTATGGATATGAAAAAGTCGCCATGGCCTCGGCGGTGGCCGTTGCCAAACGCATGGGCTTTTCGCCGGATCGAATTGACGATTTGAGAACGGCTGTATCAGAAGCCTGCTTGAATGCAATTGAGCATGGCAACAAGCTCGATGTAAGCACCAAGGTCATGGTTGTGATGACTGTCCAGTCAGAGGGATTGGAAGTTAACGTTCAAGATCAAGGTCGGCAACGGTTGCCATCTGATTTTCCTCAGCCAGGGGAAGCGCCAGGCGAGCGTCACCGCGGCATTTTTATCATCCAAAACCTGATGGACGAGGTCGAGTTTAGCTCGATGGACGCCGGCGGGAACCAAATCCGCATGGTAATCCACCTGAACAAGACATCGGAATGACCTTTTGACGATTGGGAAGGGTTTAGGAACAGTATTGGGATAGCGTAGCAACACGCGCGGGGCTGAGCGGCATATTAACTGAGAGACGGGCCTCGTGCAGGAGGAAAGTATGGGCGAAGAACTCAAGACAACAATCCGCCGTCAAAATGGCCTGGCGGTCATTCAATTCACGGGCGATGTCACCACATTTGCCGAAGATGTGGTGCAAAACGCCTACCAACAAGTCAGTCGAAGCGGCGTCAATAATATCGCTCTAGATTTCACGTCCTGCGAATACATTAACAGTGCAGGCATCGCCGTCATCATCGGCGTAGTCACTGAAGCGCGGCGCAAGGGACAAGATGTGTACGCTTTTGGGTTGAGTTCGCATTACCAGAAACTTTTTCGCATGGTCGGCTTGACAGATTACATGGCCATCTGCGAAAACGAGGCAGAGGCATTAAAGCGGATCTCTATGCCCGCTGCTTGACGGGAAACAGGAGTGTGCATCTTCACGTATCGCGCCAATATCCAGTTGCAGCTTTGATGGTTAACGCACAGCCTGCGGGGCTGGCAGACGAACTAACTGCCATTTCACGCAGGCTGTATGCACAGTGGGATAGAGTTGAGGGGAAAAAGTTATGAGCAAGCCGTTCAATTACGGCGGACAAGCTGTCATTGAAGGTGTGATGATGCGCGGCAGCCAGGCTATGGCCGTAGCCGTGCGCGACCCAAGCGGGAAAATCATCATTCACACCGAGACCTTGAACGAAGCCTTGTATCGCGGCCCCTTGGGGCGCTTGCCGCTGTTGCGTGGGCTGACGATGTTATGGGATGCATTAGGGCTGGGGTTCCGCGGGCTAATGTTCTCGGCCAATGTAGCAGCAGGGCCTGAAGAAGACACACCGGCTTTTGAAGGTCCAACGGCATGGGGCACAATGGGGATTGCGTTGGCGCTGGGAGTTGGGCTCTTTTTCTTATTGCCCAAGTTGCTGGCCTTTTTGGTCGAACAGATTTTTAGCTCTTCCCTGATAGGGTTGTTAATTGAAGGCGCTATTCGGTTAGCTTTGTTTGTTGGCTATGTATGGGCGATTGGACACATTCCAGACATCCAACGGGTATTTGCTTACCATGGCGCCGAGCACAAGACCATCAATGCTTACGAGGCTGGCGCGCCGATGACCGTAGACGGGGTGCGCCCATTTAGCACCGCCCACACCCGCTGCGGCACGGCTTTTTTACTGACTTTGGTGGTGTTTTCCATTCTCGTTTTTGCCCCTCTGGCCAATTTGCCCCTAGGGTGGGGGTTGGTTGCCCGGCTGCTGCTTATACCCGTGTTGGCCATGCTTGCCTATGAATTTATACGCTTTAGCGCCAAACATTCAGGGTGGGCCTGGGTGCGCGCTATGGCAACCCCCAACCTGGCCTTGCAAAAGCTGACAACCCGCGAGCCAGACGATGGCATGATCGAGGTAGCCATCGCTGCCCTAGACCAGGTATTGGCAAGAGAAGCCCGCCCCGACAGTTTATGAACTTGAAGAATCGTGCTATAATCATAATCAACTTGCGATTTAGGTTGAGGAGAACACCGCGCAGTGGTGACCAAAGCGATGAAGCGAGTATCGGCGGCAGACCAGCGTAAAGCCCGAGAGATGGGCGAGCAAGGTCTGAAATATTTCCAATCTTGGGACATTGCCGAAGCCGTGACGGCTTTTGAGACCGCTTCACACCTGGTTCCCAACAACCCCGATTACCGCCTCAATTTAGCCAGGGCGATGGCCCGCAGCGGCGATTACGACCGCGCGCTCAAGGCCCTGGCCGAATTTATCAGCATTGAAACCGATGTCAAGCTGGTCGAGCGTTACGAGCGCATTTTCGGCAACGCTATGGACGAAGTGGAAACGCTGCTGACCAAAAAAATGACCGCTGCCAGCATGCCACTAGAGGAAATTGGCGCAGCGATACAAATGTGGTTGGAATTTCGCATTACTCTGGGGCGGGCCCCCCTTTCTATGCGCAGGCCCGAAATGTGGGCAGGCGGGCTAGATTTCACCATCCGCCGCCTGAATTTGCACACTGTCAGCGCCAAAGAGTTGGCTGACTTTTATGGGATCAGCGAACAATCGCTGCGTGAAAAACACCAAACCCTGGTTGACACACTCGATATTATGCCTTGTGACTATCGCTATTTCACCGGCAAAGATAATCCCCTAGATAAACTGGTCGAAGCGGCCGAGCTGCTAGGACAGCTCGAGCAAAAGTTCCGCTTGCCCTAGTCGGCTGCCGAATAGCCTGCTTGGGCCACTGAGGGATGGCGCTTGGAGCGCATCTTCGACAGGCCTAGTTCTGTGCCATGTTAGTAGAGACAACAATACCACAGTTATCCGGCCCGCTCGCGTCCCGGCATTAGAAAGCGCGGGCGGGTTTTGTTGTGACCAGAACCAAGGGTGGGGCTGTTAGAATCAGTTATGAACAACACAATCATCAATCAATGAGCACGAGGAGAACAAAGCCATGTTAGAACTTGGAAAAGGCGTTGATATCCTGGCCGAAATCGGCGGGATCAGCACCATGGATGCGGCAAAAGCTCTGTTTGAACGCAAATGTGACCGGGAGAATTTGATCAAGCTGGAGCGGATCAGCAGTGAACAAGCGCTGCTGAAAATTGCCAACGCGATTTCGATGACCGACCCTGATGCGGTCTTTGTGAACACCGGATCAGCCGCGGATTTGCAAAGAATCAGAGGCATGAGCCTGGAAAAAGGCGAAGAGCAGCCTTTAGCTATAAAAGACCATACCATTCACTTTGATCTGGCTCAGGAGCAGGCGCGCATCGTTGACCGAACGTTTTATATTGTGAACGAGGATGAAGAGGTGAGCGTTCTTGCCAAAAAGATCCTTAGAAATGCGGCTTATGACTATATCAAAAAGCACATGGTCGGCATTGCCAGGGGCAAAACACTTTTCGTCGGTTTTTTTAGCCGGGGGCCCGTTGGCGCGCAGGCCTCGCTGCCAGCTCTGGAAATCACGACCTCAACTTATGTTATGCACTCTGCCGATATTCTGTACCGGCATGCCTACGCCCAGTTTGATAAAGAGGTGGAACGAGTTGGGCTTTTACTAACAAACGTTCACAGTGAAGGTCCCAACCGGACGGAAGATTTGCCAAATGCGCGCGTGTTCATGGATAGAAGCTGGCTGACAACATTTGCGATGTTTTGCACCTATGCCGGCAACACCCTGTTGATGAAAAAAGGCAACCATCGCTTTGCGGTTGACCTGGCAACCTATTATCACAAAGAGCAAGAACTCTCAGAGCACATGTTCATCACAGGCATGACAGGCCCTGGCGGCAGAAAGACCTATTTTGCCGGGGCGGCCCCCTCTGGTTGCGGCAAAACCACAACGGCCATGGTGGGCACAGATTTCATCGGCGATGACTTGGCTCAAATATGGATTGCCCCAGATGGGACATTGCGAGCCATCAACCCCGAAAAAGGCATTTTTGGAATTGTCCAAGATGTGAACCGTGAGGGCGACCCCTATTTGATGAAGTGCTTGAGAGAAGAAAGCACCGAGGTAATCTGGTCAAATGTGTTGATTGACGAGAACAAAACGCCTCACTGGGTTGGGAACGGCGAAGAAACGCCTAAACGAGGCTTTAACTTTCAGGGAGAATGGTGGGAAGGCAAAACAGACGCAAAGGGAACCCTTATTCCGCTTTCTCATCCAAACTCGCGCTGCACACTTGCCAACAGCTCGATAGAAAATTACAACGAACAAGCGGCCGAGGACCCAAGCGGGGTCGAGGTGAAAGTGATTACCTACAGCGGGCGTGACAGCGACACAATGCCGCCAGTGGTGGTTGCGAAAAATCCGAACCACGGTGTCGTCATTGGCGCATCGGTTCTTTCTGCGGCCACAGCCACCGAAGTCGGGGTGTCCGGCGTCAGGCGCCAACCCTGGGCCAATGAGCCATTCATTCCCGGCCCCTTGGCCGATTACATGGACGCTCAGTTTGTGTTTTTCAATTCTGACAAGCTGAAAGATAAACCGCTCATGGTTGGGTTGAATTACTTTTTGACGCGCGGCGCACGGGGTGGAGAAGGAAGCAAGCTGTTGGGCGAAAAGCGCGACGTTAAAGTGTGGCTCAATTGGCTTGAGCTAAGAGCGCACGGTGACATTGACGCCATTGAGACACCGATTGGCTTTATCCCGAAATATGAGGACCTCAAAGGGTTGTTTGCCAAGATCGGCAAAGAGTATCCAAAAGAACTTTACGACAAGCATTTTGCTTTCTACATTGACAACATACTGGCAAGAATTGATTTGCAAGAAGAAGCCTATAGAAAAGAAAAAAGGATTCCTGCCATGTTATTCGAGGTCTATACAGAGCAGCGAAAAGGACTAGAAGCGCTCAGGGCAAAATATGGCTCTATTGTCTCGGTTGAACAACTCTGCGAGGCGGCTGGGAGTTAAAAACATACTCGCGTATGAACTAACCCGCGAGTAGCCTCAACCCCTCTAGGCGAACCCTGGAGGGGTTGTATTTTTGTGCTGAGAGGTTATAATCAAGGCCAGCATGGCTAGAATAATTGAGTTGGATTGATCCTGGTGTAATGATATGGTCAATATCACTTTTCGCAATAAGCAATGGCAAGTTCGGGCCGGCATGACCGTGCGCGACGCCATAATCAAAGTAGGGCTTGACCCAGAAGCCGTGCTGGCTGTGCGGAATGGCAAGTTGATCAACGAGGCCGTGTTGCTGGAAGAAGGCGATGAAGTTAAACTGGTTGCTGTGATTTCTGGTGGAACGAGCCCAAGAGCAGAATGATGAAAAGCGGAACCAAGTGTAGAAAATGCGGCAACCCGGCCGTCATCAACATGCGCCAGCACAAACTGGCATTGTGCGATGTGCACTTTCTAGAGTGGGTTCCTCAACAAGCACAGCGCTTTATTGAGAAATACAAAATGTTCACGCCAGACGACAAGGTATTGGTGGCGGTATCTGGCGGCAAAGACAGCCTGAGCTTGTGGGATATTTTGCTGCGCCAAGGCTACCAGGCAGATGGGCTATACATTGGGTTGGGCATTGATGGCGGGGTAAATTACTCTGAACAATCGCATGAAAAAATTTTAAATTTTAAACTTCAAATTCAAAATTCCAAGCTTCAATACCCAATGCCCGATTTTCACCCCACGTTACATGTGGTAGATATTGCCCAAGTGTACGGAGAGGCAATTCCCCAAGTGGCGGCGCGCACCATGCGCGGGCAAAGCAAACCGTGCAGCGTGTGTGGCCTGGTCAAGCGGCACGTCATGAACCGGGTTGCGCGCGACGGCGGCTATGCCGTGCTGGCAACCGGCCACAACCTGGACGATGAAGCGGCGGTGCTCTTTGGCAATGCGCTCACCTGGCAAGGCGGCTACCTGGTGCGCCAAGCGCCCGTCTTGCCCGCCGACAAACCCGGCCTGGCTCGCAAGGTCAAACCGCTCTGCCGCATGTACGAACGCGAGATGGCTGCCTATGCCCTGGTGCGCGGAATTGACTATATCTACGATGAATGTCCCTTTGCGCTTGGCTCGACCAGCATCTATTATAAAGAATTGCTCAACCAGATAGAAAGGGACCGCCCCGGCGCCAAATTGCAATTTTACCTGAGCTTTCTCAAGGCGCGCGCAGAGGGACTATTTGCTCAGCAAGCCGAGCAAGTTGAACTGGCTGCCTGCGCCAAGTGCGGACAGCCCACCAGCGCGCCAGGGCTGTGCGCGTTTTGCCGCTTGTGGGAAAAACGAGCAAGCGCTTTGCGCGACGAGTAGAACATTATGCGCTACAAGTATTTTGACCTGGTCATGGCCCTGTTTGTCACCATCTTGCTGGTGAGCAATGTTGCGTCATCGGCCAAGATAGTAGATTGGGGTCTATCGCTTTTCAATGTGCCGCTGGCCTTTGACGCCGGCACGCTGCTTTTTCCGGTGAGCTATATCTTTGGCGACGTGCTGACCGAAGTGTACGGCTATCGCCGCAGCCGGCGCGTCATCTGGACAGGGTTTGGGTGCGCCGCGCTGATGAGCGCAACATTTTGGTTGGTGGGGAAATTGCCCGGCGAGGCGATGTGGCAAACCGCCGTTGGGCAGGGCAAATACGATGCCGTGCTGGGCGGCGTGAGCAGCGGGGCTATCATTGCTGCCAGCCTGGCCGCATACTTTGGCGGCGAGTTTTCAAACTCGTTCGTGCTGGCCAAAATGAAAATCCTGACCAAGGGGCGTTGGCTGTGGACGCGCACCCTTGGCAGCACACTGGTTGGTGAAGGGGTAGACACAATCCTCTTTATCACACTGGCTACGCTGCTTGGGGTGCCTGGCTTTGTTCCGGCTATCTGGCTGACATTGGTGCTAACCAACTATATCTTTAAATGTGGGGTGGAAGCGCTGCTGACACCCATCACCTACTGGATTGTCAACCGACTCAAGCAGGCCGAGGACGAGGATTACTATGACTATAACACTGATTTTAATCCATTCAAGTTGGAGATTGGAGGCTCATCTTGAGCACAGTTGAAGGATTGGAGATTGAATCTTGAACGCTGAACGCGAAACGTTAAACGCCTATCGCTCTGGCTATGTGGCAATCATAGGCAAGCCTAATGTGGGCAAATCCACATTGCTTAATGCTTACATGGGGCAAAAGGTTGCCATTGTTTCAGACAAGCCCCAGACCACACGTGTGCGCCAGTTAGGCATTCTCACCCGACCTGATGCACAGATCATCTTTATAGACACACCCGGCATCCATAAACCGCTGCACCGCTTGGGTAAAGTGATGGTAGACATAGCCGCCAACTGCATCACCGAAGCCGACGTGCTTGTATTTCTTGTTGATGGGGCGACTCTGCCAAAAGACCAAGATCGGCAAATTGCAGCCCTCATCCACGCCAGCAGCGATCGCCCCGTCATCCTGGCGCTCAACAAATGCGACCTACTCTCGCCCGACCACATCGAGCCACACCTGCAAGCTTATTGGGCCTTGCTGGCCCGCGACACCCCCTTGCCGGCGCTCGAGCAAGCAGACGGCTCTCAACCCGCCCCACGATACGATTGGATCATGCTATCGGCTACATCGGGGTATAATCGCGAGCGATTGTTGGAGATGATCATCGCCCGCCTGCCGAAAGGTCCCCTCTATTACGACCAAGATACCCTGACCGACCGCACCGAGCGCGAGGTGGCTGCCGAGTTAATCCGCGAACAGGTGCTGCAGCACGTTCATCAAGAAGTCCCGCACGCGGTGGCAGTGGTGGTGGGTGAATGGAAAGAACGCTCACACGACAAGACCTATATTAGCGCGACGATTTATGTGGAAAAAGCAACCCAAAAAGGCATTTTGATTGGGCAAGGCGGCAAGATGCTCAAAAGCATCAGCACGGGCGCCCGCCAGGCCATTGAAACAATGACCGAAAAGCCAGTGTTCCTGGAATTGTGGGTCAAGGTTAATAAAAATTGGCGGGAAAAAGACGCCGAGCTAGAACGGCTGGGGTACATCGGACTCTTAAAATGAGCGCGTCACCTTGCCCTTTCCAACGTAACATGATAACGCTCCAACAGATCACCCAGCACGGCCTGAACCTGGCCGGCGGTCAGGTGTGTATCAAAACGGAATTGCCAGTTGGGTGGCCCAGGCGCCCAGCGGGTAAAGCTGCAAGCGCCATGCTCGGCCAGCTTGGCCTGAATCACCGAGCAACTATTCCATGCCCCGGTGCCTCTGAGGACATACGTCCAATTCTGTTCCTTATGAGATCCGTACATGGAACATCCTTGCCTATCCCTTGGCGCACCCTATAGCTGATAAATATCATAGACTAGCTTGTACCCGATGTCAAGTAGGAAATATTCTCAATTGATGAATTGATGAATTGATGGGAAAGGAAGTTTGATGACTCTGATGCAACCACCCTTGACGCCCGATCAGCGCAATGCTCTGGTGGGCCAAATCGCACAGCAGTTGAACATGCTGGATGATCAGACGCTATTGCGCCTGGCAAAAGCTGCGCGTGAACCTGCGCCGCAATCGCAAGTGGCTGAAGCGATTGAGCAAACTGTTTCCAGGCGCCGCTTTATGGTGGCCTTGCTGGGCAGCGGGGTGCTGGCGACCACGGCCAGCGCCGTGGCCGCCTGGCAATGGGGCACTACCCATGATCAGGCGCTCACCGGCAAAATAGAGCAACTATCTGGCACCATTGAGCAACTGTGGGGCCTGGTGCAGTTGTACAAAAAACTTGACCAGGTGCCGCTTGACCAATCGGCCTTGACAGGGCTAGAAACCACCGGCGGGTCGCTCAAACTGACTATCGGCGCAGCCAAGTTGGCAAAAGACGGTATCCAAATTGTGCAACAAGCTCTGCAAAGGCTTGAAGCCGGCCTGCCCAAAATCCGCCAAAGCCTGGCCTGGCTGGAACAAAAGTTGAGCGAGCTATCGGGCAGTCTGCGGCTGCTCGAAGACGCCATCGGGCGGGCTCTGGATGAGTTCAACCCCGTCACCCTGGCGCTAGGCGCTTTTTTTGACTCGATTCTGAAACTGCTGCCTTTGAGCGTCGGCCAAAAAGCGCGCGAGGTGCTAGACCGAATCGGCGGCATCATCGCCGGCATTCCGCAAATGATTGACGATATCAGCCTGACCATCGTAATTCCCTTGCGAGAAGAATGGTTTTCGGACGAAAAGGACAAGGGAATCTTGGCATGGCTTGCCCAACCAGTGCTTAACCACCTGCTAGACCCACTTGAAGACCTGCTGGAAAGCATTGCCACACTTGACACAAGCTGGAACCAACGCCTGGTTCCCCCCCTTCAGGAGGCTATCAGCCAGCGCGTCACCCTGCGCCAGCAAATCAGCGAGTATAAGGCACTCTACAAGCTGCAGGAGCCAAACTAGGCGGGTCGGCTTTGAACCAAATTGGTTCTTGAAAGGCAATATTCAGCCTACCCTCCCGCAGGTTAGAATTAGAGTTTATTGGAAATAACACAGCCAACGTATCCCCACACCCTGTCTGCGCCAGGCAGGCTGCA
>JBGSMF010000486.1:0-10405 GCA_041740315.1 Thermoflexales bacterium
AGTCTAAAACAGCATGGGCAACGGTTTTCGTGCTAGATGTTGAACAATACAAACAAGTATAATCTCAAAATTAGCGGCACAGGAGGCAACAATACAATGTCAGGCATTGCAGGAACTATACAAACAGGAAAACAAGAACAGGTTAATCGAATGTTGGGCAAACTGGCGCATCGCGGCCCGGCCGGGTGCGATGTTATCGAGACCAATGGCGTAACGCTGGGCATCGTTTGGACACAGCCGCAAGCCAGCGCGGCAGCCGTGCTCAGGCAAAATCACATCGCGCAAGACGGCGCGGGCGATGGACATTTTGCCTCGGCCCAAGCAACCCCGCACGGCTGGGTCCTCAAGCGCGATCCTCTCGGCGTTGCGCCGCTGTACTATGGCTGGACTGACGACCAGGCGCTATGCTTTGCTTCGGAAGTCAAGGCGTTGTTGGAAATCACTAGCGATGTGAATGAACTCTTGCCCGGCCATCAATACAACGGCCGGCAGATGCAGCAGTACTACAAACTGGAAAAACAGCCGACGCTCTCTGATCCGCCTGAACACATTGCACACGAACTGCGCCGCCGCTTGGAGGCTTCAGTCGCCGGGCGCATTGGCGCTGACGAGGTGGGCGCGTGGCTTTCGGGCGGGTTAGATTCCAGCACGATGGCCGCGCTGGCTCACCCCCACGTCAAAACATTGCACACCTTTGCGGCAGGCGTGCCCGGCGCGCCCGATTTGGAACACGCGCGCGTGGCAGCGGATTATATCAAGTCAGACCATCACGAAGTCATTGTGCATTTTGAAGATATGCTAGCCGTCTTGCCTCAAGTAATTTATCACCTGGAATCCTTTGATGCGCTGCTGGTGCGGTCGAGCATCACAAATTATCTCGTGGCGAAGGCGGCCTCTGATTACGTCCCCGCCGTATTTTCGGGCGAAGGCGGCGACGAATTGTTTGCGGGCTATGAATATCTCAAATCGCTCGACCCGGCGCAGTTGCCCGATGAGTTGATAGATATTACTGGACGATTGCACAATACAGCCTTGCAGCGGGTTGACCGCTGCGCATCGGCGCATGGTACTATAGCGCACGTGGGCTTTCTTGATCCTGACGTGGTGGGTTATGCCTTGCGCATCCCGACGGAATATAAATTGCGCGATGGCGTGGAAAAGTGGATTTTGCGCCGGGCGATGGACGGCGCGCTGCCAGAATCCATTTTGAATCGAACCAAGGCTAAATTCTGGGAAGGCGCAGGCGTAGGCGAGCAACTGGCGCAGCACGCCGAGGGGCAAGTGAGCGACGCCGATTTTCAGAACGCGCGCGCGCTGCCTAATGGCTGGGTGCTCAACACCAAAGAAGAGCTGATGTACTATCGCATCTTTAGGCAGTATTTTGAAATGGCTGACCTGTCTTGGATGGGGCGCACCAAAGGCGCGCCTGATCATTGATATCGCCAATCTGCTTGGAGGTTCGAATGCTTGCTGCCGGTAGTGAGATGCTCATCATCTTTTTACTGATCGTTGTTAATGGCGTGTTTGCCATGTCTGAGATTGCCGTCATCTCTGCTAACAAGGCGCGGCTTTAGCGCCTCGCCGAGGACGGCAACTAGGGAGCGCGCGCGGCGCTCAACTTGGCGGTTGCGCCAAATCGCTTTCTTTCCACGGTTCAGATTCATTGGTGTCAACTTGACAGCGGCTCTTAAGTTGACACTAATGGTTCAGATTGGCATTACGCTGGTTGGAGTGCTGGCAGGCGCATTTGGCGGGGCGACGCTTGCGGAAAAATTGGCGGCAAGTATAAGCCAGGCGCCACAGTTGGCCGCTTATGGCGAGGCGATTGGCGTAAGTGTGGTGGTGTCTGCCATTACCTACCTGTCGCTTGTTATAGGCGAATTGGCGCCTAAACAGTTGGCTTTGAGTAATGCCGAACGAATTGCTTCAGCCATCGCCGTTCCAATGCGCTGGTTTCTCCGCTAGTCTCTGTGCTGAGCGTTTCGACGCAGGTGGTGTTAAAACTGTTGGGAGTGCATGCTTCAGCAGAGCTACCCATGACTGAGGACGAGATCAAAATTGTGATCCGGCAAGCCGTCCAGGCCGGGGTGATAGAGAAGGCTGAAGAAGATATGGTGCAACGCATGCTGCGTCTGGGGGACCGCCGCATCAGCTCGCTGATGACGCCGCGAACTGAAATCGAGTGGCTTGACTTGCAAAGCTCGCCTCAAGAACTCGAACGCCAAGTGATAGCCAGCCCCCATTCTTATTTCCCGGTTGCCCAAGGCAATATTGACAACCTGCTGGGCGTGATGCGGGCCCAAGATTTCATGTCCCGTTGTCTGGAGGGCCAGCAATCCAATCCGAAAGACATGGGACAATCGCCGCTGTTCATCCCTGAAAGAATGTCGGCGTTGAAGGCGTTAGAGTCATTCAAAGCACACCGCTCTCATATTGCATTGGTCATGGATGAGTATGGAGGGGTGGCAGGGATGGTCACAATGAGTGATATTCTTGAAGCGATTGTCGGCGACATTTCGCTGGAGGGCGGCCAAGACGAGCCAGAGATAGTTCAACGTGAAGACGGTTCGTGGCTGCTGGATGGATTGTTGTCCATAGATGAGTTAAAAGAACATTTTGGACTGGAGGAATTGCCCGGGGAAGAAGAGGGAAACTATCAGACGCTAGGTGGCTTTATCATGACACACCTGGGGCGCATCCCGACAGTGGCAGATCGCCTTGAATATGGAGGGATATGCTTTGAGGTAGTAGATATGGATGGCAAGCGGATAGACAAGGTGTTGGTAGGGCCTGTTTCCAAAGGAGGCGCGGAATGAAAACTATTGTCGCCGCCGCATTGGGCGAATGTGTCCATGTAGCTGGCGTGATGAATTTTTTGCGGCTGGCCGAAGCAGCCGGCTGGCGCACGGTATTTCTGGGGCCGGCGGTATCGGTCGAGCAAGTGTTGGAAGCGGCGCAGCGCGAAAAGGCCGACGCTTCGACTGCGCTCGGCGAGCTCCTGGTGGGCGTGTCGTACCGGCTGACGCCAGAGACAGGCGAACGGCTCTTGGGCCAGTTTGCCGAGGCCGCCGATGACTTGCATGCGGCGGGGGTGCGCTTTGCCTTTGGCGGCACGCCGCCGGTGGCTGAACGCGCCCGCGCGCTCGGGTTCTTTGAGCGGGTGTTTGAAGGTGGCGAAGCGGCTGAGGTAGTGTTGGCCTATCTTAAAGGCCAAGCGCACGCGCAGCCAACCGAGATGGATTTTCCTCAAACAGCGGTTGAGCGTATCCAATGGAAAACGCCATACCCAATTATCCGTCATCATTTCGGTTTGCCAACAATGGAAGCCACCGTTGAGGGCATTGAAAAAATTGCCGAGGCGCAGGTGCTGGATGTGATTTCGCTAGGCATTGACCAAGATGCGCAAGAAAACTTGTTCCATCCCGAGCGCCAGGACCCCCGCCGCAAGGGAGCAGGCGGCGTGCCGGTGCGCAGCGCCGAGGATTACGCCGCGCTGTATGCCGCCGGCCGCCGGGGCAACTACCCACTGCTGCGCACCTACTCTGGCACGGATGATTTCATTCGGTTGGCAGAGATGTATGTGGACACCATCAACATTGCCTGGTGCGCCATCCCGCTTTACTGGTTCAACCAGATGGACGGGCGCGGGCCGTGGGACCTGGAAGGCTCGATCCGCGAGCATCAACAAGTGATGGCGTGGTATGGGCAGCGCGGCATCCCTGTTGAACTGAACGAGCCGCATCATTGGGGAATGCGAGACGCACCCGATGTGGTGTGCGTCGTTTCAGCGTATCTCTCGGCCTATAATGCCCGCGCGTTTGGCGTGCGCGATTACATTGCCCAATTGATGTTCAACAGCCCTCCGGGCCTTTCAGACGCGATGGATTTGGCCAAGATGCTGGCAATGCTGGAAACGATTGCGCCACTGGCCGGGGTGGATTTTCGCATCTGGAAACAAACGCGCACCGGCTTGCTCAGTTACCCGCTGGATGCCGACGCCGCGCGCGCTCACCTGGCCGCCAGCGTCTATTTGCAAATGGCGGTCAAGCCGCACATCGTTCACATAGTCGGCCACACCGAAGCTCATCACGCTGCAACTGCCGATGACATTATCGAGTCCTGCAAACTGGCGCGCCGCGCCATCGAAAACGCGGTGCGCGGCCAGCCGGACATGACCGCCGACCCTGCCGTGCAGCAACGCAAAGAAGAACTGGCGCGAGGCGCTCAGACAATGCTAAATGCCATTCGCGCGCTGGCGGAGCCGGAGGTATCCGATCCATTCACTGACCCGCCCACGCTGGCGCGAGCAGTGACTTTAGGCATCTTGGATGCGCCGCACTTGCGTCATAATCCCTTTGCGCGTGGGCAGGTGGTTACCCGCATAGATTCACGCGGTGCGTGTGTGTCAGCCGATCAATGAGCAATCGTAACTACTCAGCCGGCATCCTTCGACCTGTCTGCCGACAGAACAGGCTACGCGCCGCGCAGCCTGAGCGGAGTGAAACGCAGTCGAAGGAGCGCGGCGCTCATCCTGAGCAAGGTCGAAGGACGCTCAGGCTGCTGAGTAGTTACGAGCAATCAATCAATAGTTGGTCGATCGGTCAACCTGCAACTGAGTAACCGATTGGCTGAGCCACAAGGAGGATTCAATGGTCGAGAAAACAAACTATACCGTTGTCGGCGCCGGCCACGGCGGCAAAGCCATGGCCGCGCACCTGGCCTTGATGGGGTTCCCGGTCACGCTGTACAATCGCACAGCGGAGAACATTGCCGTGATCAAAAAACGGCGCGGGATCGAACTGGAAAGCCACGAGGGAGGCCCGCACGGCTTTGGCCGCCTGACGCGAGTCACATCGGATATGAAAGAGGCTTTGGAACACGCACAGATCGTGATGGCTGTCGTGCCTTCTTCGGCGCACGCCGATATTGCCAAAACTGCTGCGCCCCATTTGCGCGATGGGCAAATTGTCGTGCTGCACCCTGGCCGCACCTGCGGGGCGATCGAATTTGCCAAAGTGTTGAGCGATAATCAGTGCAAGGCTGACGTGACGGTTTCGGAAGCCGAGACCTTTATCTATGCCAGCCGCTCCGAAGGCCCAGCTCAGGCGCGCATCTTTCGCATCAAGGAGGCCGTGCCAGTGGCAGCCCTGCCAGCCACACGCACAGCCCAAGTGTTGGATGCGCTGGCCCCGGCTTATCCGCAATACATTGATGGCACGAGCGTCTTGCACACCGGTCTGAACAACATGGGCGCGATTTTTCACCCGGCCCTCACCATCCTCAACGCCGGGCGCATCGAATCTACCGGCGGCGACTTTCAATTTTACATTGATGGCGTGACGCCTTCGGTGGCGCGCGTGCTGGAGGTATTGGATCGAGAGCGGGTGACGGTGGCCGCCTCGTTGGGCATTCGCGCCCAGACCGCGCAAGAGTGGCTCAAGATGGCCTACGACGCCACCGGTGAAGATCTCAACGAAGCCATTCATAACCAGTCGGGTTACTATGGCATCAATGCTCCAGCCACGCTGAACCACCGCTATATCTTTGAAGACGTGCCGATGAGCCTGGTGCCGATGGCGATGCTGGGACAGCGTTACGGGGTATCAGTGCGCGGGATGGACAGTATTATTCGTTTGGCGTGTTTTATCCACCGCACCGACTATTGGCGGCGCGGGCGCACGCTAGATAAACTAGGCATTAACCAATTGAGTGTGGGCGAACTGACTCGATATGTAAACGAGGGTGTAGTTGACTAGTATCACAAGGCAGAGAGCAACACCGGGGCCGAGCAGTTTTTTCTAGAGCCTTTGAGTGATGACACCACACGCCTTTTTACCCATCAAAGCCAGCCTTTTGGCGCTTACCGCCACCACCATTTTGTCTGTTCCGACCTAGCCCCGCAACATCAGTCCAATAGCCTAGTTGGAAACTTGACAAGAAGATAGAATAAGAGTAAACTATAAATAACTTACCAGTCAGTTATTATTCCAAAGAGGAAAAAATGTCACGGGATACCATTCAAGTTCATGGGATTTTGAGCATCACTTTGATTGGTGTGGCTGTTGCGGTGGCGGCAGGAGTGCTGATTGGGATCTCGCCAGGGCTAGGCACTGGGTACCTGGCGCTCAGCGTAGCGGGGATGCTTGGCATCGTTTACGCTTTCTGCGCCAAGTGTCCATGCAAGGCGCGTTGTGGGCATGTGCTACCCGGCCTGATCGCGCGCTTGTTTCCGCGCCAACCAGGGCCATATGCCAGATGGGAAATCGCGCTGGTGATGGTAGGGCTTGTCTTGATTGTTGGGTTCCCCCTGTTTTGGTTGTGGCAGAATGTAGCTGCGTTGGTCGTTTTTGCTGTATTGAACGCGCTGGCGGTATGGGACATTACGCGCTTTGTCTGCCGGGCGTGCAACAACATCTACTGCCCGGTAAAACTAGGAATGGAGAAATGAACGACAAAAATCCACTGCGCCAACTGTGTAAACTTTTCGTGTCCGCTGAACACGGTCCCTAAAGCAACGGTAGATGCCTACCTGCGCCGCAACCCTGTGATGCGCAAAGCGTGGGAAGCGGCCGGCTGGCAATTAGGAGAAAAGTGAGTCGAAAGGAATAAAAATGTCAAACAGCAAATCTCGATTGACAAACGCAGGTGAAACTTTGCTAGGGGCGGCCCAGGTCGCCGGGGTTTTGATTTCGTCGCCCCTAATTCGGACTTGGTACAATCGCTGGGGCGTGACTGAAGAGGAAGCGCGGCGTCCTTTGCCGGGTGATGAATTGGTGCCTTTGCCACAGATGGGCTACACCCGGGCCATCGTCATCCACGCGCCGGCTGCTGGCGTGTGGCAGTGGCTGGCGCAGATCGGGCAGGGCCGCGGCGGCTTGTACAGCTACGATGGGCTGGAAAACTTGGCCGGTTGCAATATTCATACGGTGGACCGCATCATCCCAGAGCTTCAAGAATTGAGGGTTGGCGATCTCGTCCGAATGGGACCTCCAGGCTACCCTTGCTTTAGCGTGGTTGATGTTGATCCTGGCCGCTCTCTCGTCCTGATCAGCGCCGATCCAAAAACAGAGCAAGCCGTCGTCTATGCAGAAGAAATGCCCAAGGGCTATGCCATCGCAAGCTGGCAGTTTTTTCTTGAACCGTCGGGTGATGACGTCACACGTCTTTTTACTCGTCAAAGACTGGCATATAACCAGGGCATGGAGGCAGTATGGCGCATCACAGAATCTATTACCTTTGTCATGGAGCGCAAGATGCTGTTGAGCATCAGGCAGCGGGCGGAAAAAAGTTTGCATTCTAGTAAGCTATTATCGCAGGGAGGTATAAATGTCACCCAAGCCTGATGTGAGCGAGGAGCGCATGGCGCAAATCCTCGATGCGGCGATGACAGAGTTTTCTGAGCATGGTTTTGAAAAGGCGCGGATGGAAGACATTAGCGAGCGGGCCGGGATTAGCAAGGCGACGGTGTACCTATATTTTAAGAGTAAAGAGGCGCTCATCGGCGCAATCATGGAGCATCTATTCAGTAGCGAAATGGCGGCCCTGCAAGTTTTGGGAGGTAAGCAGGATTCGGCCCGGCTGCGCCTCGCGCGCTTCATTGAGGCGTTGGTGGGTGATCTGTCGCGGATGCGCCCGCTGATGCCGATTCTGTACGAGTTTTACGCATTGGGCTTGCGCAAGGAGCCGGTGCGGCGACTGTTGGGCGCTTTCTACAAACGCTTTATTGATATGGTTGCGCCTGTGATCCAAGAAGGGATTGACGGTGGTGAGTTTTGTTCCACCAGCGCGCGCCAAGCGGCCATTGCGTTGGGGGCCATCATGGAAGGCACACTGTTGCTGTGGGCCTTTGCGCCAGAGCAGATGGATTTGGAAATGCAGTTGCGGCGCGGGTTTGAGCTTGTTATCTCAGGATTATGTCAAACAACAAAAGGAGAATTCTGAAATGGCATTGGGTTGGTTGAATTTTGCCGTATTGATTGTTTCCTCAATCGTATTCTCGGTGTTGTATGTGCTCAGCGTGCGCCCGGCGCACCTGGAGCGCAAAATCGGCGAGCGAGCGTACAAGCGCTGCGGGCAATATCGCTTGATAGGGATGATTCCTATGGCGCTGGCGTCGCTCAATTACGTGATCTATCGCTGGTATCCACTACCCATTGACCCACTGCCGGCGCGATTTCCCTGGCCGTATGCGGTAAACGTCGCTCTCGCGGCGCTGGTCGGCATCCCAGCAATGGCGGTCATGCTCTGGGGTGTGCGCGACGCGGGCAAAGAAGCGATGGCTCCCGACAAGTCGCACACGATGTACGGCGGCATCTATGGAAAAATTCGCCATCCGCAGGCCCTGGGCGAAGCCCCCTTGTGGCTGGTCCTTGCGTTGCTGGTCAACTCGCCATTTCTGGCCGTCTTTTCGCTGCTGTATCTGCCGGTATGGTACTGGTGGAGTGTGGAAGAGGAGAAAGATCTGCTGTTGCGTTATGGGCAAGCGTATGCCGACTACCGTGCGCGTACCGGGATGTTCTTCCCCAAGCGGCAGGGTGCAGCGTGAGCGGGGCAGCATTGGCGCGCAGCAAGCGGCTGGTGCGCATAGTGGCCGTGATGCTGGCCATCTATGCCATCATTGAAATGGCCGATTGCGCAACCGTGGTGTTGATGCACTTGGGCGTAATTGGCAATCTCTATCCACACATCGCGTGGCCCGAGTTCGACGAGCTGTTCAGCCAACAGCCCATCGCGCTGCTGCCGGTGTTCCTGTACTTTGCTTCGCTGCGGGGACTGTCTGCCTGGGGCTTATTCCGCGAGCGCGTGTGGGGCTTTTGGGCAGCGGTGCTCGTGTGTGCCACCACCCTCTTGTGGATTCCGTTTTTAATGCCCCTTGTCGGTTTCGAGATGCTGATTGATGGGACAATTCTTATCTTGCTGTTTTGGGCGCGATGGGGCGAGGCGGCGCTTTTTCACACAAAGGATGGCTGACCAAGCTACCCAGAAACTTGTCACTCTGAGCCGTCCAAAGGACGGCGAAGAGTCTCAACACCGAGATTCTTCAGGCGCTACGCGTCCTCAGAGTGACATTTTCAAGTTTCTTACCCCTGGCATAGCGCCAGAGACGATTTGAGTTCTCAGAATGACAGGTAGCCAACAAGTTTCTGATTTTTGGCATATCGCCCACCGGCGATTTGGGTTCTCGCAATGACAAAGTAGAGGGTTTTGAGGCAGGAACTAGGCTATCTTGCTCATAAAGTGGTGGAAACAATGAAAATCAACATATGCTATTTTAGTGGCACAGGGAATACGGCTTGGGTAGTACGCCTCTTGAAAGAACATCTGGAAACACTTGGCGATACTGTTCGGGCAGTGTCGTGCGAAGATGTACCCGCTGTCAGTGTGAGTCCCGCCGAGTGGGATTTGTTGGGCATTGCATTCCCTGTCCGTTCATCCTTTGCGCCACGCATATTTCGAGAGTTTCTGCGCGAATTGGCGCCGGGAGAGGGAACCCTACTGTTTGCGATCACGAGCGCGGGATACTGGGCAGGAGATACAGCCTGGTACGCAGCAAAGGGGTTGGCGGAAAAGGGATACAAATTGTTTCTGTGCGCCAATGTGATGATGCCCAACAATTTTTACATTCCTTGGGTGGACGTGTTCCCTGTGCCGCCACCTGAGAAGGTAAAGAGATATTTGAAAAAGGCGCGGGAAAAAGCCGAGGTATTGGCAAAGCGCATCCATCAGAAAAGCCCCTATCAAGAAGGGACAGATGTGTTTGGGCGTTTGGGAGGAGCGCTCCAGCGGGGAGCCGAACCATTCGAAAAAGTGATGTTGGCAGAATTCTCAGCAGATGAGAGATGCACCCGGTGTGGCTGGTGTGTCAGGAACTGTCCGGTAAAGAACATCGAGATGGGCAAGGAGGGAATACGATTTCTAGGGGCGTGTATGCACTGTATGCGTTGTTACAGCTTTTGCCCAGAGCGAGCGATTCAGGCGACAGAGAAAACGAGGGAGGAAAAATACCGGCGATACCATGGACCTGAGGGAGTAAGGAGAATCAAATGCGAAGGCGGGTAGGATAGTCCATATTATGTCCCAGCTTGGACAGCGCGCCGCTTTTCTAAAAGTGCAAGGGAATCAGAAAATATAAATGAAAACAACTCACAGAAGCTATGTGGATAAATCTGGGGATTTTAGCCGCCTCTGCCAATTCATCATTGAAAATAATTTTGTAACTACTCAGCCATACCCTTCGACTGCGCAGCGCGCACCCTGAGCGGAGCGCAGCAAAGTCGAAGGGGCGCGCTGCTCCGCTCAGGATGCTGAGTAGACGACATGAGCTGCGCTCTCCACCAAAGATGAAAATGGGCTTCCAACTCCATCCGCGCCAGTATGGTATACTGGCGAGTAGGGCTGGTCTGAG